>NZ_JBVKDQ010000008.1:123556-346466 GCF_055633755.1 Amycolatopsis sp. NPDC114484 | reverse complement strand
CATTCTCAAAGGAAACCCCGACGAGGGGGTTTCATATTAAGCTCTACTGGCTTAGTTCACTAGCACACTGTTGAGTTCTCAAGCAACACACCCCGAACCAACCCCGGAATCAACCAGGCCAAGCTCGATGCGTTATTTCAAGCTTTTGGTCGAGCATGCCGGTACCTACAAGCTAGTCGTAGGGAGTCGGCGGCCGCTCGTGGGCCGACGCTGAACATTACCTGGTCCGTTTCGCGGTGTCAACCCGCTCGGCCCTGGCTCCTGATCGGTGAGGCTTTCGGCCCCGCCGGCCCGGTGTTCCTGGCGACGAAGAGAAGATTACATGCCGTCCAACCACCCGAAAACAGGGGGGTCACTTAACGGCATCGACGCTGGTCAGAGCCTTGACAGCGGGCTGATTCGACCGGTTCGCGGGCCGTCGGGCGCGCTCGGCGGGGCTCCGGACGGCCCTCGAGTGACCCAGGTCTCCGCCGGAACGCCTTCGAACCGGCCCAGCCGCGGCCCAAGACCACTCCTTCGCGGCCGCATCCGCAACCCAATTACGCAGGTCAGCCCGCTGCCCGGCCACCCGACTGATCCGCAGCCACACCCGCCGAAAAACGAAAGCCGCCGGTCAGTGCAGTGCACTGACCGGCGGCCGACAAACCTTCACCCGCTTAGGGCGACCTCGAAAGACCTACCCGGGCAACCGGGGCAAGTACCGAGGCGGAACCCGAGCTGGCGCGACCCGCGTGTAGTCCGCGGCCAGCGCGAGCATCTTCCCGTCCGTCCACTGTCCGCCCATGAACGAAATCCCCACCGGCAGCGGTCCGACCGAACCTGCCGGCACGGTGACGGCCGGGTAGCCCGCCACCGCGGCCGGGGTCGAGGACGGGATCACGTCGTTGTCGCCGACCGCGCAGTCCGTCTTCCAGGCAGGAGGGTTCGTCGGCGACGCGATGGCGTCCAGGTCGTACTTCGCGAGGGTCTCGTCAAGGGACCGGCGCGACAGGTCCGTCAGCTCGGCCCGGTTCTTCAGGTAGGCCGGATCCTGCGGACCGGGCGCGGCGAGCGCCTGCTCGAACAGTTCCTGACCAGCGAAGCAGGTGCGTTCCAGCGGGTCAGCGCGGTTGTACGCGACGAGGTCCGCCAGGTTCCGCGGGCCGGTGGGGCGGGTGGCGAGGTAGGCGTCGATGTCGCGGTGGAACTCGGTCAGCAGCGCCGGGAACTCCAGCGCCGCGAGCCGGTCCTGGTACGGCAGCGTCACCTCGACAACCGTCGCGCCGGCGCGTTCCAGCGAGGCTTTCGTCTTGCTGACCACGGCGTCCGTGTCCGGGCCGAGCACCGGCAGCCGCCACAGCCCGATCCGGGCACCGCGCAGAACACCGGGGCGAAGGAGTTTCGCGTAGTCGGTCGGCTGGGTCGACGGGTAGCGCAGGGTGGCCGGGTCGGAGGGGTCTCGGCCCTGCAGGACCGAGAGCGTCAGCGCGGTGTCGACGACGTTGCGCGCGATGGGTCCCGCCGTGTCCTGTTCCGCGGAGATCGGCACGACGCCGGTGCGGCTGACGAGCCCGAGGCTCGGCTTGTGCCCGACTGTCGCGGTCATCCCGGCCGGGCACACAATCGACCCGTCGGTCTCGCTGCCGACCGCGACCTGCGCGAGCGACGCGGCGACGCCGGCCGCGGATCCGGCGGATGACCCGCACGGGTTGTGGTCCAGCACGTATGGGTTGTTGGTCTGCCCGCCGACGCCGGACCAGCCGGAAGTCGGCTTCGCGGCGCGGAAGTTGGCCCATTCCGACAGGTTCGCCTTGCCGAGGATCACCGCGCCGGCGTCGCGCAGCCGGGTGATCAGCGTGGCGTCCTTCGCCGGACGGCTCCGCAGCGCGCGCGAACCGGCGGTGGTCTGCTGGTCGTGGGTGTCGACGTTGTCCTTGACCAGCACCGGGATCCCGTCGAGCGGACCGCGGGTGCGGCCGGTCCGGTGCCGGACGTCGCTGGCCGCGGCTTGCGCGAGCGCGGCCGGGTTGAGCGCGAGGACGGCGTTGACCTTCGGGTCCAGCACCCGGACCCGGGCGAGGTACGCGCTGGTCAGCCGGGTCGCGGTGAGCTGCCCGGTCGCCATCCGGTGCTGCAGCGACGGGATGTCCGCGCGGTCGAGGTCGAAGTGCAGCTCGGCCGGGTCCGAGTGGTCACCCCGCATCGCGACCGCTGGCGGCGCGGTGGCCAAGCCCGCCGCCGCGACCAGTGCGGCGAGTACGGCGGGCAGTCTTTTTCCCATGTTCCGATGCCTCCCCAACGTCGGAGCACGGCCCGGGGGCTCCTCAGAGCATCGGCAACAGAGTCCGGAGCTCGTACGGAGTGACCGCGCTCCGGTAGTTGTCCCACTCGACCCGCTTGTTGCGCAAGAAGAAGTCATAGACATGCTCGCCGAGCGCTTCCGGCAGCAGCTCGGACTTCTCCATCTCGGAAAGCGCCTCGCCGAGGTTCTGCGGCAACTGCGAGTAACCGGCGGCGCGGCGCTCGGAGTCCGACAACTGCCAGATGTTGTCCTCGGCGGGCGGCGGCAGCTCGTAGCCCTTTTCGATGCCCTTCAGCCCCGCGGCCAGTATCACCGAGTAGGCCAGGTACGGGTTGCACGCCGAATCGAGCGTCCGGATTTCCACGCGCCGCGACGACGCCTTGCCCGGCGAGTACATCGGCACGCGCACGAGCGCCGAGCGGTTGGCCCTCCCCCACGACACCGTCGTCGGAGCCTCGCTGCCGCTGATCAGCCGTTTGTAGGAATTGACCCACTGATTGGTGACGGCGGAGATTTCCTTGGCGTGGTGCAGGACCCCGGCGACGAACGCCTTGCCGGTCTCGGACAGCTCGTGCGGGTCCTCGGCGTCGTAGAACGCGTTGCGGTCGCCTTCGAACAGGCTCACGTGGGTGTGCATGCCGGAACCGGGCTGGTCGGTGAACGGCTTCGGCATGAAGGTCGCGCGCACGCCCTGGGTCAGCGCGACCTCCTTGACGACGTAACGGAACGTCATCACGTTGTCGGCCATGGTCAGGGCATCGGCGTAGCGAAGGTCGATTTCCTGCTGCCCCGGCGCGCCTTCGTGGTGGCTGAACTCGACCGAGATGCCCATCGCCTCGAGGGTTTCGATCGCGTGCCGGCGGAAGTGGGTCGCGGTGGCGTGGCTGGCCTGGTCGAAGTAGCCGCCGTTGTCCGCGGGCTCGGGCTCGCTGCCGTCGTCGGGGAGGTTGGCGAGCAGGAAGAACTCGATCTCCGGGTGCACGTAGCAGGTGAAACCGGCCTCGCTGGCCTTCGACAGCTGACGGCGCAGCACGTGCCGCGGGTCGGCCCAGGACGGCGAACCGTCGGGCATCGCGATGTCGCAGAACATCCGCGCGGAGTACGGGCCGCCCTCCGGGGTCTCCCACGGCAGCACCTGGAACGTGGACGGGTCGGGCTTGGCGACCATGTCCGACTCGTAGACGCGCGCGAAGCCTTCGATGGCCGAGCCGTCGAAACCGATGCCCTCGCTGAACGCGCCCTCCAGTTCGGCGGGCGCGACCGCGACGGACTTCAGAAATCCCAGCACGTCGGTGAACCACAGGCGAACGAAACGGATGTCGCGCTCTTCCAAAGTGCGGAGCACGAATTCCTGCTGGCGATCCATGGCCGAACCCTAACCAGCACGTGTTAACGCCATGTTTCACGGGTCACCCCCGTTGGAGTCCGATTTATGCCGCGGCGGCGAGCTGGGGCTTCCTTGACCGGGTGATCGACAGCGAAGCGACCGACGCGATGACCGCGAGCCCGGCGGCGACGTACCACGCGATCGCGTAGTCGCCGAACTGGTCGCGCACCGCTCCGGCGGCGGAAGCGGCGAACGCCGCGCCCAGCTGATGGCAGGCGAAGACCCAGCCGAACACGATCGGACCGGCTTCGCCGAAAGACCGGCTGCAGAGCGCGACCGTCGGCGGAACGGTCGCGACCCAGTCCAGGCCGTAGAAGAGGATGAACGCCCACATGCTCGGCTGGACCGAATTCGTGAACAGCTGCGGCAACAGGGCGAGCGAAACTCCCCGCAACGCGTAGTAGACGCCGAGCAGGATCCGTGGGTCGACACGGTCGGTGAGCCATCCCGACGCGATCGTTCCCACCACGTCGAAGACACCGACCAGCGCGAGCAGGCTCGCCGCGGTCGTCTGCGGCATGCCGTGGTCGTGGGCGGCCGGGACGAAGTGCGTGCTGACCAACCCGTTCGTGGTCGCCCCGCAGATGGCGAACCCGACGGCGAGTAGCCAGAACGTACGGGTGCGCGCGGCCTGGAACAGCACCGTCAACCCTCGGCGGACAGTGCCGACCTTCGGTGCCGGGCGCGCCACTTCGGTGTCTTCGGGCGCTCCAAACGCGACAGTGCCGACATCGGCGGGGTGATCGCGTACGGCCAACAGCACGACCGGGACCACCGCGAGAGCCGCGATGGCGATGACCATGGATGCCGTCCGCCAGCCGTCGTCCACCGCGAGCGACGCGATCAACGGCAGGAAGATCAGCTGTCCGGTTGCCCCGGCGGCGGTCAGTACGCCGGTTACGACGCCGCGGTGGCGCACGAACCAGCGCGTCGCGACCATCGCGGCGAAGCTCATCGCCATCGAGCCGGTGCCGAGGCCGACGAGCACGCCCCAGCAGAGGATCAACTGCCAGCTGGCGCTCATGAAGACCGTGCCGCCCGCACCGAGAGCGACGACGCACAGCGCGGTAGCCGCGACCCGGCGGATACCGAACCGCTCCATCAGTGCTGCCGCGAAAGGCGCGAAGAGGCCGTACAGGACGAGGTTGACCGAGACGGCTGAGCCGATCGTGGCGCGGGACCAACCGAACTCTTGGTGCAGCGGATCGATCAGGACGCCCGGCGCGGCGCGGAAGCCGGCGGCGGCAAGGAGGGCGACGAACGCGGCCGCCGCAACGAACCAGGCGCGGTGCAGGCGGCGGGCGGGACGAGTCTCAACGGTCACGAGCAGTCAGTCTGGCGTGGTACGGGCCTGGTCGACAGTGGCCGGAAGGACACCATCCGAAAGGATCGGGCCAACCAAGTAGGCTCTCAGCCATGCTCAGCCGACGTGTCCTGCCGGCGCTGCTGCTCCTCGGGCTGGTCGGCGGTTGCACCGCGGCACCCCCCTTGCCCGCGGCGGACGGGTTGGTCGCCGCCGCCAAGGAGGACTTCGCGAAGGTCCGCAGCCTGCACTTCTCGGTCGGCGTCAACGGGGTGCTGCCCGGCCTGCCGATGACCAAGCTCGTCGGCAACGCGACCCTCAAGAGCGGCGGACAGGCGAGCGGCAGCGCGGAATTCACCGATCGGTCGTTCTCGTTCACCGTCTCCGGGCACACCGCGACCGCCAAGGACACGAAGGGTCGCGAAACGAACGGTCCCACGCCCTTCACGGTCGGCCGGTTCCTCGGCCCGCACGGCGGCCTGATCCGTCTCCTCGACTCGCTCCAGCAGCCGAAAACCGAGATCCGCGAGACGATCCAGCACATCGACGGATACCGCGTCGGCGGAACGGTGCCCCAGGCTGTCGCGGCGACGCTCGTGCCGCAGATCCACGCGGACGTAAACGTGAAGATCTGGGTGACGGTGACCGAACCGCACCACTTCGCGCGGATGTGGCTGCAGGTGCCGCCAGCGACGAACCGCGACAGCCCGGTGATGTACGAAGTGCTGTTGACGGATCAGCAGTCTTAGCAGTTGCCGTCGCTCGCGAACCGGCACCTGATAGCCCGGCCGATTCGCATGAACACCGCGCTGGTCGCGAGCCAGCGCAACCTCAGCTGGCCTTACAGCGAGTGCCGTCCGGCGGTGTCGTGCCATCGATGAGGTACGCAGTCCCCGCCTTGTCGACGCAGGCGTTCCCCTGCAGGAACACCGTGTGCTGCGTCCCCTCGAAGGTCAACAGCGACCCCTTCAGCGCCTTCGCGAGATTCACGCCCGCCTGGTACGGCGTCGCCGGGTCGTTCGTGGTCGAGATCGTCAGGGTCTTCGGCAGGCCTTCGACGTTCGGCTCGTGCGGCTTCGACGTGTTCGGCACCGGCCAGAACGCGCACGCGTCGCGAGCGGAGCTGGCTTGGCGACCGTCGTCGAGGAACGGCGCAGCCTTTACGTATTTCTCCTGGCCTTCGAGGATCTGCTTCGGATCGGTGATGCGCGGATCGTCGACGCAACGGATCGCGATGAAGGCGTCCTGTGTGGTGCCGTAGCTGCCGTCCGGATTACGCTCGTTGTAGATGTCGGCGAGCTTCTCCAACGTCGTGCCGCGCTGCAGCTTCAGCTCGTTCAGCCCGGTGTTGAGGTACTCCCAGAGACTCTGCTGGTAGAGGGCCTGGATGGCACCGGTGGTCGCGTCGTCGTACGACAGCTTGCGGCCGTCGCCCACGGGCACGGGGAAGTCGATCAACCGGCGCGTGAGGTCTTGAAACTGCTTCGTCGCCGCGGCCGGGTCGTGGCCGAGCGCGCAGTCCTGACGCGCCGCGCACCACTTCGCGAACTCGTTGAACGCTCCGCCGAAGCCTTGGCCCTGCGCGACGAGTGAGTCCTCCGGGCTCTGCGTCGGGTCGACAGCGCCGTCTAGAACGAGCGCGCGCACGTTCTTCGGGAAGGTCTCCGCGTACGTGGATCCGATGCGCGTGCCGTACGAGTAGCCGAGGTACGTGAGCTTCTCGTCGCCGAGGACGCTTCGCAGCACGTCCATGTCCTTAACGACGTCGCGCGTACCGACGTGCGCGAGCATGTCGTCGCCGTACTTCGTGCGCTGTGTGCACTTCGCGGCGAAGTCTTTCTGTTCCGTCTCCTGCTTCGCGACGCCGGCGGGAGAACCGTCGGTCTCGCTGTCGTCGGCACGGTCGGCGTCGCGCTCGGGTCCGGTCAGGCATTTGATCTGCGGTTCGCTGGCCCCGATCCCCCGCGGGTCGAAGCCGACGAGGTCGAACCGGTCGCCGAGATCGGACTTCGACACCTGGTCGAGCAGGCCCGCCGCGGCGACCATGCCCGAAGCGCCCGGTCCGCCCGGGTTCACCACGAGCGAACCGATTTTCTGGCCCGGATCGCTCGCGCGGTGCCGCAGCACGCCGATGGTGATCGTCTGGCCGTCCGGTTTGTCATAGTTCAACGGGACCGTGAGCCGTCCGCACTCGATTCCCTGCGTCTTGAAGGCGGACCGCGCGTCGTCCGAGGTCGCGTAGGGTGCACACGCGGACCAGGAGACGCTCTGCCCGTAGAACCGCGCCAGTCCGGCGGGCACCGGGCCCACCGGCGCGTGCGATTCGACCGTCGGCACGAGCGCGGCCTGATCGGGCTTGGCCGAGCACGCCCCGAGCGTGGTCGCGAGCAGGCCGGCAGCCGCTAACGCGACGAACGGATGGACTTTCGGGCTGGCGCTGGGATGACGTGGCACGGTTTGATCGTGCCATCCGGGCGCGGAACTCGAACGCACCGTCGGCGCGTTGGGCAGTGCGGGGTGCGACCGGAGACACATCGACACGAGGAGACCAGGGGTGGCACTGATCAGCCGGGTGGGCAAGCGGCTCCGCCGGATCATCCAGCGGCCGGGCAGCGTCGAGCTGACCCGTTACGAAGCGCTGCTGCCCGCCGTCGAGAAGCTCGAACCGGAGCTGGAGAAGCTCGAGGACGCCGAGCTCACCGAGCGCGCGGGCAAGCTGCGGGACGCCATCGGCGGGGCCGCCTCGTTCACCGACGGCCAGCTGATCGAGATCTGCGCGCTCGGCCGCGAGGCCGCCCGGCGCAAGCTCGGCGAGCGGGCCTTCGACGTGCAGTTGCTCGGCACCATGGGCCTGCTCACCGGCCACGTCGTGCAGATGGAGACCGGTGAGGGCAAGACGCTCGCCGGCGCGCTGGCCGGCGCCGGGTACGCGCTGCGCGGCCGCCGGGTGCACGTCGTCACGGTCAACGACTACCTCGCCCGCCGCGACGCGGAGTGGATGGGCCCGGTCTACGACCTGCTCGGCGTCACCGTCGGCTGGGTCGAACCGGCGCACTCGAAGGAGGAGCGCAAGGAGGCCTACGGCAAGGAGGTCACCTACGGCGCGGTCGCCGAGATCGGCTTCGACGTGCTGCGCGACCGGCTGGTCACCAGCGCTGACGACCTGGTGCAGAAGGCCCCCGAGGTGGCGATCGTCGACGAGGCCGACTCGGTGCTGGTCGACGAGGCGCGCGTGCCGCTGGTCATGGCCGGTTCGATCGACCACAACGACGCCGACGAGGAGGTCGCCAAGATCGTCCGGCGGCTGCGGCTCGGCCTGCACTACGAGACCGACTCCGAGGGCCGCAACGCGTGGCTGACCAGCGCCGGCGCGTCGGTCGTGGAGAAGTCGCTCGGCGGTGTCGACCTGTATGACGAGTCCGGTTCGGACCGGCTCGCCGCGGTGAACGTCGCCCTGCACGCGCACGCGCTGCTCACCCGCGACGTCGACTACCTGGTCCGCGACGGCAAGGTGCAGCTGATCAACGCCGCCCGCGGCCGCGTCGCCGAACTGCAGCGCTGGCCGGACGGGCTGCAGGCCGCGGTCGAGGCGAAGGAGCAGGTCACCGCCACCGACCGGGGCGAAATCCTCGACTCGATCACGGTGCAGGCGCTGCTCGCGCGCTACCCCGAGGTCGCGGGCATGACCGGTACCGCGGTCGCGGTCGCCGAGCAGCTGCGCGAGTTCTACAAGCTCGAGGTCGCGGTCATCCCGCCGAACACCCCGAACGTCCGCGAGGACCAGCAGGACCGCGTCTTCGCCTCGCCGTCGCAGAAACTGCGCGCGATCGAGGAGGAGATCCGCACGGTGCACGAGACCGGGCGGCCGATCCTCGTCGGCACCCAGGACGTCGCCGAGTCCGAGGAGCTGGCGGAAAAGCTGGCGAAGGCCGAGCTGCCGTGCGTCGTGCTGAACGCGCGCAACGACGCCGAAGAAGCCGCGATCATCGCCGAGGCGGGCAAGAAGGGCGCGGTCACCGTGTCCACCCAGATGGCCGGTCGCGGTACCGACATCCGGCTCGGCGGCAGCGACGGCACGACCCGAGAAGAGGTCGCCGAGCTGGGCGGCCTGCACGTGATCGGCACCGCGCGGTATCCGTCGAGCCGTCTCGACGGGCAGCTGCGCGGCCGGTCGGGACGACAGGGCGACCCGGGCAGCGCGATCTTCTTCGCGAGCCTCAACGACGACCTCGTGCTGTCGAACGCGCCGGACCTGCCGGACGGCATCGACGCGGACACCGAGACCGGCGAGATCACCGACCCGGCCGCGCACCGGCAGCTCAACCACGCCCAGCGCGTGGCCGAGGGCGTCGACCTGGAGATCCACCGCAACACCTGGCGCTACACCCGGCTGATCGAGCGGCAGCGCGCCGAACTGCTGGAGCACCGCGACAAGGTGCTGCACACCGGGCTCGCGGCCGAGGAGCTGGAGAAGGCGCAGCCGGAGAAGTTCGCCGAGCTGAAGGAAAAGCTGGACGACTCCGACCGCCTTGAGCAGGTGTGCCGCGAGGTCCGGCTGTTCCACCTCGACCAGCTGTGGTCGGACCACCTGGCGTACCTCACCGACGTGCGCGAGAGCATCCACCTGCGCGCGCTGGCCCGCGAGACGCCGCTGGACGAGTTCCACCGCGCGGCGATCCCGGAGTTCCACAAGATCATCGCCGAATCCGCCTCGCGGGCGGCGAAGACGCTCGAGGAAGCCGAGATCACCGACGACGGCCTCGACCTCGAGGACGTCGGCGTGCGGCGGGCGAACACGACGTGGACGTACCTGGTGCACGACAACCCGTTCGACTCGGACTTCGAGCAGACGGTCAAGAAGGTGCGCAGCATGATGCGGATGAAGAAGTCCTGATTCCTTCTTTCGGAGGGCCCCTCGCCGCGGGTGAGGGGCCCTTCGCCGTTCTCTGGCTCACCTCCGCGTAGTTTCTGTCGGTGCGGTGGGACAGAATGGCGGCATGCCGCAACTGCGCATCGCACTGGCCCAGGTCAACACCACCGTCGGCGACATCGACGGGAACACCGCGCTCACCGTCGAGTGGACCCGCAAGGCCGCCGAGGCGGGCGCGCACGTCGTCGTGTTCCCGGAGATGTCCCAGACCGGTTATCCGGTCGAGGACCTCACGCTCCGGCGCACGTTCGCCGAGGCGTCCCGGCGTTCGGTGACCGAACTGGCGCGCCGGCTCGACGAGGCAGGCTGCGGCGAGGTGCTGGCGTATGTCGGCTACCTCGACCACGACGAGATCGGCCCACGCGACGCGGCGGCGGCGCTGTACCGCGGCGAGGTCGTGGCCCGGCAGTTCAAGCACCACCTCCCGAACTACGGAGTGTTCGACGAGCACCGGTATTTCAAACCGGGCACCGAGCTTGAGGTGCTGCGGCTGCACGGCGTCGACATCGGCATGGTGATCTGCGAGGACATCTGGCAGGACGGCGGCCCGATCTCCGCGCTGGGCAAGGCCGGGGTCGACCTGGTGGTCGCGCCGAACGCCTCGCCGTACGAGCGGTCGAAGGACGAACAACGGCTGCCGCTGATCGCCCGGCGAGCGGCCGAGGCGGGCGCGCCGCTGGTGTACACGAACCAGGTCGGCGGGCAGGACGATCTGGTCTTCGACGGCGACTCGCTGGTGGTCGGCTCGGACGGGACCCTGCTCGCGCGGGCGCCGCAGTTCGTGGAGCACCTGCTGGTGCTGGATTTGGACCTGCCTGTTGCCAGTGCTGCCGCCACCGGCTCTTTCGACGGGCTGGAAGTGCACCGGCGAGTGCTCGGGAACGAACCGCTGCCCGCCTATGAGCCGCTTTCGGCCCGGACGATCAGCGAACCGCTCTCGGACGAGGCCGAGGTGTGGTCGGCGCTGGTCGTCGGGCTGCGCGATTACGTGCACAAGAACGGCTTCTCGACGGTCACCTTCGGCTTCTCCGGCGGAATCGACTCGGCAGTCTGCGCGGCGCTGGCGGCGGACGCGCTCGGCGGCGACAACGTGTACGGCGTTTCGATGCCGTCGAAGTACTCGTCCTCGCACTCGCGGGACGACGCTTCCGACTTGGCGGAGCGGATCGGCGCGCACTACCGGGTCGAGCCGATCGGCGACATGGTCGACGTGTACGTCAACCAGCTGCAGTTGACCGGGCTCGCGGAGGAGAACATCCAGGCGCGGGTGCGCGGGATGCTGCTGATGGCTCTGTCCAATTTGGACGGGCACCTCGTGCTCGCGACCGGCAACAAGACCGAGCTGGCCGTCGGCTACTCGACTATTTACGGCGATGCGGTCGGGGCCTTCGCGCCGATCAAGGACTTGTTCAAGACGCACGTGTGGCAGCTGGCGCGGTGGCGGAACGAGGAAGCGGCCAAGCGCGGGGAAACGCCGCCGATTCCGGAAAACTCGATCACGAAGCCGCCTTCGGCGGAGCTGCGGCCGGACCAGAAGGACTCGGACTCGCTGCCGGATTACGAGCTGCTGGACGACGTCCTGGACGATTACGTCGAGAACGACCGCGGGTACGCGGACCTGATCGAGGCCGGGTTCGACCCGGAGACGATCGACCGGGTGGTGCGGATGGTCGACCGAGCCGAGTACAAGCGGCGGCAGTATCCGCCGGGCACGAAGATCACGTTCAAGGCTTTCGGCCGGGACCGGCGGCTGCCGATGACGAACGGGTGGCGGGAGCGGAAGTCCTGATCGGGGTTTCCGGGTCCGTTTCAGAGGCGGGGCCGGGGCTTGCCGGGCGCGGTTGGCTGGTAGCTGGACGCGACGGGCTGGGATCTGGTGTGCCGTTCTGGTGCTGGGCACGACCGGGCTTTTGCTGCGGTCTGATTCCGGCTGGGGTTTCCGGCTCGATGGGCTAGTTTCGGCTCGACGGACTAGTTTTCGGCTCGGCTAGCGGCGGCTTCAGGTGCCGTTAGCCATTGCCAGGCACGATCGGCCGGGTCGCAGAACCCGGTCGCTACGGGTCCAGGGTCGTGTCGTTTTCTCGCCAGTTTCTGTCGGTGCGGGGTCGTACGCTGGCCGGTATGACGGTTGGGTACACGGTGTTCGACACCCCGATCGGGGCATGCGGCCTCGCCTGGCGGGACGGTGCGGTGATCGGAACCGCGCTGCCGGGAAGCACAGCCGAGCGGACGCGCGCGCACCTCGCGACCCGCTTCCCTGACGCGGTGGATTCGCCGGTGCCGGAGGACCTTCGCGCAGTGGTGGACGATGTCGTCGCGCTGCTGTCGGGAGAGGCTCGCGATTTGCGTGCGGCACCGTTGGATTACCGAGACGTACCGGAGTTCAACCGGCGCGCGTACGACGTCGCGCGGGCTATTCCGCCGGGGAAAGTCCTGACGTACGGGGATATCGCGCATCAACTGGGTGCGCCGGGCTCCGCGCAGGCCGTCGGGCAGGCGATGGGGAACAATCCGTTTCCGATCATTGTGCCGTGCCACCGGGTTTTGGGAGCAGGCAAGAACACCGGCGGCTTTTCGGCACCAGGCGGGGTTGAGACGAAGCGGCGGATGTTGGTGATCGAGGGAGCGTTCCCGGAGGAACCGACGCTGTTCTGACGGTCAGCTGCGGAGCTGGTCTGCCTTGACCGCTAATCGGGAGGGTCACTGATCGGCGGGGGCGCTGAAGTACAAGGCCGCTCAGTGCAGCGTCACTGAAGTGCAGGCAGCTCAAGTTCAGGGCCGCTCAAGTGCACGCCGCTGAGGCGCAGGCCCGCTGGGCGCAGGGCCGCTGAAGTCTTGGCTGGCTGCCACCCGAAGCTTCGTGATCAGGCTTAAGCCTTGGCGCACTCGGTCGGAATCCAGCCGCACCCCCAGTGCCGCAGGTTCCCAACCGAGTGCACCCACTTGCCGAGCAAAGGCCGCGGGCAGCCAAAGCCGCCCGGTCGGCAGGTGTCTGGCCCCGGCAGCCCAACCGCTGCCAGCCAGCCGACGATCCCGACGTCCGCGACCAGCCCGTCTTGCCCAGCCCAAGCCAAAGCGCCGACCGCCGCCGACCGAGGCAACCCAACCCGTGTGACTAGGTCTTCCCAGCTAGCCGACCGGCCACCCGGACTTCAGCCAGCAGTCCAACTCGGACGACTCAGCCGTCACAACCGACCAGTCGCGCAGCCTTCAACCAGGCCGCCCAACTCGACCGGCGCGCCAGTCACCGCCGATCAAGCCAGCGGTCAGCGAGAGTCAGCTCATTCCGCCGGTTTCCACGGCTTCAGCCAGTCCGTCTCCGGCCAGCCCTCTGCGGCGGCTTGCAGGGGCATGGCTGTGGCACCGTCCAGGGATTCTCGGACGATGTCGGCGTGGCCGGCGTGCCGGGCGGTTTCCTCGATCAGGTGCAGCAGCACCCAGCGGACCGACCAGGCCGAGGCGTCGTCCGGGAACCAGGGGACGTCCTTCGGGATCGGGACTTCCTGGTTCAGGTCCTCGATCCCGGCGATGACCTCTTCGGTGCGGGCGGCGACCTGGTCGTAGGCGGCGAAGGCCGACTCCAGCGTCTCGTCCGGGCCGAGGCGGTAGTTTTCCTGGTAGGTCGCGATGCTTTCGGCGAAGGGCTTCGGCGGGAGGCGCAGCACCAGGTCAATCCAGCCGCTTTCGGTGGACGACACGTGCTTCAGCAGGCCGCCTACGCTCAGGGCGCTCGCACTGGGCACGGCGCGCGCCTGGTCGTCGGTCAGCCCGTACGCGGCGGTCTTCACCGCTTGCCGCTGCTGAGCCAGGAAACCGAGCAAACCGCCGCGCTCGTCAGGGGTTGAGGAGACTTTGCCAGCCATGGTGGCCTCACTTCCGGAGTCTGTTGCTCCGCAGCATCGCACCCGCCACCGACAATTTTCGGCCGCGGACCGGAACCGGGGTCTGCACGACGTACGCGCCGCCGATCACGACCTGCGCCGCGTGCACCACCAGCTGAACCCGGGTGAACACGCCTTCCAGGTGCCCGGCCAGCGTCGACGCCACCACCAGCCCCCACGCGACCAGCACGACCACCAGGCAACTCACCGCACAGGCCCGCCAGCCGGCCGGCCACCAGAAGACCAGGCTGAACGCCCCGACGGCGACGGACGCGCTCAGCAGGTTCGGAGTCACCACAGTCTCCGGGACCCCGGCGCACACCATCAGCACGATCCCGAACACCGACACCGACACCGACGTCAACCGCCCGCTCCAGTGCGCTGGCGCGAGCCGCATCAGGGCGGGTCCGGTGAAGAAAAAGGCCAGGCCGCCGATGCCCGTCGCGACTTGGAAGACCGGCTGCGCATAGAACAAATCCCAGACCGGCTGATCGGTCGGCGACACCCCGGTCTGCATGAAGAACTCCAGCAGCCACGCGGAATATCCCGCCAAACCCAGTCCGAGCAGGACTATCAAAGCCACCCGCGCAGCACGCACTTGCCCACCCTAAGCGAATCTCTGCGACGAAGTGCCGGATGGTGTCACACCCGTGACTTACCGGAGGTTCCGGACACCATCCGCTACCACGAACTCACGCACCGAATTCCTGGGGAGGCTACCGGATCATGATTGGCGGGCCGCCAATACCTGCCTCGAACGTGAGGGAAACTCAGGAATCGGCCCGGGAGGCGCGGAGGCGAGGGCAGGAGTCAGGAGGGAGCGCTGGGTTTGGCCCGGTTTGGTGGGAGGACTGGGCGCGAGGCCGGACGGCTGCGGAGTCTGGGATGGCTGGCCGCGGAGGGTGCTCGGGGTAGCGGCGGTCCTGGGAGCGGCCGGGCGGCTGACCGCAGACCCTGGCTGGGACGGGTGCCCGAGGCGGCGGTTCCGGGAATGGCAGGCGGCTGACCGCGGACGATGGCCGGGGCAGCGGTCCCGGAGGTGGCCCAGGCTGCTGACTGCGGACGCTAGCCGGGACGAGTGCCCGGGGCGGTTGTCGCGGGAGTGGCCGGGCGGCTGACCGGGGACGGCGGTCCCGGGGGCGGCCCAGGCAGCTGACTGCGGACCCTGACTGGGGCGAGTGCCCAGGGCGGCGGTCCCGGGAATGGCAGGCGGCTGACCGCGGACGATGATCGGGGACGGCGGTCCTGGGAGTGGCCAGGCGGCTGACTGCAGACGCTGACTGGGGAGGGTGCCGGGGGTGGCTGGTCCAGGGGCGGCCGGGCGGCTGACCGCGGACGCTGGCCGGGAGGGGCAGTCCCAGGGACGGCCAGGCGGCCGACCACAGGCGCTGGCCGGAGCGGTCGGTGACCTGCAGGTGGCGTCTCTGGACCACGGCCGTGCGACGACGGCAGCGGCGTGTCTGCGATTGCCGACACCTGCGAGGTCGACGGCAACGGCGAGGCGACTGCGACCACGAATTCTTCCGACAGCCAGCCGGGCACCACGTCTGCAGCCGCCGACACCAGTAACCGGATAGCTGGAGCGCGTCGGCAAGTGCCGACATCTACGCACCAGCGGAAGCAGGCGGCGGCAAAATTCAGCAGGCAGCTACCGCAGCACCGTGTCTGCAGTTGCCGACACGGCCGACGAGAAGCACGACCTCCGCCCAGCTAACCAAGCGAGAACGGGTCGACTTCAGGCAGAGCTGCCAGCCCCGCCGAACTGGGCGAGAAGCCGACAAAACCCGCAGCGGGCGTTGCCCGTTCAGGCCGGGGGCAGGTCAAGCCCCGAACACGACCTCACCCCTGCGGACGGACGAACGGGAACAGCACCGTCTGCCGAATGGACGTTCCGCTCAGCATCATCAGCAGCCGGTCCACCCCGAGACCCAGCCCGCCGGTCGGGGGCATTCCGTGTTCCAGCGCCAGCAGGAAGTCCTCGTCCAGCTCCATCGCCTCGACATCCCCGCTCGCGGCGCGCAAGGACTGCGCTTCCAACCGGCGGCGCTGTTCGAGCGGGTCGGTCAGTTCCGTGTACGCGGTCCCGACTTCCGAGCCGAACGCGATCAGGTCCCAGCGTTCTGCCAGGAGCGGGTCGGTCCGGTGCTGGCGGGTCAGCGGGGAGACCTCGGTCGGGTAGTCCGTGTAGAAGGTCGGCAGAACCGTCGAACCTTCTACCAAATGCTCGTGCGCCTTCAGGACCAAGTCGCCCGCGCTGGCTTCTTCCGGCACGGGGACTCCGGCGGCGGCGCACAGCTTCCGCAAGGTGGCGATCGGCGTGCGGGAGTCGATTTCCTCGCCAAGGGCGTCCGACACGGCTTTGTGCACCGGGATCACTGGCCAGTCGCCGGAGATGTCGTGTTCGACGACTCGGCCGTTGGCGTCTGGGCGTCGCACGATCTGTGCGCCGTACGCGGCTTCGGCGGCATACTGGATCAGGTCGCGCATCAGGTGGCGCATGGCGTTGTAATCCGCGTACGCCTGGTACGCCTCCAGCATCGTGAATTCCGGGTTGTGCGTCGCGTCCACGCCCTCGTTGCGGAAGTTCCGGTTCAGCTCGAAAACCCGCTCGACGCCGGCCACGCACAGCCGCTTCAGGTACAGCTCCGGGGCGATCCGCAGGTACATCCGCATGTCGTACGCGTTGATGTGCGTGACGAACGGCCGCGCGTTGGCACCGCCGTGAATGGTCTGCAGCATCGGGGTTTCGACCTCGAGGAAGTCGCCCTGGTGCAGACGCTCCCGGACGGCCCGGACGACCGTCGAGCGCAGGCGGAGCATGTTCGCGGAGTCCGGGTTGACCGCCAGGTCCAGGTAGCGCTGACGTACGCGCGTCTCCGGGTCGGTGAGGCCCTTTCGCTTGTCCGGCAACGGGTGCAGGCACTTCGCGGTGACGGTCCATTCGTCCACGAGCACGGACAGCTCGCCTCGACGGGACGTGATTACCTCGCCGCTCACGCCGACGTGGTCGCCCAGGTCGACGCCGGTGCGCCAGCCGGTGAGGTCGAGGACCTTCGCGTCGAGCATCAGCTGCAGTTCGCCGGAGAAGTCCTTGATCCGCGCGAAGCACAGGCCGCCGAGGGTGCGCAGGGCGAGCACCCGACCGGCCACCCGAACGCGTTTTCCGGTGTGCGAATCCGGTTCCAGTCCGGAAAACGTGTGCACGATGTCACCGAGCTGGTCTTCGCGGGAGAAGCCGACGGGGTACGGGTCCACCCCGAGCTCCCGCAGTTTGTCCACTTTGGCCACTCGCACGCGCACCTGTTCCGGACGGCGCTTGGGCCGCGGCACGACCTGCGCCGCTTCCTCGTCGATCCGCCGGACCTGCGCGACGAAGTCCTCCCCCACGTTCTCCAGCCGCAGCGACCGCGCGCGCCCGGTGGGCACGAAGCCCTCCAGCGCGCCCGCGACGATGCCGACCCGCGGGAGCCGTCGCGCCGAGGAGTAGCAGAGGAACCGCGGTTCCCACTCCGGGCCGTACTTGGCGTTGGACCGGTACAGCGATTCCAGCTGGAAGAACCGCGACGCGACACCGAGCACCGCACGCCACGCGCGCAGCACCGGTCCGGCACCGATGCGCTCGCCTTCGGAGAACACCGCGCGGAACATCGCGAAGTTCAGCGAGATCCGCTGCGCGCCGACGTGCTGCGCGGCCGCGACGACCTCGGCGACCATGAACTCGTTGAGCCCGTTTTCGGCGTCCCGGTCACGACGCATCAGGTCCAGCGAGAGGCCTCGGCGGCCCCACGGCACGAAGGACAGCAGACCGCGCAGCTCGCCGCGCGCGTCGTACGCCTCGACCATCACGCTGCGGCCGTCGCTCGGGTCGCCGAGACGGCCGAGCGCCATCGAGAAGCCGCGCTCGGTCTCGTCGACGCGCCACTGCTGCGCGCGGGCGAGCAGCTGCACCATCTCGTCTTCGGGGATTTCGCTGTGCCGACGGACCTGCGCGGTGTACCCGGCACGCTGGATCCGCTTCACCGCCTGTCGCACGGACTTCCGCTCAGGGCCGGTGAGAGTGAACTCTCGAACGTCGAGGACCGCTTCGTCGCCGATCTGCAGCGCGCGCAGCCCCGCCGCGGCGTACGCCTTCGCGCCCTTCTCGCTCGCGCCGAGCACGCCCGGCGTCCAGCCGTACGTACGCGCTTCGTGGAGCCACGCCTGCACTGCGTCCGGCCACGCGTCGGGGTCGCCGATCGGGTCCGCGCTCGCCACTGTGGTGCCGGCCAGCACGCGGTACGTCACCGCGGCGCGGCCGTTGGGCGCGAACATGACGCTCTTGTCGCGACGCGTGGCGAAGTAGCCGAGAGAGTCGTCTTCGCCGTACTCGCCGAGCAGACGGCGCAACTGCAGTTCTTCGTCGTCTGTCCGAATGCGACGGCTGCGTACGCCGCGGAAGAGCGTGTACAGCGCGGCAGTGGACACGAAGGTCGCGCCGAGGTCGAGAACGACGTCGATCCACGCCGGTCCCTCGCCGACGCCGATGCGGCGCAGCTGCAGGTTCTCGCCAGTCGCGTGGTTGACCACCCAGGCGAACCGCTCCCACGCGTCGCCAAGACTGCCCGGGAATACCTCGGTGAGTGCCCAGCCGCACACGATCACCCCGAGGAAGCCGACGAACAGCACGGAAAGCCCGTTCCACCAGGCACCGGGGGCGAGCCGAGCGGGGAACGCGGGCCGCAGCGCCAGCAGGAACACGATCAGCAGGATCGAGACGACGTCGGCCACTGCGAGCGCGCCCACCTGCGTCGGGATGTGGCGCATCTGCCGGGCGGTGAGAGTCAGCAGGTCGGGAGCCCACAGCAGCAGTGCCTGCAGGACCAGCGTGGTGATCAGGCCGGCGACCTGGAACAGCACGAGCACGTACAGCGCGGCCTTCTTGCGCCTGCGCAGGGCCGCGCCGAGCACGACGAGCAGCAGCACGATCACCAGGCTCGAACTGGTCGGCACGCTCACCGCGCTGAACGCCATGTCGATGCCGTTCAGCAGGTGCCCGTGACGTCCGCCGGCGAGCAGCAGCACGACCGAGAAAATGGCCGCGAGCTGCACGACAGTGGCCACGAGACCGCCGGCGCGGGCCTTCCAGCCAAGGCTGCGCGGGCGGGCGCTCACTGGGGTTCCCATCGGTACCTTTCTTGCGGCGCGGCCACTCCGTCGAGGGAGGCGCCGGACTTTCTCACCACCGGACGCATATCGGTCCGGTGCCTATCAAGACGTCACAGGAGGCAAAACGGTTGTCGCTACCCGGCCGTGTGAAGCTGGTCGCACGACCTTGGGGCCCTCCCGCGCGCGTGTCACGCTGTGTCCGGTATTGACTCCACGACCCGGGGACCTCAGCGAGGCCTCGAGGGAAGGACGGTCGACGACGATGTCTGCCCAGTCTGCCCAACCCGATGGCGCCGCCGGCGAGGTGGCCGCCCCTTACGGAACCGGCCCCGCGAGCACCGGCACGGCCAAGCCGCGAAAAGTCCGGATCCACCATCTGCGCGAGCTGAAGGACCGCGGCGAACCGTGGCCCATGCTCACCGCTTACGACATGTATACCGCCGAGCTTTTCGACGAAGCAGGCATCCCCGTCCTGCTGGTCGGCGACTCCGCGGCCAACAACGTGTTCGGTTACGACACGTCGCTGCCGGTCACCGTCGACGAGCTGCTCCCGCTGGTCCGCTCGGTCACCCGGGCGGCGAAACGGGCGCTCGTGGTGGCCGATCTGCCGTTCGGTTCCTACCAGCTTTCCCCGGAGCAGGCGCTGGCCACGTCCGTCCGGTTCATGAAGGAGGGCCGCGCGCACGCGGTCAAGCTCGAAGGCGGGCACCGGTTCGCGGCGCACGTCGAGGCGCTCACCTCGGCCGGGATCCCGGTCATGGGCCACATCGGCTTCACCCCGCAGAGCGAGCACAACCTCGGCGGCTACCGGGTGCAGGGGCGCGGCGAAGCGGCGGACAAGCTGCTCGCCGACGCGCTGGCCCTGCAGGAAGCCGGCGCGTTCGCGGTCGTGATGGAGATGGTCCCCGCCGAGGCGGCCAAGCGCGTCACGCACGAGCTGAAGATCCCGACGGTCGGCATCGGAGCCGGCCCGGACTGTGACGCCCAGGTGCTGGTCTGGCAGGACATGGCCGGGCTGCGCCGCGGCAAGGCGCCGCGGTTCGTGAAGCGGTACGCCGATGTCGCCGGGGTGCTGCAGAGCGCCGCGACGGCGTTCGCCGAGGACGTCCGGCGCGGCGAGTTCCCCGCGCCCGAGCACGCGTTCCACTGAGCTGCCTCGTGAGTGCCGGTGCGAGCCGGCACTCACGAGCGGCGGAACCGTTCGGCGAGTTCCGGATCGTTCTCCCACCACAATCCCTTCGCCGGTGCTTCGCCTGCCGCTGCCTCCTCGTCCAGTTTCCGGTCGAGCCGTTTCGCCCGTTTTTCGTCGTCTCGTGACCACCTGATGAACAGCGCGCCGACAAACGGCAGCCCGGCGACGTCTCCGCCGATCCACAGCACCCCGGCACCGATGATCTGGTCGGTGCGCCGGTCCGGTCCCCAATCGCGGTGCACCGCGTCGTAATGCGCGGGCGCGAGCAACGGGCCGAGCCACAGCACTAGCCCGAGCGCGCCGTCGAAGACCACTTCGGTGAACGAGATCCACACTGACACCAGATGCGAGCCGTTGCGCGGCGTCGGGTCGAGCTGCACGCGGCTGTAGAAGTACAAGAAGCCGGCCAGCACGAGCGCCACTCGCACGAGGCCGCCGACGACCGCTGAGTCGAGCGAAAGCTCGTACAGCGGCGTGAGGTAGATGAGCAGGAACGGCGCGATCAACACCACGGTGACGCACAGCGGGAAGGTGATGAACTGCGCGAAGCGGCCACGGCCGTGCGTACGCAGCCACGTGGCGACCCTGGGCGGCGCGGTGCGCATCAGCAGCGTCACCGGCGCGCCGAGCGCGAGCAGCAGCGGCGTGACCATCAGCAGCACAGTGTTCTGCGTGGCGCGCACCCAGAACAGCGTCGTGTCGTACACCCCGAGGAACGAACACGTGACCAGGATGAGCGTGGCCAGCCCGGCGAGGAACGCTGTGGTCCGTCCGGCCGACCACTCCTGACGGCGTGCCGCCACGACGTAACCGGTGCCGAGCACGAGCGCGACAAGCACGGCCGGGACGTCCAAGGTCCAGGCCGTGAACAACGTCGATCCGCTCAGCGGCGGCAGGTCAGGCACGATTTCGATGCCTTCAGTGTGCACCCGGCGGAATTGCGTCCTACGCCGCCCCTGACACCGCGAAGAAGATCAGACTGCCGATTCCGGCGACCGCGCAGTAGATGGCGAAGGGGGTCAAGGTACGCGTTTCAAAGTATTTCGTCAGAAAACGGACAGAAATGTAGGACGCCACGAACGCCACCACGCTGCCGACCAGCGCCGGTCCGAGCGACGCCTTGTTCTCCGGCGTGAACAGCGACGGCATCTTCAACGCTCCCGCGGCGAGGATCACCGGAGTCGCCAGCAGCCAGGCGAAACGCGCCGCGTCCTCGTGGTCGAGACCACGCCGCAGGCCGGCCACCATGGTGATGCCGGAGCGGCTGATCCCGGGCAGCAGAGCCAAAATCTGCGCCGAACCGATGAGCACGGCCTCCTTCACGCTCAGCTTCGACAGCCGGACGTCGGTCGCCTCGTCGAGGGTCACCGCGCGCATCACCATCGTCTCCTCGGCACTGAAATCGATGGTCTCCTCCTCGCGCAAGACCTCCGCTTTCGGCTTCCGGGAGAACTTCTCCGCCGCGTAGAGCACGCCGCCGTTGAGCGCCAGGAAGATCGCCGCCGGCACCGGTTTGCCGAGTACGTCGCGCAGCAGGCTTTCCAGCAGCAGCCCGGCGATCCCGACCGGGATCGTGGCGAGGATGAGCAGCCACGCGAGCCGCTGATCCGCCGTGCGGACCTCGCGATGGCGGATCGACGTCCACAGGCCGGTGACGATGCGCACCCAGTCGCGCCGGAAGAAGAGGACCAGTGCGATCGCGGTGGCGACGTGCATCGCCACCAGCACCGCGAGATACGGCGAGTCCTTCCCGATGCTCAGGTCGCGTCCCCAGCTTCCGCCGACGAGCGCGGGCAACAGGACGCTGTGCCCGAGACTGGACACCGGAAACAATTCCGACACGCCTTGCAAAGCGCCGACGACAATGGACTCGAGGTAGCTGACCGCGGACATTCAACGGGCCTTTCTCGCCGCAGTTCGGGCATTCCGCGGAAAAGCTACCGAGGACCGGGTTAACTCCGAGCAAGCCGGGCGGGAACAGTCGCAGGCGACACTTACCGGCCACCCTTTGTTCACCGTGTTCACATCCATGAACATCAATCATGTACTTGACCAGTGTTCTCTCGATGTCTTAGCGTGAGCGCACGCCGCATCCGAAGTCATCGAGCCTCGACGAGGAGGGTTGGAATGCGCGTCCGCGATCGGGTTCTGGCAGCCACTGCCGGAGCCGCAGCACTGCTCGCACTCGCCACACCCGCGGCGTCCGCCGGGACTGTCCCGGTCAAGACTTCCGCCGAGCTGAAGACGGCGCTGGCCTCGGCCAAGCCGGGCACCACGATCCAGCTGGCCGCGAACACCACCTACACCGGCAACTTCAAGGCCGCCGCCAGCGGCACCGCGAGCGGACGCATCACGCTCACCGGCCCGCGCAGCGCGGTCGTGCAGGCGTCCGGCGGCCGCACCATCGAACTGACCGGCAGCTACTGGACGCTGTCCGGATTCACCGTCACCGGCGGCCAGAAGGGCGTGATGGCGCTGGGCGTCAACCACACGCTGGTCGACGGGCTGAAGGTGACCGGCATCGGCAACGAGGGCATCCACTTCCAGCACGACAGCAGCGACAACGTCGTGCAGAACTCCGAAATCTCCGACACCGGCAAGGAGAACGGCGGTTTCGGCGAGGGCATCTACTTCGGTTCGGCCAACAGCAACTGGCCGAACGGGCAGCCCGATCACAGCGACCGCAACAAGGCGATCGGCAACAAGATCGGGCCGAACGTGCGCGCGGAGTCGATCGACGTCAAGGAAGGCACCACCGGCGGCGAACTGCGCGGCAACACCTTCGACGGCACCGGCCAGAGCGGCGAGAACTACGCCGACAGCTGGGTCGACGTGAAGGGCAACGGATACCTGGTCACCGGCAACAAGGGCAGCAAGGTCTTCGTGCACGACGCGACTTACGGATCGTTCGAAGTCCACGTGCAGGTCGACGGGTGGGGCCAGAACAACACCTTCTCGGACAACACCGCGGACGTGCAGGCGCCCTCGGCCTACGGTTTCTACGTGGTCAAAGCGGCCACCGGGAACAAGGTCTGCGCCAGCAACAAGGTGACGAACGCCGGGAAGGGCTTCGCGAACGTAGCCGCGACACCAGGCTGCTGACCGCGATCACAGACGGGGGCCCGCTCAGCCCGGCGGCGGGGGCGGGCCCCCACCCTACTTTTGAGAAGCCGGAAGCTTTCGGGAAGAGTGTCCGGCATGGACGAGCTCTACCCGCCGACCCCGGTGCGCGCCGACGGAATGCTGGACGTCGGCGACGGGCACCGGATCTACTGCCAGGAAGCCGGGAACCCGCAGGGGAAACCGGTGGTGGTACTGCACGGCGGGCCGGGAAGCGGCACCGCGCCGATGACCCGGCGGCATTTCGACCCCGAGGCGTACCGGATCATCCTGTTCGACCAGCGCGGCGCCGGCCGCAGCACGCCCAACGCGGGCGACGACTTGTCGGCGAACACGTTGTGGCACTTGGTGTCCGACATGGAGCTGCTGCGCGAACGGCTGAACATCGAGCGGTGGCAACTGTTCGGCGGCTCGTGGGGCTCGACGCTTGCGCTGGCGTACGCGGAAACCCATCCGTCGCGGGTGTCCGAGATGGTGCTGCGCGGGATTTTCACGGTGCGCCAGCGGGAACTCGACTGGCTTTACCGTGGCGGCGCGGCGAATCTCTTCCCGGTCGAGTGGGACGCTTTCCTGGAGCCGCTGGACAATACGGAAGACCCGCTCGCCGGGTACGCCGAACTGTTGCACTCCCCCGACCGCGCCGTGCGCGAGCGGGCCGCGATCGCTTGGAGCGTCTGGGAAGGCGCGACGGTGGCGTTGCTGCCGCAACAGTCCTTTGTGAACCAATACGCGAATCCGCAGTTCGCGCTGACATTCGCTCGCCTTGCGGTGCACTACTTCCAGCATGGCGCGTGGCTGGAAGAAGGCCAGCTGATCCGGGACGCGGGGAAGCTCGCCGGGATTCCGGGCGTGCTGGTGCAGGGGCGTTACGACGCGGTGTGCCCGCCGATCACCGCGTACCAGTTGCATCGGGCGTGGCCCGGGTCCGAGCTGAAGCTGGTCGAGAGCGCCGGGCACGCGGTCAGCGATCCTGGTGTGATTCCCGCGCTGCGCGAGGCGACGGACCGGTTCCGGTAATCAACCCGGCGCGGATCAGGTCGGCGACTTCCTCCGCTGCTTCGAGGTGGACGTCGTGCCCGGTGTTCGTCTCGTGCAAGGAAAGCAGTGGTGTGTCGGCGGCCGCGGCGGCTAGCTGTTCGCCGAATTCCTCGCGGTAGCGCGCGAAGGCGACGCCGACCTCTTCGGGGAGCATCATCTCGGCGTCTGGCCGCATCGAGGAGACGACAATGAGCGGGCACCGCGTGGTCCGGTAAGTCGCGATCAGGTCTAGTTCGTCGAACGCCGCGATCAGCGCGCCGAGATCGGGGTCATCGGACAGCCGGACTTGCTCGTCGATGAAGGCGCGCAGCACCGGGCCGGTGGGATTGGTGTGGCCGTCGAGGTTGACGGCGAGCGGGCATTCGGGATGTTCCGTGGCCCACAGCGCCGCCAGCATGCCGCCGAGCGAATGTCCGATGACGGCGGGCCGGTCTAGGCCGAAATGCTGGATGACGTCGGCGAGGTCGGTCAGTGCCCGCCGCCAGTTCCAGGGTCCCGGGCGGAAGGTGTACGTGACGATCCGGAATTCGGGCAGGAGTGGGACCAGGTGATCCCAGTCGTGCCTCGTGCGGCCCCCGCCGCCGTGCAGCAAGACGATCGGGGCACCGTCGCCGCCGTGCTCACGCATGTCCACGGACCGCACTGTGCCCGCTGTTCCCGAGGCGCGGCAACCGGTTTACCGCGCTAAAAGCCGTGAGGGGAACCCTGAAGGAATCAGATTCCCTCAGGGTTCCCCTCACGGACTTGTACCGAGCTAGATCCGGCCGCCGCTGGAGCTGTCGCCGCCGGAAAGCCGCTGTGCCAGGTAAACCGGCACCGTGGACACGATGATCAGCACCGCCGCGACCACGTTGACCACCGGGGCCTGGTTCGGCCGGAACAGGTTGTTGTAGATCCAGATCGGCAGCGTTTCCATACCGGTGCCGAGGGTAAAAGTCGTCACGATGATCTCGTCGAACGACAGCGCGAAGGCGAGCAACCCGCCTGCCAGCAAAGCGGATCGCAGCATCGGGAACGTCACCAGGCGGAACGTCGTCATCCCGTCCGCGCCAAGGTCCATCGACGCTTCTTCGAGGTTCCCGCCCATCCGGCGCAACCGGGCGACCACGTTGTTGAACACCACCACGATGCAGAACGTGGCGTGCGCGATGATCGCCGTCATCAGCCCGAGGTCGAGCCCGAAGATCGTCCGGAACGCGTTGTTCAGCGCGATACCGGTAACGATGCCGGGAAGCGCGATCGGCAGAATCACCAGCAGCGACAACGAATTGCGCCCGAAGAACCGGTACTTCTGCAAAGCGAACGCGGCCATCGTACCGAGCACCAAAGCGATCGCGGTCGCCGAAAGACCGGCGATGACGCTGGTCCACAAGGCATGCAGGGCACCCTCGTTGGTGATCGCCCGGCCCCACCATTCGAGAGTGAAGCTCTTGGGCGGCCACCCGAACGTAGTGTCCGCGTTCACCGAGTTCAGCAGGACCACCAGCAGCGGGAAATAGATCACCGCGAATCCGGCCCCGAGCGCGGTCCACAACAGCACCCGGGCGGGTTTCGACATCCGCACGGCGGTCTCCTAGAGGTTGTCCAGCGCACCGGTGCGACGCACCGCGGCCAGGTAAACGAGCATGATCACGACCGGAACCGTCGCGACGGTCGCGGCGAACGGCAGGTTGTTGGCCGCGCCGATGTTGTCGTACACGACGTTGCCGAGCATCTGCGAAGTACCGCCGACGATCTTCACCGCGATGTAGTCGCCGAGCGACAGCGAGAAGGTGAAGATCGAGCCCGCCACGATCGCCGGGAAGGTCAGCGGCAGGATCACCGAACGGAACGTGCGGAACGATTTCGCGCCGAGGTCGCCGGAAGCGTCCACCAGGGACGTCGGAAGTTTCTCGAGGCCCGCGTAGATCGGCAGGATCATGTACGGGAGCCAGAGGTAGGACAGCGTGATCACGGTCGCGGTGACGCCGTAACCCGGGCCGGACAGGCCGAGCGGGTCCAGCAGCCAGTTCAGCACCCCGTTGCCGGACAACAGGGTCCGCCACGCGTACGCCTTCACCAGGTAGCTCGCCCACAGCGGCGTCATCACCATGATCACCAGCAGCCGCTGCGTCCGCGGCGACGCGAGTTTGGCCATGGCGAACGCCATCGGGAACGCGATCACCGCGTCGATCACGGTCACCAGCAGCGCGATGCCGACTGTGCGGAACGTGATCGTGCGATAAACAGAATCACTGAAAAGAGTGACAAAGTTGTCGAAGGACCAGTCGGTGACCACCTTGCCGGTGAAGACGTCGGTGGACCAGAAGGCCGTGATGAAGAGGGCGGCGAGCGCGCCGAGGTAGGCCAGGCCGAGCCAGAGCATCGGCGCGGTGAGGAGAAGTCCGAGGCGCAGCTTGGGTTTGCGGTGGAAGAAAGCCGAGATGCGGTGACTCGGCGGGCTCACGGCGGTCATGTCTTAGCGCTTTCGGGTGTGGAAGGGAGAAAAAGCCGAGGGCTGCGGGAACATTGGGGAGGGCCCGCAGCCCCCGGCGGACTCGCGGATGCCGGCGCGGTGGGTACCGGCATCCGCGAGAGTCACTTCAGCCCTTGATCTCGGTCCAGGCCCGGGTCCAGTCGCCGTAGTCCTTGCACTTGACGTCCGTGCGGCCGTCGAGGCACTGCGGGATCGGCGTGGTCCAGTACTGGATCTTGGCGGCGTACGCGGCGTCGTTGGCGTGGTAGGTGTCGCACAGCGACTTGTCCTTGAACTCCGCACAGGCCTTGGAGTTCGCCGGGGCCTCCCCGAAGTACTCGGCGACCTGGGCGTTCACCTTCGGGCTCGTGATGTAGTCCATCCACTTGTACGCACACGTCTTGTGCTGCGACTTCGCGGACACCATCCAGGTGTCCGACCAGCCGGTCGCACCTTCGCTCGGCACCGTGGCCGCGATCGGCGCGCCCTCGCTCTTCGCGAGGTTCACCGTCACCTGCCAGGCCGTGCCGATCACGCCGTCGCCGCTCTTGAGCGACTGCGTTTCCTTGAGGTAGTCCGACCAGTACTCCTCGACCAGCGGGCGCTGCTTCTTGAGCAGGTCCGTGGCCGCCTTGAACTGCTTGTCGTCCAGCGCGTACGGGTTCTTGATGCCGAGGTCGGGCTGGTGCGCCATCAGGTACAGCGCGGCGTCGGCGATGTAGATCGGCGAGTCGTACGCGATGACCTTGCCCTTGAACTGCGACTTCTCGTCGAACATCGGCGACCACGACTTCGGCTCCGGCTGCACCTTGTCGGTGCGGTAGGCCAGGACGTTCGCGCCCCAGCCGTGCGGGACGCCGTAGGCGACGTTGTTGACGCTGTTCCACGACTTGTTCTTGAGGAACGGGTAGATGTCGTTGTAGTTCGGCACGAGCGCGGTGTTGACCGGCTCGACGTCGCCCGAGGCGACCAGCCGCAGCGAGGCGTCGCCGGACGCCGAGACCACGTCGTACTGCCCGGTCTTCATCAGCGTCACGGCCTCGTCCGAGGTGCCGAACGGCTTGACGTTGACCTTGCATCCGGTCTGCTGTTCGAACGGCGTGACCCAGTTGACCTTCGCGTCGTTCGAGCCGTTCTCCGCGTAACCGGGCCACGCGAGCACGTTCAGCTGGCCTTCCGGCTGGCCGAGCTGCGTCAGCGCGGCCAGCTTCGGCGGCGTGAAGCCCTGTGCGCCCGGCGCCGACCCCGTTTTGGAGTCGGAGCCCGAGGTGCCGCAGGCAGCGAGCAGGAGGCTCACGCCGCACAGCCCTGCGAGCAGCGTCTTCCTGTTCTTCATAGCGAGAGAAACCTTCCCGTGAGGAACTAGCCGGCTTCGGGGACCCGGAAACTGTGTTCGCGGCGCCAGCGCAGGCGAACGCGACCGTCGGCGAACTCGGTCGGCTCGCTGGTGTTCTGGCGGACAACGGACAATTGGCCCCCGGCATCGAGCGCGACAGCGTAGCGCACCGTCGAACCGGCATAAACGACATCCGTTACCGAACCGGTCGCCGAAGTCTCTCCGGGACCGGCCGGCGACGCAAGGTCTCCGTCGATGCGGATCTTCTCCGGCCGGATGCTGTACACGCCCGGCCTGCCGATCACCGCCTCCGCGCCGCGCCCGCTGAGCAGGTTCGACGTGCCGACAAACCCTGCCACGAAAGCACTTGCCGGGCGTTCGTAGACCTCCACCGGAGTGCCGACCTGTTCGATGCGGCCCGCGTTGAACACGGCGATCCGGTCGCTCATGGTGAGCGCCTCGTCCTGGTCGTGGGTGACGAAGACGAAGGTGATGCCGACCTCGCGCTGGATCTGCTTGAGCTCGACCTGCATGGTCTGGCGCAGCTTCAGGTCAAGTGCGCCGAGGGGTTCGTCCAAAAGCAACACTTTCGGGTGATTTACCAGAGCGCGGGCGAGCGCGACCCGCTGCCGCTGTCCACCGGACATCTGCGACGGTTTGCGCTCGCCGAAGTCCTCCAGCCGCACCGTTCGCAGCGCTTCCTTCGCGCGCTCGCGGCGTTCGGCTTTCGCGACCCGCTTGACTTTCAGGCCGTACTCCACGTTCTGCTGCACCGTCATGTGCGGGAAGAGCGCGTAGTCCTGGAACACCGTGTTGACGTCGCGGTCGAACGGAGCCAATTGGCTCACGTCCTTGCCTTCGAGTTCGATCGTGCCCGCGGTGGGCAGTTCGAACCCGGCGATCATCCGCAGCACGGTGGTCTTGCCGGAACCGGACGGGCCGAGCATCGAGAAGAACTCGCCGGGCGGGATGTCGAGGTCCACCCCGTCCACGGCACGCACCTTGTCGAAGTGCTTTTCCAGGCCGGTGAGCCGGATCGCCGGCTGCGCGGACTGCGGACGCCTTCCCGGCGGCCGGGTCTCGGCGGGGGCTTGATGGGGCATGACGGGCCTTCCCATGGATCTGGTCACGACGGCTACAGCGCACTCATCACGTGCTTGACGCGGGTGTAGTCCTCGAGGCCGTACAGCGAGAGGTCCTTGCCGTAGCCGGACCGCTTGAACCCGCCGTGCGGCATCTCGGCCACGAGCGGAATGTGCGTGTTGATCCACACGCAACCGAAGTCGAGTTTCGCCGAGAACCTCATGGCGCGCTGGTGGTCCTTGGTCCACACCGAGGAGGCGAGGCCGTAGGGAACGCCGTTGGCGTGCTTGAGCGCCTCGTCGTCCTCGGTGAACCGCTGCACCGTGATGACCGGGCCGAAGACCTCGTTCTGAATGATCTCGTCGTCCTGGCGGACGCCGGAAACCACGGTGGCCTCGTAGAAGTAGCCCTCGTCGCCGGACCGCCGTCCTCCACAGTGGACAGTCGCGTGCTCCGGCAGCCGGTCGATGAAGCCGGAGACCTTTTCCAGCTGTGCGGCGTTGTTGAGCGGACCGAAGGCGACGTCGTCGCCGGTGCCGGTCTTGTTCGCCTCGGCCTGGCGGGTGAGCGCGTTGACGAAGGTGTCGTGTACGTCGTCGTGCACCAGCACGCGAGTGGCGGCGGTGCAGTCCTGGCCGGCGTTGAAATACCCAGCCGCGGCAATGGCTTCGGCGGCGGCTTCGAGATCGGCGTCCGGGAACACGATCACCGGGGCCTTGCCGCCCAGTTCGAGGTGCACGCGCTTGACGTCGTGCGCCGCCGAACCGGCGACCTCGATGCCCGCTCGCACCGAGCCGGTGATCGACACCATCGCCGGAATGTCGTGCTCTACCAACGCACGTCCGGTGTCGCGGTCGCCGCAGATCACGTTGAACACGCCCGCGGGCAGGTGCTCGCCGCAGATCTCGGCGAGCAGCAGCGTGGAGGCGGGCGTGGTGTCGGACGGCTTGAGCACGATGGTGTTGCCCGCGGCGAGCGCCGGCGCGATCTTCCAGATCGCCATCATCAGCGGGTAGTTCCAGGGCGTCACCTGCGCGCAGACGCCGACCGGCTCGCGGCGGATGAAGGACGTGTGGCCTTCCATGTACTCGCCGGCCGAGCGGCCTTCGAGCACGCGCGCGGCACCGGCGAAGAAGCGCACCTGGTCGATGACCGCGGGCAGCTCCTCCTCCATGGTCAGCGCGAACGGCTTGCCGGTGTCCCGCGCTTCGACGCGGATGATCTCCTCGCCGCGCGCTTCGAGCGCGTCAGCGATCTTCAGCAGTGCGAGCTGCCGCTGCGCCGGGGTGGTCTCGCGCCAGCTTTCGAACGCTTCCGCGGCGACCTTCAGCGCGCGGTCCACGTCCTCGGCGCCAGCCACCGGCGCGGTGCAGTACGCACGGCCGGTAACCGGGTCGACGATCTCCGCGACCTTTCCGGACAGCGAGTCGACGTAGGTCCCGCCGATGTAGTGCTTCAACTCCTGCACGCGTGCGCCTCCTGACTCTCCGTGGCAGGATGAAACATATAACTCCATATTTCAAATGACAAGGCCCTGGGGCAGGATTGGCTCCAACGGATGCCGAGACGGGTGGACCAACGATGCGCAAGGAGATGTCGAACAGCGCACGACTGGCGATGTTCGCCCCGCTGGAACAGGTGGGGCGCGCGGAAGCGGTCGCCGCGCGGCTCTTCGACGCCATCACGCTCGGTCTCCTCGACGACGCCGAGCAGTTGCCGAGCGAGGCCGAACTCGCCGCGCAGTTCCGGGTCTCCACGGTCACCGTGCGCGAGGCGCTCGCGGTGCTGCGGCAGCAGGGCCTGGTCGAAACGCGGCGCGGGCGCGGCGGCGGCAGCTTCGTGCGCACCCCGGACTGGCCCGCGCAGAGTTCGTGGGCCGAACGCCTGCGTTTGGTCTCAATGGCTGAACTTCGCGACTTCGGCGACCACTACCTCGCCGTCGCGGGTTCGGCGGCGAAACTCGCCGCCGAACGCAGTACGCCCGAAGATCTCGAACGGCTGCGGCTCACCGCGGAAGACCTCCTCGGCGCGAGCGGCCCCGACGCGACCCGCGCGGAGCGGCACTTCCACCTCGAAGTCGCCGCCGCCGCACAGTCCCCCCGGCTCACCAACCAGGAAGTTCAGCTGCAGAGCGAACATGGCGTATTGCTCTGGGCGCCCCTCGGCGACAAGGAAACCTGCCGGGGGTCTTACGCTGAGCACCAGGCGATCGTCACCGCGATCGCCTCGGCCGACGGCGATCGGGCGCGCGCCTTGACCGAAGAACACCTCCTCGGCGCGCTTGATCGGCTCGCAGATCTGCACCTGACCCTCGAAACGCCGTAAGCTCCGATGACCCGCATCACGAGGTGAGCATCGTGACCGACACCGACACGCTGACCGGCGAAGAGGTAGTGACCCAGGTTTCCTCCCTCGTCGAGGAGATTTTCGCGCGCCTGAAGCCAGTTCTGGCCGCCGCCGAAACGCTGCTCGCCGAGCCTGGCGACCTGTCCGCCGAAGCGCTGCACGCGATCCGGCCGCAGGTCATCGAGGCGCTCGGCGGCCTCGTGGTCGGCGCGGGCTTCGTGAGCGCGCCGAAGGTCTTGGCTGATCAGGAACTCGGCTTCGAATGGTGGACGTCCTGCCGCACCGACGACGGCGCGCCGGAACAGCTGTTCATCAGCCTCGATCCGGAGAGCCCTAATTTCCTTGACTACACGCGGCAATCGTGGTTTACCGTGCCGCGCGACAGCGGACGGCGGCACGTCAACGGGCCGTACGTGGACTATCTCTGCACCGACGAGTACACGCTCACCTTCACCGTGCCTGTCACACGCGGTGAGGAATTCGCCGGAGTCGTTGGTGCGGACGTGTATGTGCGCGAGTTCGAGCGCACGGTGAGCCGCCGGCTTCGCGCGCTCGGCCGGACCGCCGCGTTGCTCAACGCGCAGGGGCGGGTGATCGTGTCGAACAGCGTGCGGAAGGCGACCGGGTCGCTGGTGCGCGAGATCGACGTACCTGCGTGGTGGGCGTCCGGGGCGGAACCGTATACGGCGCCGGGCGGGATGACCTTGCGGCGGTGCGGGGATTCGCCGATCACCTTGCTGGTCACGACCTGATCTGGAGCGCGAACCACAGCTCCCCGCGGACGCCTGGCGCGTCGAGGTCCCGGCCCAGCAGTTCGGCCGCTTTGGCGACCCGGTTGCGCAAGGTGTGCCGATGCACGCCGAGCTTTGTCGCGGCGAGGTCCCAGTGGCCGTGGTGTTCGAGCCAGCAGCGCAGCGACAGTTCCAGGTCGCCGCGGCCGGTGCGGTCGAACTCTCGCACCGGAGCGAGGAGCTGGTCGGAAAACGCTTGCGCGGCTTGGTGATCGACCAGGCCGAGCAGCCCGGCCCCGGCGTGATCGGCGTATCGCAGCATCGGCACGCGCTGTGTCCGCGCCGCTTCGGCCGCTTCTTCGGCCTGCCTTAAGGCGGCCGGGAACTCCCCCGTCGACAGTCCACTGTGGAATTCCCCGGTCTCCGCGACGATCGCGCTCACCTCGTCGTTCTCCGCCAGCACGATCAGCTTGTCTCCGCGATGTGCGGCGAACACCTGCCCGGCAAGGGTTTCCAGCCGTTCGTAGAGCGTGTTCCGGGCGGCCTTGCTCCCCTTTACGGCCAGCACCGTCCACGGTTCCGGCGGAAGGTCCGGCACGACCTCGTGGGCCAGCTCGTGCTGTCCGGCGGCGAGCAGCTCCAGCACGCCGGTATGCAACTGGGACAGTGAAACCCGCTGTGCCCGATCCTGTTCCAGCGCAAGAGAAAGCAGCGAGACAGCCGTGTTGACGATGTGCTGCCCGGTGGCGTCTAACGGTTCCGCGGTACCGACCGCCAACGCGCCGCGCGTATGCAGAGTCTGCAGCACCACCTCGTCGTCGCCATGGGACACCACGCGCGTCCCCGCGCGAAGGCCGGTGACGTCCAGCTCGACACTGCGCGCTTTGGCCGACGACGCCTCCCGCACGCGCCCGGCGGAGTCGTAAAGCACGACCCAGCCGTCGATGAGCCGCGCGAGCCGCCGCACCACTCCCCCGGCACCGCTGCGGCCGACGGCGGTCCGGGTCAGCTCCTGTTGGGCTCGGCCGATCCGCACCGTCGCGGCGTACTCGTCGGCGGCGACCGACCGGGACACCGCACGCGTGATCGCGATGAACGGTGTCTTCCGCGGCACCTCCAGCACCGGCAACCCGACTTCGTCGGCGACCGCCACCAACGCGTCCGGCACCTTCGCGTGGCTCAGCCCGACGCCGAACCCGAGCCCGGCGACATCCGCGTCGACGAGCCGCCGGATGTACGCCGCGTAGGTGGCGCTGTAGAGCGTCAGACCGGTCGTGAGCAGCAGTTCCCCGCCTTCGAGGAAGACCTGCGGGTCGGTCAGCTCGGTGGGGTGCACCCAGCCGATCGGACGGTCCAGCCCGGCCTCGCCCGCGACCACGCGCAGGCTGAGCGCGGGTTCGGCGGCCAGTGCCCGCAGGGTGAGTGCCATAACGGCTAAGTGTAGCTGCCGAATTGGACAGAACGGCCAGCTGACGGCGGACGGCGCAGGCCCCATCCTGAGAGCGACCCACCCAATGTCCGTGAGTTCCCACCGGCACTCACGACCCGCGATGTAGGAGCGCCGTGACCACCAGCACCGCCGCCGAGCCGCAGGCTCCGGCACCCCGGCAGCGCAGGCTGCAGACCGAGATCCCCGGGCCCGCCTCCCGCGCGCTGCAGGAACGCCGCGCGAACGCGGTCGCCGCCGGGGTCGCGTCCACGCTGCCCGCCTACATCACCTCCGCCAGCGGCGGCCTGCTCACCGACGCCGACGGCAACGTGCTGATCGACTTCGGTTCCGGGATCGCGGTGACGAGCGTCGGGCACTCCGCGCCCGAGGTGGTCGACCGGGTGCGCGAGCAGGCGTCGCAGTTCACCCACACCTGTTTCATGGTGACCCCGTACGAGGGTTACGTGGAGGTGTGCGAGGCGCTGGCCGAGCTGACGCCGGGCGACCACGCGAAGAAGTCGGTGCTGTTCAACTCCGGTGCCGAAGCGGTCGAGAACGCGGTGAAGATCGCCCGCACCGCCACCGGTCGCCAGGCCGTCGTGGTGTTCGACCACGCCTACCACGGCCGCACCAACCTGACCATGGGCATGACCGCGAAATCGGTGCCCTACAAGCACGGTTTCGGCCCGTTCGCGCCCGAGGTGTACCGCGTGCCGGGCTCGTACCCGTACCGCGACGGGCTGGCCGGCCCGGAGGCCGCGCGGCAGGCGATCGACCGGATCGAGAAGCAGATCGGCGGCGACCAGGTCGCGGCCGTCGTGCTCGAACCGATCCAGGGCGAGGGCGGGTTCATCGAGCCCGCGCCCGGCTTCCTGCCCGCGATTTCCTCGTGGTGCGAGGAGAATGGCGTCGTGTTCGTCGCCGACGAGGTGCAGACCGGCTTCTGCCGCACCGGTAACTGGTTCGCCTCGCAGCACGAGGACGTCGTCCCCGATCTGGTGTGCACGGCCAAGGGCATCGCGGGCGGTCTGCCGCTCGCCGCGGTGACCGGGCGTGCGGAACTGCTCGACGCGGTCGGCCCGGGTGGGCTCGGCGGCACTTACGGCGGCAATCCGATCGCGTGCGCCGCGGCGCTGGGCGCGATCGAGACCATGCGGGGCGACGGCCTGACCGGTTCCGCGAAGCGCATCGAAGAGCTGGTGCTGCCGCGACTTCGGGCGCTGGCCACGGAAACCGGCGTGATCGGCGACATCCGCGGACGTGGCGCGATGCTGGCCGCCGAGTTCGTCAAGCCGGGCACGAACGAGCCGGACTCTGACCTCACGAAGCGCATCGCCGCTGCCTGCCACGCGCAGGGTGTCGTGGTGCTGACCTGCGGCACGTACGGCAACGTCGTCCGGCTGCTTCCCCCGCTGTCCCTGTCCAACGAGTTGCTCGACGAAGGCCTCGCCGTTCTCGAGTACGCGATCGCCACGGAGGCCCGCAAGTGACTTTTCCGTTCTGGGTGGCCGGAAAGCCGGTAACCAGCAGCGAAACGACCGTCGTGCGGCATTCGTTCGACGGTTCCGAAGCCGGTAAGCACTACCTGCCCGGACCGTCCGATGTGGAGACTGCGGTCCAGGCCGCGGCGGACGTCGCCGACGAGTACGCGACGCTGCCCGCACACGTCCGCGCGGGCGCGCTGGACCACATCTCGCGGCGGCTTTCCGAGCGGGCGGAGGAGATCGCGCAGCTGATCACCGCCGAATCGGGCAAGCCGCTGAAGTGGTCGCGCGGCGAGATCGGCCGTGCGGTGTCGACGTTCCGTTGGGCGTCCGAGGAGGCCCGCCGGTTCTCCGGCGATCTGCAGCGCCTCGACACCGACCCCGGCGGCACCGGACGGCTCGCGCTCGTCCGGCGCGTGCCGCGCGGTCCGGTGCTGGGCATCACGCCGTTCAACTTCCCGCTGAACCTGGTGGCGCACAAGGTAGCCCCGGCGATCGCGGTCGGCGCGCCGATCGTGCTCAAGCCCGCCCCGGCGACGCCGCTGACCGCGCTGCTGCTCGGCGAAATCCTTGCCGAGACCGATCTTCCGGCGGGCAGCTGGTCGATTCTGCCGCTGGGCAACGAAGCGACCGCCGAACTGGTCAAGGACCCGCGGCTGCCGGTCGTGTCGTTCACCGGCTCGGTGCCGGTCGGCTGGGCGATCCGCGACAGCGTGCCGCGCAAGCACGTCGCGCTGGAGCTCGGCGGCAACGGCGCGGTGCTGGTCTGTCCGGATTGGACTGACCTGGACTTCGCCGCGCAGCGGATCGCGACGTTCGCTATGTACCAGGCCGGACAGTCGTGCATCTCGGTGCAGCGCGTGTACGCGCACACCGACGTCTACGACGAGTTGCAGGCGAAGGTTCTCGAGCAGGTCGCCGCACTGCGCACCGGAAACCCGCGCGAGGACGGCGTCGACGTTGGCCCGCTGGTCAACGAGGCGGCCGCGTCGCGGGTCGAATCCTGGGTCACCGACGCGGTTGTCGCCGGAGCCAAGCTGCTGACCGGCGGCGGCCGTAAGGGTGCGACGGTGGAGCCGACCGTGCTCGCCGAAGCTCCCGAGGACGCTTCGGTGATGGCGGACGAGGTGTTCGGCCCGGTGGTCTCACTGGTCCGGGTGCCCTCTGTGGACGACGGCGTCGAGCGGATCAACGCGTCCCGTTTCGGTTTGCAGACCGGCGTGTTCACCCGCGACCTGCCGACGGCGTTCGACGTGTCCGCGCGGCTCAAGGTGGGCGGCGTGCTGGTCGGCGACGTGCCGAGCTTCCGCGCCGACCAGATGCCCTACGGCGGGGTGAAGGACTCCGGCGTCGGCCGCGAAGGCCCGGCCGCGGCGATGGCGGACTTCACCGAGGAGCGCGTGATTGTCCTTACTGGACTGACTCTCTGAGCGCCGCGTAGGCGTCCACGAGGGACGGTCCGTACCACGTGAGGTAGCGCCCGGACAGCAGTACCGGGCGCATCTCCGGGAAGAAGCCGGGGCCGTCGTCCTGGGTGAACTCGTACGGCTCGTCAGGCAGTACGACCAGGTCGGCCCCGGTCTCGCGGAGTTCTTCCAGCGAAGGCCGGGGATACCGCTCGGAGTGTCCCGAGTAGACATTCTCGACGCCGATCCTGCGCAGCACGTCTCCGGCGAAAGTGTCGCGCCCCAGCACGATCCACGGCTTGCGCCACACCGGGATCACCGCCCGGTACCGCACCGGCGCCACCTCGCGCCACAGCTCGTCCGCGGTGTCGAGCCATTCCGGTTCGTCGATGCCGTACACCTGGCCGAAAATCCGCCGCAACGACCCCAGCGCGGCAGGCACGGACTCCGCAGCCGCCATGACGAACACCGGAACCCCGTTGGCACGCAGGGTTTCCACGTCCTCCGGACGGTTCTCCTCGGAATTCGCCAGCACCAGATCCGGCTTGAGCGCGAGCACCCGGTCGAGCTTCGGATACTTCGACCCGCCAACCCGTTCCACGTCCAGATCGGCCGGATGGGTGCAGTAGTCCGTCGCCCCGACCAGCCGCCCGGGCGCGCTGACCTCCACCGCCTCGGTCAGCGACGGCACCAGCGACACCACCCGCCGCGGCGAGCCCTCGATCGGCACCGGCTCGCCGAGATCGTCCACCAGTTCCGCGTTCCTCATACCCGTTCGAACGACACCTTCCGCTGCTCGACGTCCACTTCGGTCAGCCGCACCGCGATCCGCTCGCCCTCCGGGAACTTCTCGCCGGAGCACTTCGCCATCACCGGCGGATTCTCGACCAGAATCTCCGCGCGCGTCTCCTCCGCACGCAGCACCACCGCGGTGAACTCGTGACCCACATGCTCAGCGAGTACCCACGCCTCGACCTGATCTATGCACGCACGCTCCACCCGCGCCGCCAGACTGTCCGAAGCGGACATATGCGCGGGCACCTCGGACAACGCTTCCCGCACCCACTCCGGTACCTCGCGCCCCGCCGTCACCGCCAGGCACACTTCGGTGCCGAACCGGTCAACCAGCCGCCGAATCGGTGCCGTGACGTGCGCGTACGCCCCGCCGATCCCCGCATGCGTCGTAACCGCGGGCAATTCACCGGCAAAGCCCGTGTAACCCGCGCCCCGCAAAAGTCTTGTGGTGTCCGCATACAACGCCATCGAAGCGGGCTGCCCCGGGTCCAAAGTAGACAGAAACTCCGATACCGTCTGCTCGACCGGCCAGGCCAGCCCCACCGCCGCCGCGGACCGGCGCAGCCATTCCACCGCGTCCGGCTCGGGCGACGGCAGCGTCCGCAACACCCCGATCCCGGCGTCGATCATGATCCGCGCCGCCGCCATCCCGGTGAGCAAAGAGATTTCGGCGTTCCACGCGTCAACGACGGTCCGCGGCCGGCGCGCGAGAACCCAGCCGCCGTCGACGCCGCCGCTGATCTCCTGCTCCGGCAACTGCAACTCGACCGCGCCGCGCTGCACCGCGAGACTGCGCCGCAACCGCCCGAGGTCCGGCAACGGCGCCACCGACGGATGCGGTTTCCCCGCGTCCAGCGACGACTGGACCCCTTCGTAGTCAAGCTGCTCCGTCGAACGCACCAACGCCCGCCGTACCCGCGTGGCGATGATTTCCCCGCTCGAGTCGACGTCGATGGTCCACAGCACCGCCGGCCGGATCTCGCCCGGCAGCAGGCTGGCCGCCCCCTCGGACAGCACCGGCGGATGCAGCGGAACGTTGCCGTCCGGGAGATACAGCGTCTGCCCGCGCCGCCGCGCCTCGTGATCGAGCGCCCCGCCCGGCGGCACGAACGCCGCGAGATCCGCGATCGCGTACTGCACCCGGAAACCGGCCCCGCGCCGCTCGATCACCATCGCCTGGTCGAGGTCCTTGGACCCGGGCGGATCGATCGTGACGAACGGCAGGTCGGTGGCGTCCTCGCGGCCGCCCGCCGACGCGAGCGGATCGACCACCGCCGCCTCGGCCTCCGCGAGCACCCCCGGCCCGAACGACTCCGGCAGCGCGAATTCCGCCCGGAGACGACCGAAGTCCCCTCCCGACGCTGGTGTCCTCAGCACGAGTGGCGGCACGGTCCAACACTATCCCGCCGAACCGCCGATGATCGCCCGTTCGGGCGCGGGCCGGTCGGGTGTAGCCTGCCTGGCATTGATAATCGTCTTCATTTTCAGAAGGGGTCGGATCGGTGAAGATCGCGTTCGTCGGCAAGGGCGGCAGCGGGAAAACCACGCTCTCGTCGCTGTTCGTCTCGTACTTGGCGGGTGCGGGCAACCCGGTGCTGGCCATCGACGCCGACATCAACCAGCACCTGGCGGTAGCCCTCGGCGCGACCGAGGAACAGGCGCTGGCGTGGCCGACCCTCGGCGAGCACATGCCGCTGATCAAGGACTACCTGCGCGGCGACAACCCGCGGATCCCCTCTGCCGACGCGATGATCAAAACCACCCCGCCCGGCCGGGGTTCGCGGCTCGTGCGCCCCTTCGAGGACAACCCCATCTTCGACACCTGCTTCCGCCCGCTGGGCGACGTCCGCCTGGGCGTCACCGGGCAATTCGACGAGGACGACCTTGGTGTCGCCTGCTACCACTCGAAGGTCGGTGCGGCGGAACTGCTGCTGAACCACCTCGTCGACGGCACGGACGAGTACGTCGTGATGGACATGACCGCCGGTGCCGACGCGTTCGCCTCGGGTCTGTTCACGCGCTTCGACGTGACGTTCCTGGTGTGCGAACCGACCCTTCGCAGCGTCGGCGTTTACCGTCAGTACGCGGATCATGCGCGGGACTTCGGGGTTCACCTGGTTGCCGTCGGAAACAAGGTGACCGACAGCGACGACGTCGACTTCCTGACCACGCAGCTGGGCTCGGCGCTGCTGGGCTGGATGACGACGTCGGGCCACGTCCGGGCCGCCGAACGCGGGACCACCCGGCCGATCGGCGAACTGGAGCCGCGCAACCTGGCGACGCTGGCCGCGATGCAGGACCTGGTGGACGCGACGCCGCGCGATTGGGCGCGGTACCAGCGGCAGGGAGTGGAGTTTCATCTGCGGAACGCGCGGGCCTGGGGGAACGGTCGCGCCGGGGCGGATCTGGAGGAGCAGGTGGATCCGGAGTTCGTGCTGGATCCGGCCTTGGTGGCGGGATAGCTGAGGGGTTGCCTGGTTGAAGGCATCCATGCCGCCGACCGGACAGTGCCCCTGTCCGGTCGGCGGTTTCTTTGCTCTCCGGCGGCTTGGCCGTCGTTTCAGCCAGGTTTGACAGCGAACACCAGCAGGTCAGTCACGATCCGACGCGTGACAAAGCTGCGTCGGGGTGCGCTATGTCGAGCCACTCAAGCTCGGCAGCGAGTGTCAGCCGATCTCGCGGGCGATGTCGCACCCGGCGAACCGACCGCACCCGCCACCCAGGCTCGACAGCGAACCTCAGCCGATCAGTCGCCGTCCCAGGAACGGTCGGCCGCATCGGCCTGGCGGGTGCGTTCGCGGGCGATGTCGAGCGCCCGGCGGGCCGTGGCCTCGTCCGGGTAGGGGCCGAGGAGGTCGACTCCGCGGCTGCGTTCGAGGTGCTCGACTTCGTGGGTCCGGGTGTTGTAGTACCAGCCCTGGTCCGGGTTCGGGTCGTCAGACATGGGTTCAGCCTGACACCTGCCCGCTCACTTGCGCCAGCGGAACGGAACCTCGGTGGGCTGGCCGGTGGGCCCGAAGTCGGCCGGGCCGTCGTCCTCGTGGTCGGGGTGCTCGTCGAACCACCCGCGGTTGTCCGGAACCGGGATGCCGCGGGGCGGGGTCGCCGCGTCGTCCGCCGGGGAGGAAGCACCGTAATCCGGCTTCGGCACCGGCGGTACGGCCGACGTCTTGCCGGGGAAGACCGGAGGCTCGTCCCGATACGTCCGCGACGGTGGCGGCCCGGACGGACCGGTTTCCTGCCCAGGAAAGACCGGCAACGGCCGCCCGTCCGGCCCAGTCTCGACGGACCGACGGCGGCCGCTGGGCTGCGGCAACTGGAACGGAACACCCGTGGCGGGCGGGTTCGGTTGCGATGGTCCGGTCGCGGACGGATTCGCCTGCGGCTGCGCGCTCGGCTGAGCCGGGGGTTGCTGCGCGGGCGGAGCCGGTTGGGTGCCGGGGGCGGGCGGAAGGGGTTGCTGTGCGGGAGGGTTCGCGGGCGGAGGCGGCTGCGAGACAGGCTGCGCAGGCGCGGTCTGTTGCGGGCCAGGCGCGGACGGAGCCGGTTGCTGCACAGGTGCGGTCTGATTCGCGCCAGGCGCGGACGAAACCGGTTGCTGCACAGCCGCGGCCTGATGCGGACCAGGCGCGCGCGGAGCCGGTTGTTGCGCAGGCGCGGCCTGATTCGCATCAGGTGCAAGCGAAGCAGGTTGTTGAATAGGCGCGGCCTGTTGCTGGCCAGGCGCGGACGAAACCGGCTGCTGAGCCGCTGATGCAGGAGGGCTCGTCGGCGGAACCGGCTGCGCCGGGGGCTGCTGCGCGGGCGGAGCCGGTTGCGCAGCAGGCGGAAGGGGTTGCTGCACGGGAGGGTTCGTCGGCTGCTCCGTAACCGGCACGGCCGGAGATGCCGCCGGAACCTGTTGCGGCGTCCCGGAAAGGGGCGGCTGCGCTGGGGATTGTTGCGCGGGCAAAGCCTGCTGCGCCGGGGACGGAGCGACCGGCGGCGGAGCGTACTGCGGACCCGGACCGGGCTGGGGGACCTGACTCGGCGGCAACCCCCCGCGCGGAGGAACCTGGCCCGACGCCGGATTCTGCCCGCGCCATCCCGTCGAGGCAGGAACGTCCTGGGCTGCCGGGGTCTCCGGAGCCGCCTCGTGCCGACCGTGCGTCGGATTTCCTTGCGGCGGCAACGCTTCCGTCGGACGTGCGGCCTGCCTCGGCTCGTGGACGTACGGCTTCGGCTGCCACGACTGCCTCGCCTGCAACTGCGGATCGGCTGGCGGAGCATCGTGCGGTACTGGGGCGGGAGTCACCGGTGCCGCAGAGGGCGGGCTCGCGGGCGGCACCTCTTCCACTGCAGGCTGGGCGGAATCCGCAGCGCCCGAGTTGGGCGGGACCGGCTCTTCGGCAGTCGTGCCCGAGTCAGTTGCGGGCACCGGGGCGGGCTGAGGTGTCTCTTCCGCAGGGGTTGGGTCCGGGCTGGCGGTCTCCGAAACCTGGTCAGCCGTCGCAGCGGGCGGTACGGGCGTGGGCTGGTCCGCTGTCGCTGGGAGAGACGCGGGCTGGTCCGCTGTCGCAGTCGCCGGGACTGGCGCGGTTGGTTCTGCCGTCGCAGCAGGCGGGACAGGCGCAGGCTGGTCAGCCGTCGCAGCGGGCTGGACAGGCGCGGGCGGTTCCGAAGCCTTGGCCTGGCCATTCGTCACCGGCTCGGGATTCGCGGCCGGAACCTGTGCCGAGCCGCTCTGACCAGCACCAGCGAACGGCCGCACCTCCTCCGGCGGGCGCTGCGCCGGGCCAGCCGATGCCTGACCGTGGTTCGCCGGACCAGGACCAACCGCGCCCTCACCAGGCCCGTTAGGCGCCGACCGCCACACCGGAGCCGGGCCGATGTTCATCGGTACCGGTGCGGGCAACGGCCCGACCGGCCGCACGTCCCCCGAAGGCACCGGTCCGGCCGCGGCCGGGCGTGGGATCGGGTCCAGGCAGGACACCAGGACGGTCGTCCGGTCCGGATCCTGGACCTTCCGGCCGCTGCGCTCCCGGTAGACCATCTCCCCCTCGGCGTCCATCTCCACCAGGTAGCCGGCCTCCGCCAACTGCTCCTCGTCGAGATCGACCAAACGCTCGTAGCGGGACGGGACCACCCGATACACCGGCCACGACAACCGCGCGTGCGCCGCGTGGAACTGGGCCAGCAAAGCCGCCATCTGTTGTTGCCACGGCAGCGACATGCCCTCCGCCAGGGAACGCGGCAGGACGACGTACCCGCCGTCCACGCCGGGCATGCCCTGGTTCAGCAGGTCCGCCAACGGGGTGCTGGACGCGGGGTGCGCGGACTGGCGCGGCGGCTGCGGTGCGCCGAAAAGCGCCGCCGGGTCCTGGGGCTCGCTCTGGCCTGACTTGCCTCGCTTGCCGAATTTCCGTGCCACGTGTGCCATCCTCTGCCAGCGCGCGGCCACGTGCTCGTGGACAGGCCGCGACTTCGGGGTGAATCCGGACCCGCGGTACTGGGCACCCGCGGGTCAAGAGCCGATGCCTCCCGCACCCATGCTAGACGCCGGGGCGCACCGCCTGCGGCACGACTTGGCGCTCGTCGAACGAGAACGGCCGGATGTGCACCGGGACGCCGGTCTGCTGGGCCTCGACGATCTTGCCGTCTCCCAGGTACATCGCGACGTGGTGGATGGTCGTCGGGTCGGCCGGGTCGGTGGCGAGGAAAATCAGGTCGCCGGGCTGGGCTTCGCGGACCGGCAGCATCGCGCCGGCGTGGTACTGGTCCTTCGACACGCGCGGCAGGATCACGCCCGCCGACTCGTAGGCGCGCAGCATCAGGCCGGAACAGTCGTAGGAGTCCGGGCCGGTCGCGCCCCAGATGTAGGGCTTGCCCTGCTCGCCGAGGGCGAACTTGATCGCCTGCGCGGCGGCCTGGCTCGGCGGCAGCGCGGCGCCCATGCCCTGCCCGCAGCCGACCACGTCCGCGATCTGGCCCATGTTCTGCACCAGCGAGGCCGCCATGGCCTCCCAGCGGTGATAGCGATCCGGGAAGCCGGACCGTTCGACCTGCTGCGCGGCGTCGCCGGGGCGCAGGTTCTCCCAGTCCGGGACGCCGAGCAGGACGTCGAAGAATTTGTTGATCGCGTAGTTCGGGTCGGTGACCTGGGCCGCGCTGCCCCAGTTCATCGACGGGCGCATCTGGAAGATGCCGAGCGAGTCGCGGTCGCCGTAGTTCACGTTGTGCAGCCGCGATTCGGTCATCCCGGCCTGGATCGCGACCTGCCACGCGCGCGGCGCGAGGCTGCGCTGCTTGCCGATCGCGATGATGAGCGAAACCGTGCCGCGCGACTCCTGGTCGAGTTCGGCCGCGTCCGACCCGCCTTGTTCCGGCTGGCCGGGCTGGGTCGGGCCGATCGCGGCGTCGCACGAGGTCAGCGCGATCCCGCCGGCCGCTGCCTGCTGCTGGTCGTTCACGACCTTCGTCACGACGTTGGTGGTGAGCACCGTGGCGAAAACGGCGGCGATCACCACCGAGACGAGAATGGCCAGCTTCACGGTCAGCTCGCCTGGTCGTAATCCGACACTCGCCATCCCGCGCTGGTGAGGACCACGGTGATGCTGAGTTTCGGACCGTCGGTGGGGACCACGACCTTGACCGAACTGGAGTAGGACTGCGCGACCGTCGGGTCGCCGGTGACCTTGGTGGCCGGGATGTTCGCGGGGTCCACAGTGGACATGACGGGGAGGTACTCGTCGGTGGTGAGCCCGCGCATCCCGTTGAGCCAGTTGGCGTTCGAGATGCCCGCCGGATGGCGGACCCAGGCGGTCGCCCACTGCTTCGCGACGTTCAGCGCCTCCGGATTCGGCGGCGCCGATGTCGGCGTGACCAGCGGCTGCGACAGCCGGGTCGGCAGGGTTTCAGTGCTCGGCACCGGGGCCGCGACGCCGGTGCGCGGCGCGGCCGACGAGTTCGGCGGGGCCGCTCCCGGCTGCGCGGACGCCGGTTTGCCCAGCACCTTCGGCAGACCGATGCCCAGCGCGGTGATGACGACCGCGAGGAACACCAGCGTGCCCACGAGGTGCCGGGGCGAGCGGAGCGGGAAGCCCCACAGGCGGCGGTAGACCGCGGTCCGGCCGCGGTTGGTGCGGATCGGCATCGCCTCACCGCCCCATGACCTGGTCGGTGTCGCGGACCTCGATGCCGCGCGACGGGCGGTACAGCACGAACACCGGTTTCCCGGCCACGACCTCGGGATCCACCCGGCGCGGCTGGGCCCGGATGCCTTGCGTCGGCACGGTGAACCCCGGCTGGTCCGGGGCCGGGGCGGAGTACCCGCGGTCCGGCGCGCTCATCCGGGACGGGACGACCACCGGTTCCGGCTCGTCGCTCCACCGCCGGTCGGCGACCGGGGACGTGTCGACCTGGCGGCTTTCCTTGACCGGCCACCGCGCGCCCGCCATGACGTAGTCGCCGGGCGCACCGGCCACCGGGTGGTACTGGCCGAACGCCGGCGCGCCTCCCCCGCCGCCCGCGGGCAACGCGCCCGCGGCGGACTGCGCGGGACCGACCGCGCCCGGCCACGGAGCGCCGGACCAGGCCGCGGCGGGCCGGGCCGCCCGGGAGCCGTTGTCGAGCCGCTGCGAACTGGCGAAAACCGCCGCCTCGGGCCGGTACCGGCCGCCGCCGACGGTCGCGCCGATCGGGCCGCGCTGTTCGCCGTCGACGACGTCGTCGGTGTCGCGGACGTTCTGCCAGAACTCGTCCTGCGGCGTCGGCCCGTTCTTCCGGCGGAACCGGGAGAACAGCCCGCCGCCCGGAGACGGCACCGCCGCGCCGACCATGCTGACCGACATCTCGACCATCTGCCACAGCCGCCGCACCGGCCGTCCGACCAGGAACAGCAGCACCGTGATGAGCCCGGCGAGGACCATCTTGGTGAGCAGGTTGAGCCCGTCGCCCGCGGCGAAGATCGCCTGCAGCAGCAGGGCGTGCACGCCGGCCAGGACCGAGAGCACGACCAGGTTGAACGCGATGCCGCCGGCGACCTTGAGCACCCGGCGCAGGATCTCCGGGTTCAGCAGCGCGACCAGGCCGATCAGCGGCGCGGTGAGCGCGAACAGGCGGATCAGCACCTGCGCGAGCAGCACCGACGCCTTGGCCAGCAACTGGAAGAGCGAGTAGACGAGGCTCTGGCCCAGCGCGAGGAACCCGGCACCGGTACGGCCGCCGGACTCGCCGGTGAAGTAGCCGGTGGCGGGGCCGAGTTTGGTGGAGATGTCTTTGAAGGCGGCCTTTTTGGCGTCGACGACGTTCTGCTTGCCGTCGTCGCCGTTCACCAGCTGATTACGGGTGAACGCCTGCGCGTCCAGAAGCGGCTTGCCGTATTGCTGGGCTTGCGGGGCGGTGGGCGAGCCGAACTCGCCGCGCAGCCAGTTGTCGTAGACGACCTGGGTGTGCAGATCCGTGGGCAGGATGTCGCGCACGATCCGGTTTTCCGACTCGTCGACGAATCCCGCTTGGATGTTGGTGGTGGTCTGGACGATCGCTTTGTCGATCGGGTCGAAGTACCGCAGCATGGCCAAGGACGAAGCGGCCAGCCAGACGCCTGCCAGCGCGTAGAGCGCCCGCTTGCTGACCCCGGCGAGGTCGCCGCGCCAGATATTGCGGAACAACATGATCGACAGGATCAGCGCGACCAGGCCGAACAGCTGTGCGTAGATGTTGCTGTACACCTTCTCCGCGCCCGACTTCACCGCGTTGTAGATCGGGTTCAGCAGTCCGCCCTCGAGGACGGTGTAGTGCAGCGAGTTCGTGGCGCCGACGATGTTCTTGCCGACGTTGAACAGCTGGTTCCCGGCCCAGGTGTCGATGGTAGAACTGGGGGACGCGATAGCGGAAAGCGCGGTGCAGTTGGTCTGGTAGGTGTTCCAGACCGTGCCCGCGTAGCTGTAGTCGATGTAGGCGCTGCCGGGTTCGCCGTGTCCCTCGGGCGGGTCGAGCGCTCCGACCATGCCTGAGCCCGGACGCTCCGGGTTCGGCGATTCCCCGCAAGCCGCCGCGTTGGCCGCGGGTGCGAACAGCACCGTCTGCAGCCCGATCACCGCGACCACCGCCAGCAGCGACGCGCGCCTGCTCGGCCGGCGGCCGCCCGGCTTCGGGCCCTCCTTGACGCGTTTGCGCAGCGCGTGCCAGCCGGCGGCGAACGCGAGGACGAACGCCAGAGTGAAGACGGTGTTCACGCAGGCCTCCTCACGGCCGGCGCGGGCCGGCCCGGATCACCGGGGTTCATGCGGCATCCCTGCCGGTGCCGCCGCCCTTGCCGCCGGCGCGGGCGTGCCGGTCCTCCTGCCGTCCGTTGCGCACTGCACCCTCCACCTCGCCGGTCTCGGACGCGAGCGGGTCCGGCGAGCCCAGCAGCTGCTCGTCGGCAAGACCGACCTCGAGTTCCGCTTGGAGTTCGAAGTCGTGTTCCAGCTCGTCGTCCTCCGGTGGGGCGGGGACATACGGCTTGGCCTCGTCCTCGCGGGGTACCACGAGTTCGCCGCCGGGTTTCGTGCGCGCGTCGGGCGAGCCCGGGGTGGTGTCCATGACCGCGCGCAACGGGTCGAGATGCGGGCCGGAGAAGTCGACGCGGATGCGCTCCACGCCGCCTGCTCCGTCGCCGAAGATGAACTGCCGGGGCTCCATGTCGCGTTCCAGCCCGCGCTGGGCGCCGGGGCGGCGGCCCAGTGCCGCGACGACCTGCTCGTAACCCACGCCGACCGGCACCTTCAGCAGCCGCAGCGCGTCGGCCTGGGCGTCGTCGTCGTCGAGCCGTCCGACGAACACCGAGTCCAGCAGCGCCACGAATCCCTGGATCTTCAGGAAGTCCGCCGGGATCTGCGACGACAGCAGCACCCGGACGTTCCACTTCCGCGAGTCTCGCGCGAACCGGTTCATCAGCACGCGCCCGGTCGGCACCTCGGACAGGAAGAACGCCTCGTCGATCCAGACGCCCTTGCGCAGTTCCTTCGGCTTCTCGTACACCGACCGCTGGGTCAGCCACGCCGCGAGGTTCAGCATTTCCACACCGAGCGATTCGGCGTCGGTCCAGTACTCGCGCGGGACGCCGTCCTTCGGCAGGGTCAGGCCCGCCATGGTCAGCACGGTCATCCGGTCGTCGCGGGTCTCGGCGTACGGGTCCGCGTCGGTTTCCGGGATCAGCAGCGCCATCCGCTCGCGCATCTCGTCCAGGAAGTCCGCGACCACGACCGCGTGCTCGTGGTGCTCGCTCGAATCCCGCCGCAGCGCGTCGATGACCTGGCCGGGGTCCGCGTCGAACCGGCCGCCGACCGCGCGCACCGCGCGCAGCAGCACGATCCGGGTCTGCGCCATCCGCGACACCTCGTATGGCAGCACGCCGGTGAGCACGTCGAGCACCAGCCGCCGCCGGGTCGCCCCGGCCAGCGCCTTCTCGCGCCGCCAAGAGCGCTCCGGGTCCTCCTCGTCCATGAAGTGCTCGATCAGCGGATCGGCGACCACCCGGTACGGGTTGAGGATGCCCGGCTGGGCGTTGAGCAGGTTGATCGGCCGCGCGTACGGCCGGATCTCCGGCAGGTCGCACAGCCGCGACAGCGGGCCGGACGGGTCGAGGATCGTCCAGTGCGCCCCGGCCCGCAGCGTCTTGTAGACGATGCCGCCGCCGAGGAAGGACTTGCCGCCGCCCAGCCCGGCGACCATCGCGGTGAGGCCCGATCCGTCGCGGATCTCCTGCGCCATCCACGGGTCCCAGGCCACCGGACGCCGCGTCGCGGTGACCGTTTCGCCGAGCAGGATCCCGCGCCGGTCGCCGACCTCCGCGGTCGCGGTGGGCACCGCGGACGCCGTCCACACCACCGAACCGCGGCGCATGTACGCGCCCGAGGCCAGCGGCTCGCCCGGGATGAACTCCCGGGCCATCGCGTACTGCGCTTCCGGGTGCTCGATGGCGATCTTCGGCTTGTACAGGTCGAGCAACTGCTGGGCCAGCCGCAGCGCGTCGCGCTCGGTCGGGCCGGACACCGCGAGGCGCCACCACGACCGCACGCGCGTGGCGAGCGCGGTGAAGCCCGACGTCATCTCGTCGTCGATCTCCAGCACCCGGCCGGCCTGGCGGGCCAGCGACTGCGGCGGTTCCAGCTCGTGCTCGTCGGTGTAGTGCTTGACCTGCGAGCGGACCTTGTTCATCTGCCGCTGCAGCTCGCCGGACACCTCTTCGGGGCGCCGCACGTAGATCCGCGCGGACACCTCGACCGCGGCGGGCAGCCGGTCCGCGTGCTGGATCCACGGGTCGTCGACCTCGGGGATCTGCAGCCCGTGCATCTGGCCGACGGTGAGCACCGCGAGATGCCGCGACACGCCGGCGTTGGACCCGGTACGGCCACGCACGGTGACCGTGGGCGCGTACGGGTCGGCGTGGAAATCAGCCGCGTCGGTGAAGCTGGCGAGGTCCTCGGGTTCCCACGCCGCACCCGGCACCGCGGGCATGTTCCGCGGCGCGGGAAGGCCCAGCGAGCACGAGCGGTGCATCAGCCAGGACATCTCCTCGGCGTGCACCGGACGGCCTTCCAGCCCGGCGCTGCCGATGACCTGGTCGAGGTGCTCGATCTCCGAGTCGAGCGCGGCCAGTTCGGCGTCGACCGCCTCGGGCAGGATCCGGCGCAGCACCGGCGCGGCGCGTTCGACCGCGCGGTCCACCATGCGCCGGGTCTGCACCTGGACGCCGAGGTAGACCTCTTTTTCCGCCATCGAGCGGCCCATCAGCTGCTGCTGCTCGCCGATCAGGTAGTCGTCGAACGACAGCGCGCCCGGCACGTCGCCCGGCCTGCCGACCGCGTTGTGCACGTGCGCCTCGGCCCACATCCGGATCGGATACGGCCGGTTCGTGACGCGCAGGTGCAGCCAGCGGCCCTGCAGTTCGGCGTACTGGCCCGCGATGGCCGCGATCAGGTCGCGGCGCTGTGAATCGGAACGGAACGACCAGCGCTGCGGCGCGAGCCGGTACCAGGCGTACACCTCGTACCCGGTCCGCAGCAGGTGCCCGTCGATGCTGCGCGCGGCGATCGACGGCGTGTACGCCGGTATCGCCTGCTCACCGGGCAGCCGGCGGCCCTTGCCGCCGGAGTTTGTGCCGCCGGACGGCGGACGGCCCCGCGGTGGCGCGTTCCACGCGCCGGCGGGGACGTCTTGCTCCCGTTTCCCTCGGCTTCCGCCGCGACCGAACAACGACTACCTCCCGGCCCGAGCCGCGGGGCGGCTCCGGCGCGCTCGTGGTGCTCCCTGTTTCCCGGCACTCGCGCCAGCACCGCGACGGGGGTCGCGGTGCTGGTATTGCCGCCTTCTCTTGTGCTTCGGCAGCGGGCGCTCCGCCCGCACCCGGACCCGGCTGGCGCTGACCGCGCCGCCCGTGCCCGAGGCCGTTTCCCTCGGCGCGCGCAACTCCTGGCCCATCATCGCGATCACCGCGCCCAGCGGGCGCTCGTGGCTGATCTTCGCGGTGATCAGCCTGGTGATCACGATCGTGGCCACGAACGCCCACGCCGTGGAAAAGAACCCGAAACTCCAGCCGACCCACCGCTCCACGGTGAGCACGACCAGGAAGACCGGAATGCCGACGAGCCATGCCACGTAACGGGCTCGCCAGGGAAAAGTCGCCTTCGGCGGGCCGAGCCAGACGGCATCGACCCGGTACACCTCGTCATCGGTCCTGATCCGCACGCCTGCTCCGCCTCAGCCGGTGAAGAGGCCGGCGATCCACTGGCCCACGTTGACTCCCGCTCCGCTGACCGCGAGTCCGATGATCGCGAGCGCGATGACCACGCCGGCGAGCCGCCGCATGACCCCCGCGTTGTCGCCCTTGCCGCCGCCGAGCCACAGCAGCAGCAGCGCCACCGCGAGCAGTACGAGCGGGATGACGTTGTCGAGCAGCCAGGTGCGGACGTTGCTGGTGCCGAGCCCTTCGGCCACGAACGTCTCAAGGGCGGTCATGCTGGTCATCGCGATACTCCCGGTGCACGGCAGGCGCCGCGCTGTTCTGGCTTCGGCGAAGCTACGAACACCATCATGGCGTTACGAGGGGTAATGGTCAAAGCGCGCTGCGTAGGTATCGGTGGAATGTCGACTTGTGGTCAAGGGGCGGGTACTGCTGTCCGGTGGCCAGGATTCCTCGCCCTCCATCATCGTGGCAAGGGTGCTCCGGAATAACCCAAGCCACCCGGATTGCGCAGTGTTCCGGCGGTGCGGCTCCGCAAAACGTGCCGAGCTCACTCTGAGTGCGCCCCGGACCGGCGTGTCGGGCAGGCACCAGTGTGGCATGCCCCGATCGGCGTTCCGCCGCGAGTCCGGTGAGTGACAACCGGATTGGAAAACAATCCGGAATTGATCACTCTCTGATGCGATAACGGTCACCATCACGTCCGATGTGCGCATTTGTTCACTACAAAGCGTGATCCCGGGCAGTTCCAGACCGTCTCCCGGATCAAGCCCGGAACGCCGCGCTCGGGATCGCTCCGGCCTCGATCACCCGGCGGCTGAGCGGGGCGCACAACTGCTCCAGCCGAGCCGTCTTCTCCTCGCCGAGGTGCCGCCACGGACCTTCGGCCGCCGCGTTCGTCGCCGTCTCGACGCGCTCGCGCAGCTCCAGTCCGCGCTCGGTCAGCGCGCCTTCGGCGTCGAGGATTCCGTCGACAGTGAGCCTGGCTGTCGCCGCGTCCCACTCTTCGTCGCTCCAGCCGCGGGTGCGCTTGGCGGTGTCCGGTGGGGTGCCGTTCTTGGTCGCGCTGTGCGTGACCAGCGCGTCGAGGGCGGAAAGGTCGTTGAGGATCAAGGTCGCGACGTGCCCGTCTCCGCGGTGCTCGCGCAGCAGGGTGATCGCGTGCCAGAGCGCGAGGTGCGGTTGCTCGGGCCACTCCAGGTCCGCGTGGGCGGCATAGAGCGGACGTCCCTCCGGACGACAGCCTTCGGTCGCTTCGCGCGCGAGCGCCGCCGCTTCGGCGACCTCCGCGGACGCGAGCGTCTCGTCGCCGAACAGCCGGCGATAGATCTCGTCGACGGCGGCGAGCCGGGCTTCCAAGACGGTCTCCGGCGTGGCGAGCGTCCAGACGCGCGGGACGAAGTGGGCGACGAGGCCGGGGCTGAAGCTGTAGAAGGTGGCGGTGACCGTTCCCGGCCCGACCGGGCCCATCGCCGCGGCTCGGCTGGCGAAGTAGGTCATCGACCCCGGTTTGAGCCCGACAGCGGCGAGCCGCTCCTGGGTTTCGGGCGCGAAGTAGACGGGGGCGTGCAGAGCGTCGAAAGTGGTCCGGAAGGCGACAGCGGCGGCGACGGCTTGACCCATGCGCCCGATCGTAGCGATCGGGCGGACGAGCTGGCATGTAAGCCGGATCCTGTTCCCGGGCCGCCTCGCGGCGGACCGGGCGACGGTCATCCATCTCGGCCTGCCGTCGCCGGCAGGCTCCAGCGGCCTACCCGCAGGCATCGGGCGGGCCGCCCTCGATCGCCTGCGCAGGAGCGTTGCTCCCTCTTGGCCTTGCTCCGGGTGGGGTTTACCGAGCCATCCCGGTCACCCGGGATGCTGGTGGTCTCTTACACCACCGTTTCACCCTTACCCCCGCCGTGAAGCGGGGGCGGTCTGTTTTCTGTGGCACTGTCCCGCGGGTCGCCCCGGGTTGCCGTTAGCAACCACCCTGCCCTGCGGAGTCCGGACTTTCCTCGGTCCGGGAGAACCCGGGCCGCGACCGTCCTGCCAGCTCGTCCGCCGAAACAGCCTACCCGGGAGCCGGCGCGGCCCCCGGCACCGGCTGGCACATTCCACCGCGTGGACGCCCTTGGCCCCGGGGCCCGGCCGCTGTTTCACTCCCGCCATGTCCGCACCCGAACCGCACGAACCCCTGAAATTCGCTTACTGGGTCCCGAATGTGAGCGGCGGCCTGGTCACCAGCGACATCGAACAGCGCACCGATTGGGGCTACGAGTACAACCGCGACCTGGCCGTGCTCGCCGAGAACAACGGCTTCGAGTACGCGCTCACCCAGGTCCGCTACACGGCCAGCTACGGTGCCGCCTACCAGCACGAATCCACCGGTTTCAGCCTGGCGCTGCTGCTCGCGACGCAACGGCTGAAGGTCATCGCGGCCGTCCACCCCGGACTGTGGCAGCCCGGCGTGCTCGCGAAGTTCATCGCCAGCGCGGACGTCATCTCCGGCGGCCGAGCCGCGGTGAACGTGGTCAGCGGCTGGTTCAAAGACGAGTTCACCGGACTCGGCGAACCGTGGCTGGAACACGACGAGCGCTACCGCCGCTCGGAGGAGTTCATCCGCGTGCTCAAACAATTGTGGACCGACGACCACGCCGAGTTCGGCGGCGATTTCTACCGGATCCACGATTTCGACATCAAACCCAAACCGGTCGCCGGTCCCGGGCGGCCGCATCCGGAGGTCTTCCAAGGCGGCAACTCCACTGCCGCGCGCAAGCTGGCCGGTCGCGTTTCGGACTGGTATTTCAGCAACGGCAAGGATTTCACCGGTTTCAGCGAGCAGGTCGACGAGGTGCGCGGGTACGCCGCGGAGAACGACCACGCGGTGCGGTTCGGGCTCAACGGGTTCGTGCTCGCCCGCGAGACCGAAGCCGAGGCGCGCGCGGTTTTGGGGGAGATCGTGGCGAAGGCGAACGTGCCCGCCGTCGAAGGGTTCCGCTCGGCGGTCGCGCAGGCCGGGAAGTCCACTTCGGACGCCAAGGGCATGTGGGCGGATTCGGAGTTCGCGGACCTGGTGCAGTACAACGACGGATTCCGGACCGGGCTGATCGGGACGCCGGAACAGATCGCGGATCGGGCGATCGAGTACAAAAAGCGCGGCGCGAACCTGTTGCTGCTCGGGTTTTTGCACTATCTGGAGGACGTCGAGCACTTCGGCCGGGCGGTGCTGCCGGTGATCCGGGAGAAGGAGCGGGTGCTGGAGCGCGGCGCGGGAGTTCCGGAACCGGCGGGGATCTGACCTCACGCGACAGCTAGCGTTCGGGGGTGAACGGTCCCCTGTCCCTGCTGCTTCTGGCCGGAACGCTCTGGTTCGCCATGGCGCGCCCGCGCGGCCTCCCCGAAGCTGTCTTCGCGGTCCCCGCCGCCGGTGTCGTCCTCGCGCTCGGCCTGACTTCGCCGCACGACGCAGGCGAGCGGGTCGTCCAGATGCTGCCGACGATGGGCTTTCTCGCAGCGATCCTGTTGGTCAGCCACCTCGCCGCGGCCGAGGGTGTGTTCACCTGGCTAGGCGCCGAACTCGCCGAAATCTGCCGCGGCCGGCAGCCACGGCTTCTGCTGCTCACCTTCGCCGCGGCGGCGATCGTCACTGCCGTGCTCAGTCTCGACGCGACCGTCGTCCTGCTGACCCCGGTCGTCCTCGCCACCGCCGCAGAACTGAAACTGACCGCGCGCCCGCACGTCTACGCGTGCGCACACCTGGCCAACTCGGCGTCCACGCTCTTTCCCGTCTCCAACCTGACGAACCTGCTCGCCTTCAGCGCTTCCGGCCTGACCTTCGCCGGTTTCACCGCACTGATGGCGTTGCCGTGGCTCGTCACGCTCGCCGTCGAACTCGCCGCGTTCGCCTGGTTCTTCCGCAAGGACCTCCGCGAACCGGCCAGCACCCGCCGCCCCGAACACCGCGAAGCGCCGGTCTTCACGCTCGTCGTGCTGGCAGTCATGCTGGCCGGATTCGCGACGGGACAACTGGTGCACGTCGAACCGGTCTGGATCGCCGCGCTGACTGCCCTCGTCCTTGCGACGAAAGCCTTGGCAGAGCGGAAGATCCGGCCGTGGCAGGTGCTCACCGAAGCGTCCCCGCTGCTGATCCTCTTCGTGCTCGCCCTCGCGGTGGTGGTCGAGGCGGTCGACGAGCACGTCCTCGGCGGTCTGCTGCGCACGATCCTGCCGACCACCGCCGGGCTGCCCGAACTACTCCTCGCCGCAACCGTCGCGGCGGTGCTGGCGAACGTCGTCAACAACCTGCCCGCGACGCTGATCCTGCTGTCCGTGCTCGGCCCGCACCCGAATCAGGGTGTGCTGCTCGCCGTGTTGCTGGGCGTGAACATCGGCCCGAACGCGACCTACCTCGGTTCGCTCGCGACGCTGCTGTGGCGCCGTGTTGTGGTCCGGCACGGACAACATCCGCCGGTGCGCGAATTCCTCAAGCTTGGCGCGCTCACGACGCCGCTGACACTGGCAGCGGCGACGTGCGCGCTGTGGCTAGCGCTCTAACCGCGCGGCGCGATCGTGCTGCCGCGCGACAACGTCGGACCACAGTCATCCAGACCGTCCCCGAACCGCTGCGCCCCCACGCTCATCACGGACACCCGCGGTTCGCTCACGACACCGCTGTGGCGACGCGTCGTCCAGCACGGCCAACATCCGCTCTTAAACGAACTCCTGAAACTCGGCGCGCTCGCGATCCCGATGTCACTAGCAGCGGCGACGTGCGCGCTGTGGCTAGCGCTCTAACCGCGCGGCGCGACCGTGCTGCCACGCGACAACGTCGGACCACAATCGTCCAGACCGTCCCCGAACCGCTGCGCTTCCACGTTCATCATGGTGACCTGCGCGTAGTGCTGGACGGCGGCGAGCTTCGCCGGGTCGGTGACCGCGTCCTTGCGGACGAAGTCGCCCTGGCGTTTGCCCGGGCCGGGGTACACCAGGATCGGGACGTAGTCGCGGTCGATGCGCGGGTCGATGCTGATCTCGTTGCCGTCCGCCCACGGGCCCCACGAGTGGATGAAGGTCGGCTTCACCGTGTCGAAGACGTAGTCGCGCAGGCCGGCGATGTCTTCCTTGTGCGTGAGGTCCGCGATCGGCGCGTTGACCAGGCCCGCCATGTCGACCAGTTCGAGCCGGCTGGTCATCGACGAGCCGCCGAGGTCCGGCAGCAGCAGCGACGCGTGCTGCAGGCCGAGCATGTCCGCGTAGGTGTTGAAGCCGCGGCCGAACCGGTCGGCGATCAGGCAAGCCGGCACGGTGGGGCTCTTGATGAACTCCTCGTCGTGCTGCACGAAACCGATCGCCGACGGGACGGACGCGGCCACGAGCACGAGCGCTGCGAGGGCCCGCCAGCGCACCTGCGTCAGCGAACGCAGCAGCTCCGCGACGGCCATGACGCCACACAGCGTGCCGAGCACCCACACCGGCGTCGCGAAGCGGTACTGCGCCATCCAGTCCGGAACCATCACGCCGTACGCGATGACGCCGAGCGCGAGCGGCGTGACCAGCCCGATCAGCGGACGCCGCCACGGAGCCTTGACCAGCGCCCAGACGACCACGGCGAGCAGCACGAGCGTCAGCGCGATGCCCGCGTACTCCACCAGCTGGTGCGGCCGGATGATCGAGGCGAAGGTGGGCAGGCCCTGCTTCTTGGCGACCGACGGGTTGGCCAGCAGCCGGTGGAATTCCGTGTAGCGCCAGACGACGTAGCCGCCGAACAGCACGGCGAAGGCCGCGATGGAGACCAGTGCGGACCGGAGGCTGGGCCAGAAACCCTCGCGCTTCACGCCGAACAGCAGGACGATCGGGTACGCGCTGGCGTAGATCAGGCCTTCCGGCCGGGTCAGCGCGGCGGCCGCGACGAGCACGCCCGCGACGATCGCGACCTTGAACGACAGCGAGTTTTCCTTGCGCAGCGCGGTGAACAGCAACGCGGCGAGCGCGGTGGTGAAGAACGCGAACAGCGAGTTCTCGAGGCCGGAGACCACCCAGATCACGAACGACGGGATCGCCGCCAGCCCGAGGCCGGTGGCCAGCGTGATCGCCCACGCGTGCCTGCGGAACACCTGCCGGGCCACCAGGTGGCACAGCACCAGGATGCCCGCGGCGAAGAACAGGCCGAGCAGCTTGGGGAACAGCACGTAGTCCGGGATGCCGAACAGCAGGCCCTTGTCGAAGAGGCCGGCGACCTTGCCCAGCGCGAGCAGGATCATCCAGGTCGGGTCGGAGAAGCCTTCCACCGGCGGCGCGCCGGGGGCCAGCACCGGGCCGAGCCCGTCGGCGACGCTGCGCGCGTAGGAGAACGTGATGGCCGCGTCGTCGACGATCCAGTGCCCGTAGCGGGTGGCGTGCCAGGCGAGGGCGGCCACGCCGGCCAGCACCGCCAGCGTCGACGCCAGCCAGCTGAGCTTGAACCGTGCTGGCGGGTCGGTCGTCTCGTCCCCCGGCAGGTCGGGCTCGGATACTGCGGTGAGTGCGCTAGCCGTCATGTCCTCGTCACTGTTTCCACTTGCGGATTCTGCCGAAGAAACGCACGAGCCTGCGCCCCCCTTGAAGTCCCGGCCGGGACCTGCGCCGCGGCGCCGCGGTCGACACCGCACTCTAGCCAATACCTCATCCGGGGCGTTTCACACGTCATCCCCGACCGTGATCCACCTCACATCAGCCCTGTTCAGGACAGATGCGAGATGTCGTTGACCAACCGGACCGAGGCGTTGCCGTCCGGATAGAACTCGACGATCGACAGCGACGCCAGGTCGAGGTGCAGCCGGAACAGCAGCGACGGTCCGGCGTCGAGCCCCATCCGCAGCAGGGTCTTGATCGGCGTCACGTGGCTGACCACGAGGACCGTGCGCCCGTCGTACTGCTCGACCAGGTCGCGGCGGGCCGTGCCGACCCGCTTGTGGACCGCGTCGAAGCTCTCGCCGCCGGGCGGCGGGCAGGACGAATCGCTCAGCCAGCAGCGGTGCAGTTCCGGATCCCGTTGCGCGGCCTCGCCGAAGGTGAGGCCCTCCCATTCGCCGAAGTCGGTCTCGATGAGGCCGGGGTGCGTCTCGACCCGGCCGCCGAGCGCGTCGGCGACCGCCTGCGCGGTCTGCTTCGTGCGGATCAGCGGCGACGAGACGATCGGAGCCGGTTCGCCGTCCTCGCCGATCAGCCCCGGCATCGCGGCCAGCCGTTTGGCGGCCGCGGCGGCCTGGCTCCGGCCGTGTTCGGTGAGCGGGACGTCGCCGCGCCCGGAGTAGCGGCGGTCGACCGACATCTCGGTCTGGCCGTGGCGCAGCAGGAGCAGTTTGGTGGGCGTGCCGCGGGCTCCGGTCCAGCCCGCCGGGGACACCCGGTCCGATTCGGCGGCCTTGGCCTTCGGCCGCGCCGCGGCGACCGGGGCGGGCGAGGTGGCGCCGGACCCGGCGCTGTCCATCGCGACGTTCGCGAGCCGGTCGGCGTGCGAGTTCTCCGCGCGCGGGATCCAGGTGTAGTCGACCCGCTCGAAGCCCGCCGCGATCTCGCGCGCCTGCGCGGCCAGCGGCTGCAGCGCGGCGTGCTTGATCTTCCACCGCCCGGACATCTGCTCCACGACGAGCTTCGAATCCATCCGGACGTCCACAATGGACACTCCGAGTTCGGCGGCAGCGGCGAGCCCGGCGACGAGCCCGGAGTACTCCGCGACGTTGTTCGTGGCGATGCCGAGGTATTCGTGGCGCTGCGCGAGCACCTCTCCGGTGGCCGCGTCCTTCACGACCGCGCCGTAGCCCGCCGGACCCGGGTTGCCCCGGGATCCGCCGTCCGCCTCGACGATCGCCCGTTCGGTCACAGGCCCGACTCCAGCGTGCGGACCAGGATCGCGCCGCAGTTCTCGCACTGCACGACGCTGTCCTCGGCCGCGGTCTTGATCTCGGAGATGGCGTTGCGGTCGATATCCAGCTGGCACGCGCCGCACCGGCGGGCCCGCAGCAGCGCCGCGCCGATGCCCTTGTGATCGTAGACGCGGGTGTACAGCTTGAGCAGCGGCTCCGGGAAACGCGGCAGCAGCTTCGCGCGGTCTTCCTTGCGCCGCGCCTCGGTGGTGTCGAGGTCCTTGAACGCCTCGTCACGACGGGCCTTGGCCGCCTCGACCTCCTGCGCCGCCTTGTCGACCTCGGCGCTGGTGCGCTGCGCGTCCAGGCCCAGCGCCTCGCGCTGCTCCATCAGCTCCAGCAGGTCGTCCTCGAGCGCGCCCTTGCGGCGGCCGAGCGTCTGCAGCTCGTGCTCGACGTCGGTCATCTGCTTGGCGCTGACTGACCCGGATTCCAGCAACTTGCGGTCGCGGTCCTCGCGCGCCCGCACCGATTCGATCTCTTTCTCCTGCCGGGCGATTTCCCGGTCGAGGTCCGAGGACGCGGTCTGGACGGACACGAGCGCGTCGCGCTTCTCCCGGACGGTCTTCTCCCCGGCCTCGATCTCGGCGAGCTCGGGCAAGGTGCGGCGGCGGTGCGCGACGCGCGAAAGCTCGGCGTCCACCTTCGCGAGTTCGAGCAGCTGACGCTGGACGGCGGGGTCGGCCTTCACTGTGCTCCCTGATTTAGTTACTGGGCGGTAGCGCGGATGGTCCACGGGTCGGTGCACCGCGTGGAGACGTGAGCTTCGACGGTACCCGCAAAGGCCGCGCCGACAAGGGCCGAGGCCTGTCCGCACCACGGCCACTCGCTGGCCCAGTGCGTGAGACCGACCAGCGCGGGCACGGTTCCGGCGGATGCGAGGTGTTCGCCGGCCGGATGGTGGCGCAGATCCGCGGTCACGTACGCCTCGACGCCCTCGGCCGTCGCCTTCGCGAGATAGGAGTCGCCCGCGCCGCCGGACACCGCGACGGTGCGGATCGGCCGGTCCGGGTCTCCTGCCCCGAGAACCCCCGGCACGGTGGCGGGCAACGCGTCGGCGACCCGCTGGACGAACTGCGCGAACGGCTCGGCGGCGGGCAGGTGCCCGATCCGGCCGATCCCGGTGGCACCGCCCGGTTCGTGCGGGTCGAGCGGCCGGTCGACCTTGAGTCCGATGGCCTCCGCGAGCGCGTCGGACACACCGGGGTCGGCCGAGTCGGCGTTGGTGTGCGCGCAGTAGAGCGCGATGCCGCCGCGGATCATCCGATGCACGAGCGAGCCCTTGGCGGTGTCCGCGGGGACGCCGTGCACGCCGCGCAGCAACAGCGGATGGTGCGCGACGATCAGCTGCGCGCCGATTTCCTCGGCCTCGGCAAGCGTCTCCTCGACCGGGTCGACACAGAACAACACGCGACGCACGTCCTCGGCCGGGTCTCCGCAGACGAGCCCGACCGCGTCCCAGCTTTCCGCCAGACGGGGCGGGTAACTGCGTTCGAGGACAGCGATGATCTCGGCTAATGCAGGCACCTGGGGATCCTCGCACGATCGCTCTGGGGGACTGCGAAGCATGCCCGCGCCCTCCCACCGATGCTCGCTGACCCCGACGGGGTCAACCCTCCTGAGGTCTAGTCGGCGGTCAACGAGATTGAAGCCGAAGGCACGGCTGCTGAACCTGACCCTCGCAAACTTCGTCGGTCAGGAACGCGATCGCCGCAGCGTCGGGCTGAGCGTCGCGGCCATCGCCAGTTGCCTCGGCGAACCGCTGCAGTACCAGGGCCATTTCCCTTGCTCCCCACAACGACCAGGCGTTCAGCGACCCCACAGCTACGCTCCCGTGCGTGACGACCGAAAAAGTGCCCACGCTGGTCTTTGTCTGCTCCGGAAACATCTGCCGCTCCCCCATGGCCGAACTCGTCTTCCGCGAGAAGCTCGCCGACGCGGGTCTCTCCGACGCCGTGCGCGTGTCCAGCGCGGGCACCGGCCCGTGGCACGTCGGCGAATCGGCCGACCGCCGGGCGCGCGCCACGTTGAAGGCGCACGGCTACCCCACCGAGCACATCGCGGCCGAGGTCAGCGATGAAGAGCTCGAAGCCGATCTGCTGCTCGCCGCTGACGAGAGTCACCTGGGGTTCCTGCAGTCCCGCGTCGAAGACCCTTCGCGGGTGCGGCTGCTGCGCTCCTTCGACCCGTCCGCTCCGGAGGGCGCCGAGGTGCCGGACCCGTATTACGGCGGTGACGACGGCTTCGAGGACGTGCTCGGAATGATCGAGCGGAGCGTGCCGGGACTGCTCGACTGGGTCCGCGAACAGGCGTGACGTCCGGTCCGGGTGCGCGCACGGAACGCGACGGCCTACCGTAGAGGGGTGCGGTTGCGGTTTCTGCTCCGGCCGGGATGGCTGGCGTTAACAGTGGTGGTGTTCACCTTCGCCATCTGCTGTTACACGCTGCTGGCCCCCTGGCAGTTCCGCCGCGACGGCGAGCAGGTCACCCAGAACAACGCGCTGACCACGTCGTTCACCGCGAAGCCCGCTCCCGCGGCACAGCTGTTGCCGCCCGGGACGAAGCCGGACAAGAACACCGAGTGGCACCTGGTGTCGATCACCGGCACGTACCTGCCTTCAGCCGAGGTTGTCGCGCGGCTGCGCACTGTGCAGGGCCAAGGCGCGTACGAAGTCCTCACGCCGCTTCGCGCCACCGACGGCACTGTGTACCTCATCGACCGCGGCTACGTCGGGCTCAGCAGTGACTCCGGCGTGCTCCCGTACGCAGCAGCGCCGGGTGGACAGGTGACGGTCGTCGCGCGCGTGCGAAGCGACGAAACGGACCCGAAGAACCGCGAAGCGTTCGCCGACGCGTCGACGAACGGGAAGCTGCAGAGCTACACCGTCGACTCGCGCGTGGTCGCGAAGTCGTCTGGCCTCACCATCCGGCCCGGCTACTTCCAGCTCGACCAGAACCAGCCCGGCGTGCTCAGCCCGCTGCCGCTGCCGCAGCTCGAATCGGGCCCGTTCTTCTCGTACGCGCTGCAGTGGCTGGCGTTCGGCACGATGGCGTTGCTGGGCTGGCTGTACTTCACGGTCCGCGAGCTGCGTCCGGGCGGTGCGCTGACGACCGAGCGCCCGAAGGGCGGCCGGCGCAAGTCCGTCGCGGAGATGCTCGCCGAAGACGAGGACGAGTACACCCCGACCGCCTGAGTGGCCTGGTCGTTTCGCCGGAAAATGGCCCTTTGTGCGGGCCACTCGCGGCGCTGATACTGGTGGCATGCTGATCCACCCCTGGGACACCGCGGACGAGAGCGAATGGCGGGACTGGCTCGCCGGACACGACTTCGGCGAACTGGTCGCCGGCGGCCGCGGCCGTGATCTCCCGGTGGTGGTGCCGACGCACTTCGTCTTCGACGGCGACGCGACCGTCCGCCTGCACCTCGCCCGGCCGAACCCGGTGTGGCCGCTGCTGGAGGAACACCCGCGCGCCCTGCTGACAGTGACCGGCGATTACACCTACATCCGGTCGGACTGGAACACCGCCGACGACCCCGCGCTCGGCGTGCCCACTTCGTACTACGCGAGCGTCCAGCTGGCCTGCGACGTCCGGCTCGTCGACGATCCGGAGGAAAAGGCGGCGCTGCTGAACCACCAGCTGGCGCACTTCGAGCCGGACGGCAAGCGCACTCCAGTGTCCGCTGTGGACGCTCCGGATCGGCGGCTGCTGCCCGGGATTCGCGGCATCGAGCTGACGGTGACCGAGGTGCGGGCGAAGTTCAAGTACGGCGGGAACAAGAAATCCGAGGACCGGCAGCGGATCGGCGCACTGCTGTCCGAAAGGGACGGTTTCAACGACGCGGAAGCCATCGCCCACCTGAAACCCTGACGGCTCAAGGGTTTCGGCGGCGCACTCCGGTCAGGACCGCCAAAACCACCGACGTCCCGGCGGCCAGCCAACCGACCACTCGGGACAGCTCCACCGCACGCATCACATGCCCGGCGTCCGGATTCCGGCCCACCCCCAGCACCGGCAACTCCACGACGCCCTGCGGATACTCAGTCCGCCCGCCGACGCGAATCTCCAACGCCCCAGCGAAAGCCGCCTCGACCCGACCGGCGTTCGGGCTCGGATGCGCGATCGTGTCGCGCCGCCAAGCCCGCCACGCGCCACCGGCGGAACCGCCGACAACTGGCGCGCCCAAAACGGTCAACGCAGCCGCCACGCGGGTCGGCAGAAGGTGGACGAGTTCGTCGAGCCGGTCGATCGCCCAGTGCCCGGGAAGCAGACGGCGCAGCAGACCGATCGTGCGCGCCGCGAGCAGTCCAGGCACGCCAGCGACCGCGCCCCACAGCAGCGGCGTGACGACCACTTCGGACGTATTCTCGGCCAGAGTTTCCACGGACGCCCGGGAAAGCCCGATCGTGCTGAGACCATCGGTGACGCGCGGGTCCAGTTCGGACAGTGTGTCGCGCGCGGGCTCCAGACGGCCCTCTTCGAGATCGCGAGCCAGTTCCGTGCCCTGCGTGGCCAACCCCGCCGCGCCGACGACCGCCCAAGTCGCGACCGCCGTCGCCGTCGCCTGCAGCACCGGGCTGCGTCGGCCGCTGCGCTCGACCAGCACTCCGGCGGCCACTGCGGCACCAGCGATTCCCAAACCGGCCGCGCGCCGGGAACCGGTGGCCGTGACCACCTGGCGGAAGGCGGTGACGGGCGGCCGTCGCCGCGGATCGCCGAGTGCTCCGTCGGCGGCCAAACCGAGAATCAAGCCGATCGCGCGCGCCGCGCTCACCTGTAGCCCCCCGAACGTGGACGATTCAGCCGCCGAGATTACTCGACACCGCGGCGGCGATTTCGTCGCGTGCCTGCTCCACGATGTCGCGCATCGCGCGTTCGGCGCGCACCGGCTCGGCCAGGTCGATCGCCTCCGCCACCTCGATGTGCAGCGCGACCGCCTCGGGCTGCGGTTCGTCCGGCATCAGACCGTGCTCGGTACGGCCGGCGAGCACTTCGGCGACCACTGAGGACAGCTGCGCGAACATCGGATTCCGCGAGGCGGACAGCAGCAGATCGTGGAAGGCGACGTCGTGGCCCAGGAAGGTGTCGAGATCACGGGCGCGCGCCGTTCGCTGAAGATGCACCGCCAGCGCGCGCAGCCGCCCGCGCTCCTCCGGGGTCGCCCGGATCGCGGCGAACCGGGCGGCGCACGGCTCGACGGCGGAGCGGAGTTCGGTCAGCGTGCGCAGCGCGGTCGCCCGGTCAGCGCCGTCGAGCTGCCAGCGGATCAACCTCGGGTCATAGTGGTTCCACTCGGCCGGCTCGCGGACGGTGACCCCGACGCGGCGGCGGCTGCTGGTCAACCCCATCGTCTCGAGGACCCGGACCACCTCGCGGGCCACCGTCCGCGAAGCCCCGTACCGCTCCTGCAGCTCCTCCGAGCGCAACACCGCGCCCGGCGGCAGCTCGCCGCTGGCGATGGCCGCGCCGAGCTCGTCGAGCATCTCCTCGTGCCGATCATTCCCCACTGGCTTAACTTAACCCTCTGACTCGATTAAGTACTACTTCTTCTTGATTAAGTAGTACTTTTGAGTTTGACTCTCCAAGGCACAAAGACGTGGGAGGTGCGCATGGCAGTCATCGTGGTGATGGGCGTATCGGGCTCGGGCAAGACGACGGTCGGCAAGGCGGTCGCGGAGGAGCTCGGCGTCGAATACGCCGAGGCGGACACCTTCCACCCGCGAGCCAACATCGAAAAAATGACCGCGGGCCATCCGCTCACCGACGAAGACCGGGAGCCGTGGCTGGCCGCGATCGCGTTGTGGATCGCCGAGCACCAGGACAGCGGCGGCGTGGTCAGCTCGTCCGCGCTGAAGCGGCGTTACCGCGACGTGCTGCGCGGCGGCTGGGACGTGTGGTTCCTGCACCTGAACGGCACGCGCGACGTGCTCGCCGAGCGGATGAAGACCCGCACCGGCCACTTCATGCCGGTCTCGCTGCTCGATTCCCAGCTCGCCGACCTCGAACCGCTCGAGCCGGACGAGCCGGGCGAAACATTCGACATCAGCCGTCCCCCCGCCGACCTCGTCAAGTCGGCTCTCACCGCGTACCGGGAGCGCGCATGAGCACCCTCGCCGCCGGCTGGACCGGCCACGACACCCGGCTGATCCTCGCCACGGTGCTCGCCATCGCCGTGATCGTGGTGCTGATCAGCAAGGTCAAACTGCATCCGCTGCTCGCGCTCACGCTGGGCTCCGGCGTGCTCGGCCTGGTCGCCGGGATGCCGGTGGACAAACTGCTGAAGAGCTTCACCAACGGCGTCGGCAGCACCGTCGCCTCCGTCGGCGTGCTGATCGCTTTCGGGGCGATGCTGGGCAAACTGCTCGCCGATTCCGGCGGCGCGGACCGGATCGTCGACACCGTGCTCGGCCGGGTCCGCGGCGGCGGGCTGCCATGGGCGATGGCGCTGGTGGCCGCGCTGATCGGGTTGCCGATGTTCTTCGAGATCGGCCTCGTGATGCTGATCCCGGTGGTGCTGCTGGTCGCCAAGCGCAGCGGGAAACCGGTGCTGCTGCTGGGAATCCCGGCACTGGCCGGACTGTCGGTGCTGCACGGCCTGATCCCGCCGCACCCCGGCCCGCTGGCCGCCGCCGGTTCGCTGAACGCCAACGTCGGCCTCACCTTGGGGCTGGGCCTGCTGGTCGGCCTCCCCACCGTGATCATCGCCGGTCCGCTGTTCGGCCGCCTGGCCGCGAAGATGGTGCCCGACGCCGAACCGCCCGCCCGGCTGGTCCCGGAATCCGAGGGCACCGACGAAAAGCACCGTCCGAGCTTCTTCGCGACGCTGTGCACGGTGCTGCTGCCGGTCGTCCTGATGCTGGCCAAGGCACTCGCGGACATCTTGGCGGACAAGGGAAACCCGGTCCGCCGAGTCCTCGACTTCATCGGCGACCCGCTCGTCGCGCTGCTGCTGGCGGTCCTCGTCGGCATGGTCGTGCTGGGCCGCCCGGCGCGGCTGAACCGGGAACGGCTGTCGTCGATCATCAGCGATTCCCTCGGCCCGATCGCCGGGATCATGCTGATCGTGGCCGCGGGCGGCGGGTTCAAGCAGACCCTCGTGGACGCCGGCGTCGGCGACGTGATCACCAGCCTCTCCAAGGGCGCGCACCTGTCCCCGCTGCTGCTCGGCTGGCTGGTCGCGGTGGCGATCCGCCTGGCGACGGGTTCGGCGACGGTCGCGACGGTCTCCGCCGCGGGCATCGTGGCCCCGCTGGCCGCGACGCTGGACCCGACGCACAACGCGCTGCTGGTGCTGGCCATCGGCGCCGGGTCGCTCTTCTTCTCGCACCTGAACGACGCCGGGTTCTGGCTGGTCAAGGAGTACTTCGGGATGTCGGTCGGGCAGACGCTGAAGAGCTGGTCGGTGATGGAAACGGTGATCTCGGTGGTGGCGATCGCGCTGATCCTGCCGTTGGGAGCGCTGCTTTAGCGCTCCGCACCAGCGCTCGGACCTCCGGCCGCCGGGCTTCACCTCGCGTGGAGCCCGGCGGCCGTTCGCTTGGTTGACATGTGACCTTTTGGTCACCTATTCTCGGTGCGTGCCCGACGAGGACCTGGTTTTCAAGGCTCTGGCGGATCCGACCCGCCGGTTCCTGCTCGACCTGCTCTACGCGCGTGACGGCCGCACGCTCACCGAGCTGGAGTCCGAAGTGGACATGTCCCGGTTCGGGGTGATGAAACACCTCAAATTGCTCGAGGAGGCCGAGCTGGTCACCTCGCGCAAGGAGGGGCGGGAGAAGCGGCATTTCCTGAACCCGATCCCGATCCGGCAGATCCACGACCGCTGGATCGACAAGTACACCGCACACCACACCTCGGCGCTGCTGGACCTCAAGGCCCGGCTCGAAGCCGAAAATCCCCAGAAGGAGCCAGAAAAATGACCGAGACCGTGCAGATCAACCGCGTCTACATCAAGGCGACCCCGCAGGCGGTGTGGGACGCCATCACCAAGCCGGAGTGGACGCAGAAGTACGGCTACACCGGATTGGCCGAATACGACCTCAAACGCGGCGGCAAGCACCGCACCAAGCCGACCCAGGAGTTCATCGACTCCGGCTTCACCAGCGATCTCCTTGACGGCGAAGTGCTCGAGGTCGATCCGCCGCGCAAGCTGGTGGTCACGTGGAAACTGCAGATGGACCCGAGTCTCCTCGCCGAGCCGTACACCACGGTCACCTACGACATCGAGCAAACGCAGACCGCCGGCACCCGGCTGACCGTCACCCACGACGTCACCGGCGCGCCGAACCACGCGGCGCTCGTTTCCGGCCAGCACGAGGACGTCAACGCCGGTCCGGGCGAGAACGCGGGCGGCGGCTGGGCATGGATCCTGTCCGACCTGAAGTCGGTTCTGGAGACCGGCAAGGGAATCGCGGCCTGACCCGAGGTGGGGGTGGCTGCTCGCTTGGGCAGCCACCCCACAGCAAGGCAGGACCCTTGCTTCCGCAATGCTGGAGCGCGCTTGCTCGCCTGACACGACTAAAGCACCCGGGGTTTGCCATCGGGAAAATGACTGTCCGTCAGCCAATAGCCCACGCCTAGACCCTGTTGAAGTCACGCCGGTTGCTGGTGAAACCGAAGCCGGAGCGTGGCCGTGGCCGTGGCCGTGGCCGTGATAACGACTACGCAAGACTGGACCGATATTGTTGCCACACAGACGGGTCAGCCATTCATCTGCACAAGATCGCCAACCATGAACCACCCTCAACCACACTACGACGCTTCCGCCCGGGTCGACAACAGGAAACAAACACATGGAAGCTGTCGACAAACGCCTAAGTCGCTAATTCGCGCCTGTTACCCGCAGCATCGATTTATTTTTGGAAGAACAGCAAAACCACAGCGATGCACAGGAAGAGCAAAGCGCCAGCCCTGAACGAATGTATTCCATGCCTCAGGTATTTATGTCGACGCTTATGCTGAAGTATCGCAGTCCACAGCTCAGCTGTCGCATTACTGCAAATCTCTTCACGCTCGAGCGAGTCAAGCTTACTTGCAAAGTCGCTAAATCCATCAACCGAACGCAGCGTGTCGCCCCAATTGAAGGCGAACCGGCTTGGTATTTCCTTCACGTGCAGCTGTCGCGTTGTCCGCCATGCAGCAACAGCATTAGTGCAAGATGCTACCGAGATCGCGTTTGACACGATAGAAAAAGTCGCGAGAATTCTCATAGCCCAAGCGGCCGGTTGGGCAACACCTGAATTTTGCAGCAAACTATTCACGAGCAGAATAGTTCCAGCCAACAGTGCAGCATTGGCACTCAGGAGAACGGCAGCCCGCGAGGACGTTGAAGACCGGAGGCGGTCATAGCGGTCGATGTGCCACTGCAGCAGTAGCAACCTTTCATCGACCCCTGGAGGCGTGGGGGCCGTCGATTCGGTCATCAGTCGTCCATTCGGCCGAGGCGCTAGCAGTACGAGTCTTCCAAGTTTGGGACGGGCTCCTGCGAGCTGAGATCATACCGTAGGCTCAAGCTAGTGTGTACACTCTATTCAACCCGATGCGACCGACAAGCGATTGGCCTATTTCTTTGACGAAGATATTCATCAACTATCGACGGCTTGATGACGCTTATGCGGCAGCTTTTCTCGATGATGCACTTTCGCGAATATTTGGTGAAGACAGGGTCTTTCGCGCAGGCAGATCAATACCCGCAGGGGCGGACTATGAAGAATACATAAATGCTGCCGTTGACGAATGTGTGGCGATGCTGGTCGTTGTGGGTCCGGGGTGGACTGGCAAGTTCTCCGAGGACGGCAGCCTTGACTGGGTGCACACCGAGATAGCCAAGGCGCTAGCGCGAAAGATTACGGTGATACCGATCTTGCTGTCAGGAGTGTCGAGAATAGATGCAGAAGATTTACCAGGTGATGTTTCCAGAATTTCCAGGTTTCAATACATGCGATTCGACTATCGAAACACCAAGCAAGATATCGAATATGTTGCTTCCGAGCTTCGCAGGGCAATACCGGCATTGAATGACAAGGCTTCAATATAGGATATTGTTCCAGCTTCACGAGCTAGCTAGCGGATTAGTGCTGTCGCGGCTTCGGACTCTTCCGGGCGGAAAATCTTCGATTGCGGTGACGTTCCTGCCGCAGCTTCTACGGGACGTGTTTCTGAACCGCACCGCGTCGAAGCTTGCGGCGGGCCGAGAGGGCGAAAGACGTCTCGGCCAGTGGTCACCCAGCTAAGCAGCACAGCCCAAGACTCCTGGCGAGTTGCCGGATAGGAGCAGGAACTGATTAAAAAAAGCCGCTTAACCTGGTCCCTCACCCCAAGTCAAGCGGCATCTGCCGGTTAGCAGGACTGACAGGTTTTCATCTGCGCCCATTGGTCTTCGATCACGCGCGTTGCGTCGCGGCCTTCAGCGCAGCTTTGGCCGACTCCGACGCACCGAGTTTGTCCAAACCGAACAGTGCGGCTCCGACCACCGGGTTCACCTCCACCACGCGCACCTGCGCCCGCGGTGCCACCTTCAGGCAGCGCCGTTCGATGTCCGCGATCACCGGCTCGCCGACGCCGGTCAGCACGCCGCCGCCGAGGATGACCTCGGGAGCGGACGTCGTGAGGTCCAGGCGGCGCATGATCGCCGCCACCAGCAGGCTCACTTCTTCGGCGAACCGCGTCACCACGTCCTGCGCGACCTCGTCACCGGACGCGGCCACCTCGAACAACAGCGGGCAGAGACCGTGGATCGAGGCGGCGTCGATCTCCTCGAAGTGCAAGCCCTGCACCACATCTAGCAGCGTCGAGGCGCCGAAGTACTCCGCCACCGCCGATTCCAGCGCAGTTCGCGGACCGCGACCGTCTTCCGCGCGGACCGCCCACCACAGGGCCTCCTCGCCGAGCCGGTAACCGCCGCCCCAGTCGCCGGAAACCTTGCCCAGCGCGGGAAATCGATACGAACGGCCGTCCGCGGCGAAGCCAGCACCGTTGATACCGGCGCCGCACACCACTGCAACCCCGGTGCCGTCGGAACTTCCGGCTCGCAGCAGCGCGAGCACGTCGTTGCCGACGTCCAAAGTGGAACTCCAGCCGCGGGCCGACAAAGCCCGGTGCAGCGCCTCTTCTTCCCGGGGGAAGTCGAGGCCGGCCAGGTAGGCCGAGGTGTGCACGGCGAACGGCGGCTCGGTCGGCAGCCCGTCGGCGCGGAGGGCTTCCTGGACGAATTCCTCCAGTGCGGCAACGCATCCGTCGACACCGACGCGCTGGGGAGAAACGCCGGGGCCGCGAGAGGCGCCGAGCACGACGCCGTCCCGCGAAACCACCAGCACCTCGGTCTTGCTGTTCCCCCCGTCGATCGCGACGACGGTGTCGCTCATGCCCGCGCCCAGGGCAGGAAATCCCGGTTGCGTGCGACGAGTTCGTCCGCGAGCTGGTCCGCCTTGGTGTACTGGCCGACCAGCGGGTGCGCGAGCAGCGCGTCCGCGACCCGGTCCCGGCCGCCCTTGATCGCGGCGTCCAAAGCCAGGTACTCGTACGCCGTGACACCGGCGATGAGTCCGGCGAACCGCGGGTCGACCGGGGTCTGCGGGATCGGGGTCGCGCCAGCCGAATCCACAGTGGACGAAACCTCGATGACCGCGTCGTCCGGCAGGAAATCGAACGTGCCGTTGTTGCGGACGTTCACCACGTGCTCCTCGGCGCCACCCCCGGAAGTGAGCGCGTGCACGAGCTGCACCGCCGCCTCCGAGTAGTACGCGCCGCCGCGCTTCTCCAGCGACTCCGGCTTCGTGACCTGCTCCGGGTCGAGGTAGATCTTCAGCAGTTCTTCCTCGACGTCGCTGACCACCTCGGCGCGCGGACGCTCGGCCTGCTGCTTCGCGACCTGCGCGTCGTGCGAGTAGTAGTACTTGAGGTAGTACGACGGCACGGCCTGCATCCGCCGCATCCACTCGACCGGCACGCTGACCTCTTCGCCGAGGTATTCCGCGTGCTGCGCGAGGAGTTCCGGCAGCCGGTCGACGCCGTCGACCAGGACACCGCGTTCCCAGCTCAGGTGGTTCAGTCCAGTGTGGACCAACTTGACGTCGCCGGTCGAAGCGCCGAGCAGCTTCGCGAACTTGCGCTGCAGGTTGATCGCCACGTTGCACAGGCCGACCGCCCGGTGGCCCTCCTGAAGCAGCGCGCGGGTGACGATGCCGACCGGGTTGGTGAAGTTGACGATCCAGGTGTCGTCACCGGCGACCTTGCGCACGCGTTCGGCGATGTCGAGCACCACCGGCACCGTGCGCAGCGCCTTCGCCAGGCCGCCCGCACCGGTCGTTTCCTGGCCGACACAACCGCACAGATGCGGGAACGTCTCGTCCGAGGCGCGGGCTTTCTGCCCGCCGACGCGCAACTGGATGAGGACCGCCGACGCGCCGTCGACGCCCTCCTCCAGATTCGCGGTGGTGCGCACGCGGGCCGAATGTCCCGCGTGGTTCAGCAGCCGCTGGCTGAAATCGCCGACCGCTTCGACCCGGTAGGCGTCCGGGTCGATCAGCACGATCTCGTCGACGTCGAGCGAGGCCCGCCGCCCGGCGATGCCGTCGATCAGCTCCGGCGTGTAGGTGGACCCACCGCCGACCACTGCCAGTTTCATCCCTTGACTCCCGTGAACGTGATGCCCTTGACGAACGACTTCTGCGCGAACACGAACAGCACGATCACCGGCAGCATGATCAGCGCGGTGGCGGCCATCGTGAGGTTCCATTCGACGTGGTGCATGCCTCGGAAGGACGCGATCGCCAGTGAAAGCGGCCAGTTGTCTTTGTTCTCGCCGGTGTAGAGCAGCGGCCCGAAATAGTCGTTCCAGGTGAACAGGAAGCAGAACATCGCGGTGGCCGCGATCCCCGGCTTCGCCATCGGGATCAGCACCCGCGTGAGCACCCGGAACTCGTTGCAGCCGTCGATCTTCGCCGCTTCGAGGTAGTCCTTCGGAATGGTGAGGAAGAACTGCCGAAGCAGGAAGATCGAGAAGGCGTCGAAGAAGAAGTACGGAACGATGAGCGGCACCAGCGTGCCGGTGAACCCGAGCCGCACCCACAGGTCGTACAGCGGAACGACAGTGACCTGCGGCGGCAGCATCATCGCGACGACGACGAGCATGAAGCACAGGTTCTGCCCGCGCCACCGCAGTTTCGCCAGCCCGTACGCCGCCGGGATCGCCGAGAGCAGCGCCCCGACCGTCGCCAGCGCCGAGTACAGCAGGCTGTTGCCGAAGTACTCCAGCAGCGGGGCCTTCTTGAACACCTCGATGAAGTTCTCGAAATGCCATTCCGTCGGCCACAGGCTCGACGTCATCGCCTGGTCGCTCTTCATCACCGAGGTGAGGAAGACGAACAACAACGGCAGCATGAAGATCATGCCGAGCGCGATGCCGACCGCGTGGGTGGCCACAAAGGACAGTTTCTTGTCCCAGCGCCGCTTGAACTTCTCCCGCGGATGCACCGGAGCGGCCGGACGCGGCGGTGCCGAAAGCGTCGTCATGCCCCGTCCTCCTGATGTTGCGTCTTACGCATCTGCCGCACCAACAGCCAGGTGAACCCGGCGGAAACCAGGAGCAGCAGCACGGCCATCGCCGCCGCGTAACCCATGTTGAAATACCGGAAACCCTGTACGTACAACCAGATCGGATACGTCAGCGTCGAGTTCTCCGGCGCACCGATCAGTTTCGAGTTCCCGGCGACGTCGGCCGTTCCCGCCGAAGCGGACGACGCGACGATCGCCTGGGTGAAGAACTGCAGCGCGTAGATCATCGAATTGACCACGCCGAACAGCAGCACCGGCGAGATCGACGGCAGCGTCACGTGCCAGAACCGGCGCACCGGACCGGCCCCGTCGAGTTCCGCGGCCTCGTACTGCTCCTGCGGAACGTCCAGCAACGCGGCCAGGATGATGATCATCAGTTCGCCCGAACCCCACAGCGCGAGCAGGGTCAGCGCGGGCTTCGACATTTCCGGGCTGTTGAACCACAATCCGCCCTCGATGCCCACCAGCCGCAGGAATCGGTTCACCGGACCGAATTCCGGGTTGAACACGAAGACGAACGCGAGCGTCGCGGCCGCGGGCGGGGCGAGCGCGGGCAGGTAGCAGAGCGTGCGGACGAGGCCGACGCCCGACTTCAGCCGCGAAATCACCGACGCCACGCCGAGCGAGAACAGCACCCGGCAGACGGTCAGGATGATCACCAGCCACAACGTGTTGTACGCGGCGGTTTTCACCAGCGGTTCGCTGGTGAACATGCGCACGTAGTTGTCGAACCCGATCCACTGTGGAGGGTTGATCAGGTCGTAGCGGGTGAACGAGTAGAACAGCGTCGCGCCGAGCGGGTAGGCGAAGAAGATGAGGAACCCGAGCGTCGCCGGCGCCATGAACCAGAACACCGTGCGCCTGCGCTTGGCCCGGGGAGACCCCCTCCGCGCCTGGTTCGGCGCGGAGGGGGTTCCGGGTTCCGCCGCGGTCAGCGTGGTCATCCGCCGGCGCCCTTCTGCGCCAGTTCGTCGTTGATCTGCGCGTCGACCTTCTTGAGGCCCGCGTCCAGATCGGGAACCGACCCGGCCTGCCACTTCTCGGCGAAGTCGTTGACCGCCTTGAGGAACGCGTCGCCGATCGGCGTGGTCGGGTTGGCGACCAGCTTGCCGCTGTTGTAGATGTCGGTGAAGGTCTTGAACTGCGGCGGCATCTTCAGATTCGGCGAGTTCAGCGAATCCTTGGTGCTGGGCACGTTGTTCAGGCCGTTGGCCATCTCGACGAGGGTGTCGGTGTCGAGCGAGGCCTGCTTGATCAGCTCCCACGCCGCGCCGGGGTTCTTCGCGCCCTTCGGGATCGCGATGATCGTGCCGGTGCCGAACCCGCCGCCGTACTGGCTGGCCAGGCTGTCGAGCACGGGCGCCGGGGCGGTGCCGTAGTCGAGCGAGGGCACCTGGTCCTTGATGAACGCGGTCCGGAACTCGCCGTCGTAGATCATCGACAGCTTGCCGGTCTGGAACCCGTTGTCCTTCGAGTACTCGTCACCGAGGCCGGCCTTGAACTTCTCGACCTTCTCGTGCCCGCCGTAGAAGTCGATGAGCTTCTTCTGGAATTCGAACATCTCCTTCCAGCCGGGGCTGGAAGCGAGCGACGATTTGCCGTCCGGACCCATGAACTTGGCCCCGAAGTTCGGCGCCCAGTACTGCGCCTGGTTGGCGTAGAACGGCATCGACGGCAGGAAGCCCGCGGTCTTGATCGAACCGTCCGGGTTGAACTCGGTGAGCTTCTTGACGTCCTCGAACAGTTCCGTGGTGTTCTTCGGCGGGCCGGCGATGCCCTTGGCCGCGAACTGCGTCTTGTTGTAGAAGAATCCGTACACGTCGGCGAGCATCGGCATCGCGCACCGCTTGCCCTGGTACGACGTGTAATCGCGGACCGCCTGCGGGATCTGCTCGAGATCGACCTTGTCCCGCTCGATGTAGGGTTTCAGGTCCTGGAAGCTGCCGGTCGAGCACCACGCGCCGAGGTTGTCGGTGTAGAACGAGATCGCCACGTCCGGCGGGTTTCCGCCGCGGATCGACTGGGTGAGCTTGTCGTCGTCCTGGTTCCCCTCGTGCTTGATGGTGATGTTGGGGAACTTCGCCTTGAGCTTGTCCAGCGCCTTCGTGACCACGCCGTATTCGCGGTCGGTGAACTTGCTGTAGACGGTGATGGTGAGCTTGTCGTCCTTGTTCGGCGGGGCGGCGGCGTCACCGCCGCCGGCGGGCGCGGCGGCACCGCACGCGGCGGTCGCCAGCAGCGTGCTCGCCGCGACGGCGCTGAGCAGCAGAGAACCGCGCCGGCGCGGGATCCTCCGGATGCGGGTGGGAGCGGACATGAACCCTCCTGTCCTTCGGGTGGGTCTACTCGGTCGGGGACGGGGCTTGCTCTCCGGCGGACCGACGCGGCCCGAGGAGCGTGGGGGTGACGACGCCGAAGACGTCTTCACGGGCGGTGGCGAGCGCGGACTGCAGCGCACCAGCGCGCACCGCGTTGCCCTGCACCGAAGCGACGCCGACGGGCGTGCGCGGCAGGACCAGTTCGTGCAGTTTTTCCGCGACGATCCCGGCGAACTCGTCGCCGCCGGCGCGGCTGGTCTCGCCGCACAGCAGGATGAGCTGCGGGTCGGCGACCGCGACGAGGCTGGCGACTCCGCTGGCGACGCGGCGCGCGAGATCTTCCAGAAACCCTTGGTGTGCCGTGTGTCGTGCCTGAGTGACGGCGTCCCATCCGCTGTCCGCGGAGATGCCGTGCGCCTTGGCGAGCCGGATGATCGCGGACGAATCGACGAGATTTCCGTACCGCGCACCGGCGGTCGGCCAGCTGTCGCCAGTGTCCACAGTGGCCGGATCGGGAACGCGCATCCAGTCGATCTCGCCGCCGCCACCGGTCGCGCCGCGCAGCAGCCGCCGTCCGATGACGACCGCGCCGCCGACGCCCTCGGACAACCAGACCAGCACGAAGTCGTCGACGTCCTGCGCGTTGCCGACGGTCATTTCCTCAACCGCGACAAGGTTCACGTCGTTTTCGATCTTGACCGTGACGCCGAGTTCGTCGCTCAGCCGCGCCGGTACGTCGAACCCGAGCCAGCCCGGGATGTGCGGGGCCGAGGACAGCAATCCGGTGCGCGGATCGAACGCGCCCTGCGCACCGATGACCACATTGGCCAGATCGTCGAGCTGCATGCCCGCGGCCTTGGTGACCCGGCGCAGCGCCTGCCCGAACGAACCGACCACGTCCGCGCCCTCGGCCACCGGAAGCTGCACGCGGTACTCGGCGAGCACCGCCCCGGCGACATCGGCGACCACGAAGTCGGCGACCTGCGGGGTGAGATCGACGGCGGCGACGTGCGCGAGACCGCCGTTGACCGCCCACAGCTGAGCGCGCGGTCCGCGGCCGCCGCCCGCGCGTTCTCCGGCTTTGCCGACGAGATTGTCCTGCTCAAGCCGGGTGAGCAGCTGCGCGGTGGCGGGTTTGGACAGCCCGATGGCGGCCTCCAGTTCGGCCCGCGTGAGCGGCCCGTTCCGCAGCAACGCCTCGATCGCCGCGCGGTCGTTCATCTCGCGCAACGTTCGCGGACTGCCGGCTCGCACCTGGCTGCTCCTTTATTAGGAAACTTTACAGACGGTTTTCCGGGACTGTAGTGAGCGCGGACACACGCCGTCAATGGGCTAGAGAAACGGCGGGGTAACGGCTTGATACCGCGGGATGTCGGCGACCGGCACAGGGTGACCGGGCGAGCGCGGACCGTACGCGGTCCAGACCAGCCGAGAGGGGTGGTCCGGGATTTTCCGGGACGCGGCGGCTCGGAGCCAGCTACGCGTTCAGGCTGCGCGGCGAAGGCCGACGGCAGCTACGTGGTTGAGCAAAACTTTCCCGGCCAGCTGCGGGGCCCGTGCGTCGGACCAGCGGGCAGCGATGGTCCGGGAATCCCGGGACGCGGTGGCTCGAAGCCAGCTACGCGACCAAGTCGTGCGGCAAAACCGACTGCAGCTAAGCGATGTTTCCGGGAGCAGGTGCGGGCCCAGCGATCCAGGCCCGCACCTGTCCGTCATTCCTCGGCTTCCGCCCAGGCCTTCAGCATCACCCGGGCGATCGACGAATTCCCCGGCAGCAACAGATTCGACGCGCCGCCGGCGATCGGCGTCGGCACTCCGGTCCCGGCGTTCCGGAACGCGGTCCGGACCTCCTCCCGGGACACCCACAGCGCTTCCTCGATCTCGCCCTCGGCCGGGACCAGCGGCGCGTCGCGGTCCGCGCGCGCGGTGAAGCCCAGCATGATCGAGCGCGGGAACGGCCACGGCTGGCTGCCGAGATACCGCACGTCCCCCACCTCGATCCCGGCCTCCTCGCGGATTTCGCGGACGACGCAGCCCTCCAGGGACTCCCCCGCCTCCACGAATCCGGCGAGCACCGAGTACCGGTCCGGCGGCCAGATCGGCTGCCGGGCGAGCAGCACGTGCGAGCCGTTGACCCCGTCGAGGTCGTGTACCAGGCAGATCACCGCCGGGTCGGTGCGCGGGTATTCCTCGTGTCCCTTGGCTTCGCAGCGGCTGGCCCAGCCGAACTGGATCAGCTGCGTCGGCGAACCGTCGCGGGTGCAGAAGCGCGACTGCCGCCGCCAGTGCCGCAGGGCCTGCGCGGTGGTGAACAGCCCGGCCGACGTGTCGTCCAGCTGTTCGCCGTATCCGCGCAGCTCGACCCAGATTTCGCCGTTGGCGCGCGGTACTTCTTCGATCACGCCCCAGCTGCCAGCCAGCCGCACGGTGTCGACGTCGCCTTCGATGCTGCCGGGCAGCGACCAGTAGTCGACGTCTTCCCATTCGCCGAGAAACACCGCGTCGGCGGGCGGTTCGGTGCCGAAGTCCATCGCCTTGCGGGTGGCCAGCGCGGAACCGCCCTCGACGACCGGCGTGCGGCCGGTGTCGTCGAGCAGCACCACGCGGGCTTCCGACCATTTCGCGGCGAGCCGCTCCGGGTTGGTGCGCAAGGTTTCCTGACGGTCCACTGTGGAACGCGACAGGGTCGGCAGTGCCCCCAGTTCGAACCGAACGCTCATCAGTCCTTCTCGCTTGCCGAAACTCCGAGCGCGGCCAGCTTCGGCGCGAGCAGGTCCGCGTCGCCGACCACGACGCCGGTGAACCGGCCCGGCGCGAAGAACTCCGCCGCCGCTTCGGCGATCTGCTCCGCGGTAACGGCCGCGAGCCGCTCCGGGTGGCTCTGCAGCCACTCGATGCCGAGGCCGTTCGACGCCAGCGCCATCAGCTGCCCGGCCAGCCCGCCCTGGGAGGACGTGCCGGTGACCAGCGAGCCCATCGCGTACTGCCGCACCGATTCGACCTCTTCGGCAGTCGGCGGCACGGTGCCGAGCCGGAACAGCTCGTACCGGGTTTCCAGGTACGCCGCCGCGGTGACCTCGTTGGCCGTGTCCGCGTCCACATTGACCACCGCGCTGTCGCCGGTGAACTCGAAGCCCGAGTGCGCGCCGTAGGTGTATCCCTTGTCCTCGCGGATGTTCTCGACCAGCCGGGAGGAGAAGTAGCCGCCGAACGCCAGGTTCGCCAGCTGCAGCGCCGGGTACCGCGGATCGGTGCGCGGCACCGTCTGGGCGGACAGCCGGATCTGCGACTGCACGGCGCCGTCGCGCGGAACCAGCAGGACGTTGCCGCCGGTCAGCGCGGGCAGCGGCGGCAGCACCACGGCCGAACGGTCGGACTTCCAGCCACCGAGCGCGCGCTCCAGTTCGGCCGGAATCGCTTGCGGGTCAAGGTCTCCGACCAACACGAGCACGGCACCGCGCGGCAGCACCGAAGCGTTGTGCAGCGCGCGCACCTGCTCGGCGGTCACCTCGGCGACGTCCTCCGCCTGCGGAACCTCGCGGGTCACCGGGTGGTCGCCGTACCGGTGCTTCTGCAGTGCTTCGCGCGCGATGGTGCGCGGCTGCGTCCGCGACACCGCGATGCGCTCGATCAGCCGCTCCCGCTCGCGCGCGACCTCCGCGTCGCCGTACGTGGCGCCGGTGAGCACGTCACCGAGTACGTCCAGCAGCGTCGGCAGGCCGTCGGACAGCGCGGTGCCGCCGAAGTACAGCCGCTCCGGGTCCACGCCCGCGCTGAGGTCGCCGCCGATCAGCGCGACCTCGGCGTCGATTTCCACCCGGTCGCGCCGCGCCGTGCCGGTGAGCACGGTCTCCGCGAGCACCTCCGCGGTGGCCGCGTGCATCCGGTCCTCCCCCGCGAAGGGGATCCACAGCCGCAGTTCGACCATCGGGACGCTCGCCTTGCGCACCGCGAGCACGCGCAGCCCGTTGGAGAGCGTCGTGTCCACATGGGACAGATCGGCGGCGGCGCGCTGGTGGCCCAGTTCGGGCAGCGGACGCGGTCCGGTGGCGGTGCGGCCGATCTCCTCGGCGCTGCGGTGTGCGGCTTTGACCTGTTCAGCCGAGGTCACTGTTCCGTCCCTTCGGTGCTTGCGGGCTTCACGACGAGCACGGCGCGCGCGTCCGGGCGCAGCGCCTTCGCCGCCGCCGACACAGCCTCGCCGGAGACCGCGGACAGGCGGTCGGCGAGCTGGTAGACCAGCGACGCGTCGCCGTAAAGCAGTTCGAACGCGCCGAGCGCCAGCGTGCGCGACACGAGCCGGTCGTGCTCCGCGTGCAGGCTCGCCGCCCAGCGCGCGGTGACCTTCTTCAGTTCCTGCTCGTCCGGCGGCGTGGACGCGAGCTTCTCCAGCTCCTCGTCCAGCGCGGCGAGCACGCGCTCGCGCGGCACCTCCGGCGGGTGGATCGCGGTGATGGTGAAGGTGTCCGGGTCGCGCGCCTCGAACGGGCCGAACAGCCCGGCCCCCGCGCCGATGTCGACCACCAGCGGTTCGACGTGCACGAGCCGCTGCTGCAGCCGCGAGCCGTCACCGTCGGTGAGGACGCCCGCCAGCACCAGGTACGCGAGGTAGCCGTCGAGGTCGTTGATCGGGTCCGGCATCCGGTAGCCCACCGCCAGCGCGGGCAGCGGCGCGTGCGCGTCGGTGTGCTCGCCGAGCAGCTGCGTGGTGGGCAGCGGTTCGGCGAACGACGGACGGACTGGAGCCGGCCGGTGCGGGACGTCGCCGAAGTGCTTCTGGACGAGCGCCTTCGCGTTCTCCACCTCGAAGTCGCCGGCGACGGTCAGCACCGCGTTGGCCGGGGAGTAGAAGGTGTCGAAGAAGGCGGCGCAGTCGTCCAGCGTCGCGCCCTCGAGGTCTTCGAAGGCGCCGTAGCCGTCGTGCGCGTTGGCGAAGGTGGAGTACAGCACCGGCGGCAGCAGGATCCACGGGAATCCGCCGTACGGCCGGTTGCGCACGTTCAGCCGGATTTCCTCCTTGACGACCTCGATCTGGTTCGCCAGGTTCTCCGCGGTCAGCTTCGGCGCGCGCATCCGGTCGGCTTCGAGGAACAGCGCGCGTTCCAGCGCGGCCGCGGGCAGCACCTCGTAGTAGTCGGTGTAGTCCGGGTGCGTGGAACCGTTGAAGGTGCCGCCGCTGGACTGCACGTGCCGGAAGTGCGCCAGTTTCTCCAGGCTTTCGCTGCCCTGGAACATCAGGTGCTCGAAGAGGTGCGCGAAACCGGTCAACCCCTCCGGCTCGGAACGGAAGCCCACGTCGTAGTGCACGCTGACCCCGACCACCGGCGCGGTCGGGTCAGGAGCGAGCACCACGCGCAGACCGTTGTCGATCGTGAAACGGAAGAGCTCGGGATCGGCCATGCCTCCACCCTACGCAGGCGCGGGCGTCTTGGGCTCGTCCGGTCGGAGGTGCCTCGCGCTCTCGAACGCGACCGTCAGTGCGGCCACGAATCCCCTGGTCCGCACCAATGGCACAGCGTCCTCGCCGGAGGCGCCGTACCAGTACGCCGACAGCGAACAAGCGTTAACTAGCCAAGCGTCTGCTTCGCCCAGCGCGTACGCGTACGGGAGCGCGCGAGAGGCGAGCAGCTCGTCGTCCGGAGCCTCCATCGTGCGCAGCTGTGCGTTGAGACCGAGAAGGCGGTCTCGGAGGTCTAGGCCTGTCTTCGTCCGCTCCGGTAAGAGGTGGGCAGCTGCCGTCACCGCGACGCCGGTGGCGAGAAGCACCAACCCGAGTTGTGCGTAACCGACGGTGAAGGCCAGCAGGATGGTGAGGAAGACGCCGTACCCGCATAGCCGCGGACTGATCTTCGACAGTCGCTTCGGAAAGAGCCAGCCTCGACGGACCGTGTCGGCGACTAGCTCGCGTACGCCTGCTTCGCGGACTTCGGCGAGCGTCGCGGCTTCGCCCGGCACAGCGGCTGCGTACACCGCGCGCTCGAAGACGGTCAGGTGTTCGTCGGGCGGGTTGCGGCGTACGAGCACCCAGCTGTGTGGGCCGTCCTCGGTGACCCATAGATAGTTACGGACGCATAGGTCGAGCACTGTCGCGGCTAGGTCGACCGAACTGACGCGTCCGGTAAGAAGCAGTCCTACGTGTCCGGGGAGCACGCCTTCCGGAGAAGAGAAGCGGCCGTTGTCGAGTAGCTGCACGGGGGCGGCGCGACCGGGCTGTTGGTCGCGTCGGCGACGTACGAACACCGCGATGGCACCGGCGATCGACAGCACGGCGAAGGCCAGCCATGCCCACCACACTGGTGCGGTCGCGGCGAAGGGGCCGGTGGGGATGAGCTTCTCTGTCGCGGCGACTGTGCCGCCAGGGAGTTCGGCGGTCAGCTGTACGCGTGAGCCGGGCGGAAGGTTCGGTACGGAGACGCGGGTCAGACCGGAGTGGTCGATTTGCGCGGCGCCGCAGCGTGACGTCGAGTCGGGCGGACCGGCGAGGCAGCTGAGCGCGTCCGGAATGGCGGGCGCGGCGAAGGTCGCGCGGACCAGTTCGAGGCGGGTGTCCCAGCCGCCAGCGACGTCCCAAGTGACGTGCTCGACGCCGAGGCTCGTGCCGACCGCACCGTCCACTGTGTACCGAAGCACGGACGTTCCGCCGCGCAGGTAGAAGGTCACCTGGTCGTTTCCTGATTCGGCATTGCCCGCGCCTTCGATGCTGATGTCGCGGATGCCGAGCACGCGGGCGTTGGCGCGCAACGGGATAGTGCGGGTCATCGAGGTATCGCGCGGCACTGAGACTGCCTCGGTGACGGACAGACTGCCGTCGCGCTGGGCCTTCAGCGCGACTTCGACACTCTGCGGCAGACCTGGCAGCGACGGTTGGTCCTGTGCCGAGGCTGGACTTGCGCAGAGGAATGGGATCGTCAGCAAGGCGGCGAGTTTCATTGCGCGGACACCACCGAGCGCCGTTCGGCGATCGCTTGGATCGCGTCGATCTCGGTCGCCAGCGAGGATTCGACGCGTTCGCCCGGAGTGCCCAGCGCTCGGCCGCGGCGGGTTTGGGGCGGAACCAGCGGAGCGGCGGCGAAGGTGGCGAGCCCGGCGATCAGGAGCGCGACACCGATCAGTGCCTCGCCGACCGTGCTGACCAGGACGACGGTGAGCACGATGCCTGCGGTGGCCAGGATGAGCCCGGCTCGGCGGACGTAGGGTCGCCGCTCGGACAGCCAGCCTTGCCGGTGCGCTTCGGCGTCGAGAAGGGCTTGCAGCTCAGCCTGATCCGGCCGCGCGGCAGCGAGCGGACCTGGCGGGAAGGCGGCTTTGACGGCTTGCTCGAACGGCGTGAGCGGATCGGCTTCGCCGTGGGCGACCTGGCCGTCGTCGATGTGCAGATGACCGCGGGCGACAAGATCGAGAACGGTGCCGGTGAGGTCGAGTTCGCCGCGCGCGACATACGCGAGGTACGCAGGCGGCACCCCGGGAGCGGGCTGACCGGTGCGGCGGCGCAGCAAGCTGGCCCCGATGAGCAGGTACAGCACCAAAACCAGGCCACCGAGGACAGTCGGAAATCCGGGTGCGAAGACAGCCAACGGCCCAGTCGGCACAAACCGGGCATTCTCCGGCAACGGCCCGGTTTGGACGGCTAGGTCGATTCGATCCCCTTGGCGCAGGACATTCTGTTCCGCATGCGCTCCCCCGCCGCGCAGTTCGGAGAAAGTGCACTGCCGGGACGAACCCGGCTGACCGGCGTAACAGTCCGCTGTGGACACTCCAGGCGCGCTGAAGGCGGCGGTGACCCGGTCGAGCGCCCGGTCCCAGCCGCCAGTGAGCTGAAACCGCACCTGTCCGCCAGCGGCGACCGCACCGTCCACTGTGTACGTCACGGTGGCTGGACCGGTGACCGTGACCGTCGTTCCGTTGGCACTGGCGGCCCCGGAAACATGCAGGTCAGTGACCGAGTAGAGCCGATCTTCGTCGTCGGTGACGGGCACGCGCTCGGCGATCCGATGGACGGCGCGAGCGTCGGTGACGACGCGCTCGATGACCGTGAGCTGACCGTCCTGGGCGGTGGTGACGGTGACGTCGTCGGCGAGCATGCCCTCAGCTCGGCGGGGTGAAGGGATTGTCGGACCGCGGCGGTGCCGGAGGCGGAACCGGCGGCGGCGCGTAGGCAGGCGGGCCGTACTGCATCGGCGCGAGCCGGGCGTGGTCGCGGTTGCGGCGTTCGGCCAGCACCGCGGTGAGGAAAATCCACGGCGGCATCCCGTGCGGCAGCGGCACCCCGATCTCCGCCGAAATCTGCTGTGCCAGGCCGAAGCCGAGCGACGCGGCCGCTTCCGGGCGCAGGTCGTGGTAGCGGCCGAGGTACTGACGGGCGGCCATGGCGAGGTCGTCGGTGAGTCCGCTGAGGTCGAAGTGCGCGGCCCACGCTTCCAGACCGGGCGGCACCACGAGAATCGCCTGCGCGGACTGCGGCACGCGTTCGCGGATCACCAGGGTGCCCGCGAGGTAGTCGCCGACACGGCGGCCGTTCGACGACGTCAGCGACACGATGACGGCCACCGCGCCGAGGAAGCCGAGCGCCCAGAAGTCGACGAAGAAGCCGGCGAGCGCGCGGGTCAGCGCGTGCCGGAAGCTGATCGGGCCGCCGTCGAGGCGCACCACGCGCAGGCCGAGCGCGAGTTTGCCGAGCGAACGGCCGCGGCTGAGCGTTTCGAACAGCACCGGGTAGCCAATGACGACCAGCACGAACGCGGTCAGCATCAGCGCGACGGTGAGCGCGGAGTCGAACGACCCGGCGGTCAGCATCAGCATGACGAGCACCAGCAACAGCAACGCGGCCTGGACGAGGACGTCGAGCAGCATCGCGACCGCGCGGCTGGCGAGCTTCGCCACCCGCAGATCGAGGACGACGGCCTCACCGGTGACGAGATCGGACTCTTCTTGCACGAGGCCAGCGTAGAGCGCGGGCGCGCATGCCGGTGCCTCTATCCTGACGGACGAGGGAGGTGGCCGGTGGACGTCGATGTGTTCGTCGCGGCGCACAGTGCCGAATGGAGCAGGCTCGGCGAGCTCGCCGGACGGCGCAGGCTGACCGGCCAGGAGGCGGACGAGCTGGTCACGCTGTATCAACGCGCCGCCACGCACCTGTCGATGATCCGCTCGACCGCGCCCGACCCGGCCCTGCTGGCCAGGCTGTCGGCGCTGGTCGCCCGCGGCCGTTCGGCGGTCGCCGGCTCGCACAGCCCGGCGTGGCGCGAGGTCGGCCTGTTCTTCACCCACCGGTTCCCGGCCGCGGTGTACCTGAGCCGGCGCTGGTGGATCCCGGCGGCGCTGCTGTCGGTCGCGGTGATGGCGGTGCTGGGCGTGTGGATCGCCGGCGACCCGCAGGTGCGCGCGTCGCTGGTGTCGCCGGACGAGGTGCACGCGATGACCGCGCCGGGCGGCCAGTACGAGACGTACTACTCGACCGGCCCGGCGGCGTCCTTCGCGGCGAAGGTCTGGACGAACAACGCGTGGGTGGCGGCGACGTGCCTGTTCCTTGGCGTCGCGCTGGGGCTGCCGGTGATCGCCGCGCTGTGGATGAACTCGCTGAACGCCGGGATCGCGATCGGCCTGATGTCCTCGGCCGGACGCGGCGATGTCCTGCTGGGCCTGCTGCTGCCGCACGGTTTGCTGGAACTGACGGCGGTGTTCATCGCGGCCGGGACCGGGCTGAAGCTCGGCTGGACGGTGGTGGACCCGGGACGGCGATCGCGAAGCGCGGCGCTGGCCGAGCAGGGCCGGTCGGTGGTGGTGATGGCGCTGGGGCTGGCGTGCGTGCTGCTGGTGTCGGGAGTGATCGAGGCGTTCGTGACGCCGTCGGGCTGGCCGACGTGGCTGCGGATCGGGATCGGGGCGGTGGTGGAGCTGCTGTTCCTGACGTACGTGTTCACGCTGGGCCGGCGAGCCGCGCTGGACGGCGAGACCGGGGACGTGGACCGCCGAGCCGCTGGAGACGCGCTGCCGGAGGCTGGGTAACGGTCAGCGGCCAGTCGCGCGGGATCGTCGGGAGGGATCAGCTCGGCGGCTTGGACGTCGTTGAGGTTCTCGACCGAGTCCAGCAGATCGTCGGGCACCGGGTGTTGCGCGACGAAGGCCATCGCCTGTTCCTTCGCCGCCGGGTCCGCGGATTCGAGCTGGCCGATCAGGGCGCTGCTTTCGCGCATCACCCGAAGCGCCAGCTCGTGGCGGCGCGCGTGGAGGTCGAGTTCCGCCCTGGCCAGCTCGAGCCGGTGCTGCTGCCAGGTCATGACCATCTTGAGCAACTGCTGCAACGCGATGAGCGCGGCACCGGTGTAGGCGACCGGAGAGGACGCCCGCGCCACCTCGGCGAGCACCACCTGCCACGGGCTGGCCATGGACATCCGGGCCACCCGCAAATCCGCCGCCCAGCCCTCCTCGCTCCGCGGCACCGCGCCGCGCCACAACTCAGCCCGGCGCGGTATCCGATCCTGCCGGTAATAGAGGTAGCGCTCGGCGTTCGGCATGCTCGGCAATGCCACCAGCATCCGGGCCTGTCTCGTCAGCGCCCGCAAGGCGACGGTATTCCGCTCCACCGCTTCCAAAGCGGGCTGGGCCCCGAGGTCGACCGCGACGAACAACAGCTCAGCGCCGGTGCGCGCCCCGGAGTCAGCGTCGATAGTCACTCGCTTCATCCTGCCGCACCCAATCGCGGCCGGGTACCGCTTACAGGCGTCCCGCCGCCTTCAACGCCAGGTAGCGGTCGGCGAGAGCAGGCGGCAATTCCTCCGGAACCGCATCCACCACGCCGACCCCGTGCCGCGTCAGCCAAGCCACCGACGACTCCCGGCCCGCCAGCGCGCGTTCCGCCGCGGCAGCGTCGTAAACCGCCTCCGCCGAGCCCCGCGAAGCCGCCATTTCCGCGACCCTCGGATCCGCCACCGACGCGACCAGCACCTCGTGCCGAGCCGTCAACGAACCCAGCACCGGGAACAGGCCCTCCTCCAACGGCGCCGGTTCCAGCCCGGTCAACAGCACCACCAACGCCCGCCGCCGGGTCCGCCGCAGCACCTCCGCCACCATCCCCCGCGCGTCCGTCTCCACCAGTGACGGTTCGATCGTGGCCAGGGCGTTCACCAAAGACGGCGTCGAAGCGTTCGGGACGGAAGCCCGCACACGACGGTCGTAAGCCACCAGATCGACCCGGTCCCCGGCCCGGGAAGCCAACGCGGCCAGCAAAAGCGCCGCGTCCATCGCCGCGTCCAGTCGCGGTGCGTCGCCGACCCGTCCAGCCGAGACACGGCCGGTGTCCAGCACCAGCACCACTTGCCGGTCGCGTTCCGGACGCCACGTTCGCACCATCACGTCCGAAGCGCGGGCCGTCGCACGCCAGTCGATCGACCGGACGTCGTCGCCGATCACGTATTCGCGGAGGGAGTCGAATTCCGTTCCCTGGCCCCGGATCAACACGGCATTGCGGCCGTCCAGCTGCTGCAGCCGAGCGAGCCGCGAAGGCAGGTGTTTGCGGCTGTGGAACGGAGGCAGCACGCGAACCGCCCACGGCACCTCGTGCGAACCCTGCCGCGCGGCCAATCCCAGCGGGCCCACCGCGCGCACGGTCACCCGCGCTGCGATGCGGTCGCCGCGGCGGGTCGGGAGCAGTGGCGTGACGAGAGCACGCCGTTCGCCCGACGGAACCACCAACGCGTGCCGGTCGTCGGCACCGGCGCTCGGCGGCCAGGCGTCGCGCAGGGAGCCGCGAACGGTGCGCCCGCCGGGGTTCGTCACGGTCAGCGTGACTTCGGCAGGTTCCCCCAGCCGGACGGAAGTGGTGCCACTGCGCGAAAACCGCAGCGCTCGCACACTCCCGGCCAGCACGAGGTCCACGACGACCAGCACCAGCAGCACCGCGAGCACAATCGCGACGCCGGTGCCGGACGGGAACAGCAGCCCGACCACCAGCGCCCCGAGGAGCGCCAGCAGCCCGAGCCGCCCGGTGACTGCCATCTAGCGCGGCACCGGCACGGAGGCCAGCACCCGGTCGAGGACGCCGTCCGCGGTCACGCCTTCGAGTTCGGCTTCGGGCCGCACGTCGAGACGGTGCCGGAGCGCAGGACGGGCGAGCGCTTTGACGTCGTCCGGCGTCGCGTAATCCCGTCCGGACAGCCAGGCCCACGCGCGCGTCACGGCGAGCAAAGCCGTTGCGCCACGCGGAGAAACACCGATGCGCACCGCCGGGAGTTCACGCGTCGCGCGGCAGAGGTCGACGACGTAGCCGATCACTTCCGGGCCGACTGTCACCTTCGCGACCGCTTCCCTCGCGGCGGCGAGCTCCGCCGCGCCAGCGACCGGACGCACACCTGCGGCGGTGAGGTTTCGCGGGTCGAAACCCTGTGCGTGCCGCCAAAGAATGCCGATTTCGTCCTCACGCGACGGTGCCGGCATGGTCAGCTTCAACAGGAACCGGTCCAGTTGCGCCTCGGGCAACGGGTAGGTGCCTTCGTACTCCACCGGGTTCTGCGTCGCGATCACCACGAACGGATCCGGCAGCGGCCGCGAAGTGCCGTCGATCGACACCTGCCGCTCCTCCATCGCCTCCAGCAGCGACGACTGCGTCTTCGGCGGCGTCCGGTTGATTTCGTCCGCCAGCAGCAGATTCGTGAACACCGGGCCTTCGCGGAAGGAGAACTCGCCGCTGTGCGCGTCGTACACAATGGACCCGGTGACGTCGCCCGGCATCAGGTCCGGCGTGAACTGCACGCGCGTCGTCTTCAAGTCCAGCGACGCCGCCAAAGCCCGCACCAGCAACGTTTTCGCGACGCCGGGCACGCCTTCCAGCAGCACGTGCCCCCGGCAGAGCAGCGCGAGGATGAGCCCGGTGACGGCCGCGTCGTTGCCGACCACGGCCTTCCCGACCTCGGTGCGCAACGCGATCAGGGCCGCCCGCGCGTCCTGCATCTGTTCGGTACTCAAGAACGCTCCACCTCTCGTTCCACCGCGTCAAGTTCGTCCGCCAGCCGCACCAGCGCCGCCTCATCGGACGGCGACGGGCCGTACAGCACCGCCCCGACCTCGTTCGGCGCCCGGCCGGTCCGCGCGCTCACCGTCTCCACCACTGCGGGCGGGCCGGCGTCGCGCGGCAATCCCAATCTCTTCCGCAACCGCGTCCTGGCCGCCTCGCGCAAGGTTTCCGCCGCGTGCCCGGTCGCGCCGCCCCGCCGGTACAGCCGGGCCCGGCCCTCCGCTGTCTCCGCCGACCGCACGACCACCGGCAGCGGTTCGCGCACCACCGGACCGAGCCGCCGCGCGCGCCACAGCGCGAAAAGCACGATCGCGATTCCCGCGGTCAGCGCGCCGTAGCGCCAGCCAGGCGGGATCAGGTCGACGAACGGCTTCTTGTCGCCAGCCAGCGCGGGGTCCTCTGTGGACGGTACGTACCAGGTCAGCTGCCGGTGATCGCCGAGAAGCCGCATGCCGAACGCCGCGTTGCCTTCCTTGGCGATCTGGTCGTTGGTGAACGCGTCCGCGGCGCCGAGCACAGTCACGGTGCCGGTCCGGTCGGCCAACTGCACGAAACTCGGTTCGCCACCGTCGCGGTAGCAGGTCCGCGCTGTCTTGTCGTCCGTGCGGTAATGGCGTCCGCCGAGCGTGACCGATCCCGCGCTGACCGCCGCGCCGACCGTGCAACCCGGTTGCAGCGTAAGGACATCTCCCGTTCCCGTCGGCGAAACCGTCGGCGCGGCCATCCCGAGCGCAGTCGATCCGGGCGCGATGAGAACGAGGTGCGCGACCCGGCGGCGCAGATCAGCCAACCCGTTCGTCGGCACCAATTGCGGAGCGGTGATCAGCAAAGTTCCGCTGTCGGCGGCTTCGCGTGCCTCGGCGAGCGAATGCACCGCACGGATTTGAACGCCTTCCTGCTCCAGCAAATGCGCGAGGGCGTGGCTGCCGCGCGGTTCGTAGGAACCGGGGTCGAATTCGCCGCTGGTCTGCTCGCCGCGGCTGAGCACAATGGCCAGCGCGACGAGCACGATCAGCAGGAGAATCGCCAGCGGGATCCGGGCGCCACGCCAGATTCGGCGCAGATCCGGCGAAACAGCTGTGCTCATGCGTCCGCCAAAACCGGTCGCGCACGACGGACGCGTTCGTCCAATTCGGACAAACCGCGGTAACCGGCTTCGGTACCCGGCCGCCCGCCGTAGTGCACGTCGTCGAACTGCCGCGCGGCGGCCGTGAGCTCAACGGCGAGGTCCGGCAGGAACCTTCCGGCTTCGGCAACCGCCTCGTCCGCGGTCCGGCCCGAGCGGACGTCGAGCAGCGCGCGCTCTTCCATCCCCCGCACGAGCGCGCGGAACCGGTCCCGCACCGCGTCGGCGAAATCGCCGCGAGCGGCGGCTTCCTCGGCGGCTCTCCGGTACTCGTCGGCGGTTTGCCGCCGTCCGCTGAACACCTCGCCGGACGTTTTCGCGGACCGGCCGACCTTGCCCACCCGCAGCCGCACGACCACGATCAGCACGATCACCAGCGCCAGCACCAACAACAGACCGAGCGGGCCGCCGGGCACTCCGGACAACGAGTCCAACAGCTCGGAAATCCGCTGTCCGAGCCACTGCCAGACCCGCTCGAGAAAGCCCGGCTGCGCAGCCGCATAGGCCGGGTCGGTCAGTTCCTGGACCGCCCGCAGCCGGGCCGGGTCCCGGTCGATGTCGACCGGGACGTCGGCGAGAAAACCGATCACCACGCCTGCTGCGGCGGTTGCGGCGGCTGGATGCCCGCCGCCCTGGCCAGTTCGATGTCCATGCCCTCGCGGCGCATCCGCTGATCGATGTAGAGCACCACGGTGACCAGCGCGGTGAACGGCATGACGATCGTCTCCGCGATCACCTTGCCCACCGACTGCAGCACCAGCCCGCCGGTCGTCACCTTCGGCAGCGTCGCCTGCGGGTCGAAGATGCCGGTGAACGCGCCCGAGCCGAGATTGAACGGAATGCCGATGATCGCCGAGATCAGCCAGCTGATCACGCCCGCCAGCAGCAGAATCCCGAACACCCGCCAGAACATGCCCGCCACGAGCTGGCGCGACCGCGTGAACGCCTGTCCGATCGTGCCGCGTTCCAGCACCAGCGCGGGACCGGCGAGCGACCAGAACACGTACGGCAGCACGGCGGGCAGCAGGCAGAACGCCGCGGCGACGATCGTGGCCAGCGTGTACAGGATGGTGACCGCCAGCAGCGGCAGCAGCCGCGGCGCGGCCTCGCGCATCGCCGAACCGAAGTCGACCGAACGGCCGAGCACCGCCTTGCCCATCACCACGGTGAGGAAGCCGGTGAGGAAAGTCTGCGCCAGCATGGAGATCACCAGCACCGGCAGCAGCGAGGTGAGCGTGGAGCCCAGCAGGCTGTAGAGCGCGTCGAGCTGCTGTTGCTGCGTCGCGGCCGGGCCGAGCTGGGTGACCCGGTTGAAATCGGGCACCAGCCACAGCGACGCGGCGAGGTTCAGCCCCGCCGAGACCACCGCGACGATCGCGGACACCCCGAGGATCAGCAACGGGTACCGGCGGATCGCGGTGATCGCGCCGTCGAGGATGTCGCCGACGTTCAACGGGCGCAACGCGATCACGCCCGGTTTGCCCAGCCCGTTCGGACTCCAGCCGGCACCGGGACGGCCGCCGCCGGGGTACTGCGGAAGCGGTTGCTGGCCCGGGGATTGCCATTGACCGCCGCCCGCGGGAGGCGGCGTCGCGCCGGGCGGAGGGAACGCGCCGGGCTGCTCCGGAGTGGCGCCAGCCGGGTTCGCGCCGCTCGGAGACGAAAACACCCCGGCCGAGGTTTCGCTGCCTGGTGCCGCGCTTGCCGGATTCTCACCGGCCGAAGGCGAAGCCGCGCCAGCCGGGTTCTGCCCACCTGGCTGCGCCGTCGAGCCAGCCGGGTTCGCGCCAGCCGGACTTGCCCAGCCCGGCTGCGGCGTCGCGCCAGCCGCGTTTTCGCTGGCAGGCGACGGATTCGCGCCAGCCGGACCGTCCGAGGCAGCCTGGTGCTCCCCGGACGAAGCGGAGTTTTCGCTGGCGGACGACGAAATTCCGGCGCTCGTGCCGGACGGCGAGGACGAGGTGTCCGTTTCGCCGGTCTCCGGCGGAGTGGCGGCGGACGCGCCCGGGTCGGGGCTCGCGAAGCCCCGGCTCGGCGTAGGCGTGTCGTCCCCCGGCCCGGGCGAACCGGGTGAGTTTGTCATCGGAGCCCCTCGTTTGCACGGCCCTGCGGTTGCTGCCGTCACTCTTCCAGAGCCGTCCGCACCCGGCCAGACCTGGGGGGACGTCCGGGCGCGGAGGCAGTCCGGCGAAGTGCTGCGGCGCGCCGGGCATCCCCCGATATGCTGAACGGCAAGCCGGGGGACGCCCGGCCCGCGCCGAGACCCACCGGGACTGCCCTGATGACGCAACCGCCCTACGGCCAGGTGCCGCCACGCGGGACCGTTCAACCGCCGCCGGTGCCGGGTCAAGGACCGGTGCCGCCGGGCCAGTACCCGGGTCAGGCGCAAGGTCCGTACCAGGCACAGCCGGGACAAGGGCCGTACCAGGGACAGCAGCCGCCGTATCAGGGCCCGCCGCCGCAGGGGCCGCCGTGGCAGCAGCCGCCGCCGTCCTATCCGGTGCCGCCGCGCAAACCGACCGGTCTGATCGTCGGCCTGTGCCTCGGCGCGGTCGCGGTGCTGGCGCTGGGCGTCGTGGCGATCGTTTCGCTGAACCGCGGGTCGGGTCCGAGCAACGCGGGCTACCAGGCCGCGCCGCCCTCGCCGACGTCCGCCTACGAACTGCCGCCCACCAGCGGCTCGTCCACCGCTTCGAGCGCGCCGACCAGCCCGACGGAAAGCCCGAGCACCTCCGCCAGCGCGGGCCCGCACAAGATCCTCAAGCTGGCCGACCACCCGATCCTGCAGGACCGCAACGCCGGTCTCCAGAATCTCGTCTGCAATCTTCCGCAGTGGACGAGCACGCAGGACGGCGCGGAAGCGTTCTTCACCGCCGCGAGCAAATGCCTCGACGCGGCGTGGGGCCCGTTCCTCGAGTCCTACAACCTGCCGTTCACGCCGCCCGCGCTGCACTTCCCGACCGGGCCGAGCTTCGACACCGAATGCGGCACCATCCAGGTCGGCATCGCCACCGCGGCGTACTACTGCGAGAACAACCTGTACGTCCCGTTCAAGGGCCTGCAGACCGACCAGTACGGCAACAACCCCGGGGTCTACCTGGCACTGTTCGCCCACGAGTACGGCCACCACGTGCAGGAAGTCGCGGGCATCATGGACGCCGCGTGGCAGAAGATCTACGCGGCGGGCCAGAACAGCCCCGAGGGCCTCGACATGTCGCGCCGCAAAGAACTACAGGCGCAGTGCTTCTCCGGAATGTTCCTCGGCGCGCACGTCGACCGCGGCGGCACGGTCACCCGCGACATGTACAACAAGGCCTGGAACGACCAGGAAACTCGCGGCGACAACACTTCCCGCAGTCACGATCACGGCACCAACGCGCACTACGCGCAGTGGTGGCGCGCCGGGGCGAAGGACAACCGGATCGCGGACTGCAACACCTTCGCCGCGTCCGCGTCGGACGTCAGCTGAGCTGGGTGCCACTGCGTTCGTAGTGGTTCGGCCTGGAAGGCTGTCTCCGGCGCGGGATCGGCACTACGGATGTAGTGGTTCACTGATTGCGCTGGATTTTGGCGCCGCGGCTGTAGTGATTTGACCAGCGCGGCCGGTGCGCGCGTCAGCTGAGCAGCGCGAGCTTGCCCGGACCGCGGATCACCAGGTAGGCGTACATCCCGCCGCAGAAGCAGGCGAACACCAACAGCGCCAGCGCGATCGGCGCGCGCAGGTCCTGCGAGCCCGCCGAGGTGTCCGGAGCGGTGACCGAGACGACGCCGCTGTCCGGAGCGTCGTCCGGGACCAGCACCTGGAGGTGCTCGTCCTTGCCGTGCCCGCAGCTGTCGAGCGAGCCCTGCCGCGGTTTGCCGCCGAGCTGGAACGAGACCGATTCGGCCGCCCCGGGAACCGAGCAGTCGACGGCCTTGGTGATCTGGGCGTCCACCGGCGCGCCCGCGGACTTCGCCTGGATGCCGAGCAGCCCCGGGCCGGCGAGCCACGCCAAGACCACGACGAGCACCCCGGCCGCGATCGGGATGCCCACCTGCAGCCACCGCTTGACGGGGCTCTTATGCGGAGGGTCGGAAACCTGCACGACGCTATGCTTCCAGATGCCGGGGGCAAAACCCAGTGAGGTGCCCGCGCACGGGGGACCTCGCCCGCCACCGCGCCCGTCACCGCGTGCGCCGCCACGTGCGCTACCTGCGCCAGCCGCCTCGCCCGTCACCGCGTGCGCCGCCGCGCCCGCCACCACGTGCGCCACCGCGCCAGCCATCTCGCCCGTCACCGCGTGCGCCGCCGCCCGCCCGCCGACCGGCCTGGCCCGAATGCCCCATTGAGTGCATCCCACGCACCCACTGAGGTTTTCTCAGCAGCAGCGGTGTGCGGCCCTGCTCCCGCAGCCGTCCGTGAAGGGCCGCCTGAGGGAATCAGATTCCCTCAGGCGGCCCTTCACGGACCTCCACAGCGCCGGACCGGAACCAGCCCGAACCCGGGCACACCTCAGCGTTCGATGTGATCGACCTGCGTGACCTTCTTGACGTACAGCAGCCGGTCCCCCGGCTCCAGCGCGTCCGCCTGCGGAGCGTCCACCCGGTAAAGCACCCCGTCCCGCACCACGCCGAGCACCGTGTCCGGCAGGTGCCGGGGCGATCCGCCCTCCTCGCTCGGCTCGATGGCGCGTTCGGCGATCGCCAGTCCGGATTCCGGCGTCAGCAGGTCCTCGACCATGTCCACTACAAGCGGAGTGGATGTCGCCATCCCGAGCAGCCGCCCCGCGGTCTCGCTCGACACCACGACCTGGTTCGCCCCGGACTGCTTCAGCAGGTGCACGTTCTCCGCCTCGCGCACCGACGCCACGATGTGCGCCTTCGGAGCCAGCTCGCGCGCGGTGAGGGTGACCAGCACGGCCGTGTCGTCGCGGTTCGGCGCGACCACCACGGCGCGGGCGTGCTGCACGCCCGCGACCCGCAGGACGTCCGCCCTGGTCGCCGATCCGTGCACGGTCACGAGGCCGAGCGCGCTCGCCGCGTCCAGCGCCTGCTGGTCGGTGTCGACGACCACCACGCGGTTGGCCTGCACCTCCTCGTCGCCGAGCAGCGCGTTGACCGCCGAGCGGCCCTTCGTGCCGAAACCGACGACGACGGTGTGGTCACGCACCTTCGTCCTCCACTTCTGGATTTTGAACGCCTGCCGGGAGCGCTCGGTGAGCACTTCCAGGGTGGTCCCGACGAGGACGATGAGGAAAAGGACCCGCAGCGGCGTGATCACGATGACGTTCACCAGCCGCGCGGACGCGGTGGCCGGGGCGATGTCGCCGTAGCCGGTGGTCGAGAGGGAAACTGTCGCGTAATAGAGCGAGTCGAGCAGCGAGAGGCCGTCGCCGTTGGCGTCGCGGTAGCCGTCCCGGTCGAGGTAGACGATCAGCACCGTGGCGAGCAGCGCCAGCAGCGCGCCGATGATCCGCTTGACGATCGCCCGCATCGGGCTGACTGTCAGCTCCGGCATCCGGATCACGCCGACGAGCTCGTGGTCGGGCCGGTCGTTCAACCGGACGTTCAGGGGCAGCCGTTTCAAGGCCTTCATGCACCGGCTCCCCGCGCGCGTTCGGCGTCACTCACAGCCGGGAGGATAACCCAATCGGAGCACCCGCACACCCGTCACGGCGATCATGCTGTGGCAGGCTTGCCGCATGTCCGAGCCTCGCGCGTCGCAACGTCCGGCCCATCTTCTCGCCGCTCTCCTCGCCGGGGCGGGCGTCCTGCACTTCGCCCGGCCGAAGCCGTTCGACGCGCTGGTCCCGAAGGAGTTGCCCGGTGACCGGCGCACCTGGACCTACGCCTCGGGCGCCGCCGAGTTGACCGTCGCCGCCGGGATCGCGTTGCCGCGCACGCGTCGGCTGGGCGGGCTGGCGGCGGCGCTGCTGTTCGTCGGGGTGTTCCCGGGGAACGTGAAGATGGCGCTGGACTGTCAGCGACGCGGCCGTCCGGCGCGTGATCGCGCGGTGGCGTGGCTGCGGTTGCCCATGCAGTGGCCGTTGGTGAGCTGGGCGTTGACCGTCCGCGATCGGGCCTGACTCCTACTCCTGAGGAACGTTGCGCAGCAAGGCGCGCAGGCCTTCCGCGTCCAGCAGATCGGCCGGGCGCAGCGTGTGTCCAGATCGGACATAGTGGAAGGCCGCGCGCACCCGTTCCACCGGGACCTTCTTCAGCGCTGCCCACGCCAATCGGTACGCGCCGAGCTGAACGGCCAATGCCGGCAACCGTTCTTCGGACGGGACGGAGCCGGTCTTCCAGTCCACCACTGTCCAGCCGCCGTCGGGATCCGCGTACACCGCGTCCATCCGGCCGCGCAGGGTGATGCCTTCGACGTCCGCGGAGAACGGCACCTCGACGGCCACCGGGACGCGGTCGGACCATTCGCTGTTCTCGAAAGCTTCTTGCAGGGCTTCGAAATCGGTGTCCGGAGCCTCGCCGACGTCGGCCGCGCCGGGAAGGTCGTCGATCTCCAGCAGCCGGTCGCCGGAGAAGCGTTGCTCCAACCAGCTGTGGAATGCGGTGCCGCGGCGAGCGAAGGTGTTGGGCGGCAACGGAAGCGGGCGACGCAGGCGTTGCGCCAGCGCGTCCGCATCGGACGCCAGGTCCACCAGCTGGCTCACGCTCAGCTGCGCGGGCAGCGCAACACGATCCACTGTGGACTGTGAGCGGGCGCGTTCGGCGAGGAGAACGTCGGTGTCGGCGGCCCAGCCGTCCGGGTCTTCCGGGTCGATGACGTCCTCGTCGTCTTCGAAGTCGTCTGGCAGGTACTCCTCTTCGTCCTCGGGTTCCGGCGGCAGCGGGATTTCGTCGTCGTCGGCTGCCGGGAGAGGTTCCGCTTCGGGTTCCGGCTCGGATTCGGCCTTGGCCTCCGGCTCGGGTTCTTCTTCCAGGGCGGCCATTTCCGCCCGCAGCAGATCCACCCCGGTGGCGACGCCGGACCGCCGGTCGCCCAGCGGATCCACCGGCCACTTCGCCGTCCGGGAGTCCGCGACCAGCGGGTTCTCCTCGCCCTCGGCCGGTTCCTCCGCCCAGACGTCCACCACGCCCAGCGGCGGATCGGACTCGCCCATCACCTCGGCGATCTCGGACAAGAAGATCGACGGCCCTTTAGCGCGCGTGCTGCTTTCGTTCCACCAATGCCCGGAAACGAGCAACGCGCGCTCCGAACGGGTCAGCGCGACGTAACACAACCGTCGTTCCTCGTCGGCCTCGCGCGCGACGAACCCCTCCTCGTGCAGTTCCAGGGCTTCCTGCACTTCCTTGCGGTCATAGCCTTCCGCGACCTGCAGCTTCGGCAGGTCCGCCGCGTCACCGCGCAAATGCGCGGGCAGCGCGGTAGAGGTGCGCAACCACGACGACGAACGCCGCTTGCCCGGAAACACCTCGGCGACCAGATGCGGAACAGCTACGACTTCCCATTCCAGCCCCTTGGCCGAGTGCACAGTGAGCACCTGCACGCGGTCCGGAACCACCTGCACCTCGCCGGGCGTCAGACCGTCTTCCGCGTGCGCGGCGGTGTTCAGGTAGTCCACAAAGGACAACAGAGTCGCGGTCGGCGCGGTCTCCGCGTAATCGGTGACCACCTCAGCGAACGCGTCCAAATGCGCGCGGCCGGCCGATCCTGGACGGGCGAGCGATTCGACATCCAGCAACATCGTGCGTTCGACGTCCGCCACCAATTCCGGCAGCGATTGATCCAACCGGCGCCGCAACGCGGTCAATTCCGCACCCAGCCGGCGAATTCGGCGGTACCCCTCCGCGGAGTAACGCTCGGGCGCACCGGGTTCGTCGACAGCGTCGATCAGCCCGGCCTGTTCCGCGCGTTCGGCGACCAGCTCCGGTTCCTCGCCCTCCTGTGCACGCGGCTCGGGCGAGGTGAGTTCGTTGGCCCGCCGCCACAACGCCGCGACGTCGGCCGCCGCGATCCGCCAGCGCGCACCCGTAAGCAACCGAGCCGCCGCGCTGCCGGCCAGCGGATCGGCGAGCACGCGCAGCGTGGAAACTAGGTCGGCGACCTCCGGTTCGTCCAGCAATCCGCCGAGTCCCACGACCTCCACTGGCAGCCCGCGCATCCGCATTTCCGCCGCGATCGGGGCCATGTCCGCACGTCGGCGCACCAGCACCGCTGCGGTCGGCGGCTTGCCGGTCTCCTCTTTCTCCGCGTGCCAGCGCCGCGCCATCGCGTCGGCGACCCACTCGCGTTCCGCGCGCACATCCGGCAGCAACGCGACCGCGATGTCCGCCGGACCGGCACCGTCGCGCGCCCGAAGCCGTTCGACGCCGAGCCCGCGCTGCCGCAACGGTTCCGAGATCGCGTTGGCCAGCTCCAGGATTTCCGGCGGATTGCGGAAGCTCGTGAGCAGCCCGAATTCGTGCGCGGTCTCCAGCCGTTCCTCGCGTCGGCGTGGGAAGTCCGTAGTGAACCGGGGCAGGTTCGCCGCGCTCGCACCGCGCCAGCCGTAAATCGCCTGCGCCGGGTCGCCCACCGCGGTCACCGGCATCGGCGGATGATCCACGCCGCCGAACAACGACCTCAGCAACACTCGCTGTGCGTGCCCGGTGTCCTGGTATTCGTCCAGCAGCACGGCCCCATAACGCTCGCGCTCCCCCGCGACCACCGCCGGATATCCGTCCGCGAGCTGCGCGGCCAGCGACATCTGGTCCGCGAAATCCAGCGCGCCTTCCGCGCGTTTGCGCCGGTGGTAATCCTCGACCAACGGCAGCAACGCGAGCCGAAACCGTTGCGCTGCCAGCACGTCCTGCAGCTTCACCGGCAGCGACGCGCGCTGCCCTTTCGCCCGCGGAGCGTTTTCGATGACCTCGCACAGCCATTCGGTGTACTGCCCGAGCTTTTCCGTCGAGATCAGATGCTCGCCAAGTTCACCGGCAAGCGCGAGCAACTGCGCGGTAACCGTCGGCGGTACGCGGTCAGTGTCCAGGTCATTGTCCCAAGTGGACACCACCCGATGCGCCAGCTGCCACGACGAAGTCTCCGACAACAACCGGACGCCAGGCTGCACCGGAAGCCGCAACCCGTGTTCCGACAGCAACCGTCCTGCGTACGCGTGATAGGTCAGCACAGTCGGCTCACCCGCGACCACAGTGGACCGCAACGCGCCTGACGGATCAATCCGCTCCAGCAGCCCCGAACCAGCGAGCCGCCGCAGCCGCGCCCGGACCCGCTCGCCGAGCTGACGCGCGGCTTTCCGGGTGAAGGTCAGGCCGAGCACCCGCTCCGGGCTCACGATTCCGTTGGCCACCAGCCAGACCACGCGCGCGGCCATGGTTTCGGTCTTCCCCGCGCCCGCGCCCGCGACGACCAGCGACGGCTCGACCGGCGACGCGATCACGGTCGCCTGCTCGGGCGTCGGACGGTGCAACCCCAGTGCGTCAGCGATTTCCGCGGGTCCGACGGGGTTGGCGAGAACCACCGGGCTCACGGTCCGGTCACCTGACGCCCTTCCGGACGCAACGGGCAGCAACCGCGCGCCGGGCACCGGTCGCAGTCGGCGTTCTCGTGCGCCTGATAGTCCGGACCGACCGCGGCGGCCGCGGCCGACCGCACGAGTTCCAGCCACTCGCGTCCGCTGTCCTCGTCCATCGGCGGCTGATCCCGTTGCGTAGCACCGGTTTTGTTGTTCCCCTTGGCCACGTAGACGAGTTTCGCGCCGCCGGGCGTGTTCTTGCCCTCGACCGCGCCCAGCAACACCGCCAACTGGTACGCCGCGAGCTGCGGGTGCTTTTCCGCGTCCGCGCCGGACACCGGAACCTTGCCGGTCTTGATGTCCACGATCACCGGACGGCCGTCCTTGTCCATCTCGACCCGGTCGACGCGCCCGCGCAGCAGCACGCGCACCTCTTCGTCGCCCATCGGCAACTCGACCTCGATGTCCTGCTCGACCCCGGCTTCAATCAGCTCCTGCCGCGACTTTTCCAGCCACGACACGAAGTTGCGCAGCATGAGCTCCACCCGGGACCGTTCACGCCGGGAAAACCACGGCGCGCCAGCGTCCACCCGAACCCACGCTTCGTCCAGCGCGGCCTGGATCTGCTCCTCGGTACTTCCGCCCGCGATCGCCTGCGCCAGGCCGTGCACGAGAGTTCCGGTCACCGCCGCCAACTGCGCCGGATCGCTGCCGCCGTGCCGTTCGATCAGCCAGCGCAGCGGGCACTTCACCAGAATCTCCACAGTGGACGGCGAGATTCGCATGAGGTCGCCGGGCCCATGCACCGGATCCTCGGTGGACGCTTCCATCAACCCGTACCAAGTGTCCGGATGCGCACCTGGCACCCCAGCGGCGGCCAGCCGGGCAAGCTGCTTCGCCGCCCGCTGCCGCCGCTCCGGGTCCGACTTGTCGTCGCACACGACCTCGCGCAGCTCGCCGACCAATTCAGCCAGCACGAGCGATCGGCCCGGCGGCTTCATCCGGGAGTCGAGCATGCCGTCGTCGGCGCCGTTCTCCTCAAGGTCGTCGAGAAATCGGGACGGCTGCTCGTCTTCCCCGGCCACCGCGGTCACCAGCAGAGTCCGGCGCGCCCGGCTCGCCGCGAGGTAGAACAACCGCCGCTCCTCGGCGAGGATCGGCGCGATCGCGGACACCTTGTCGTGTTCGTCCACTCCGGACAGCAAGTCGACTAGCCGCTCCACGCCCAGCAGCGATCCGCGCAGCCGCATATCAGGCCACGCGCCCTCCTGCACTCCGGCGACCGCGACGACCGTCCACTCGCGACCCGCCGACGCGTGCGCGGTGAGCAGCGAAACCCCTTCACCCGGAATAGCCGCCGGAGCGAGCGTGTCCCCCGCGATGTTCTGCGACGACAGGTAATCCGCGAACGCCGCGACACTCGCCTTCGGCAACCGGTCGGCGTAGCGGCCCGCCGAATCGAACAACGCCACCACGGCGTCCAGGTCACGGTCAGCCTGCGCACCCAGCGAACCGCCGCGATCCACCAACCGCAGCAACCGTTCCTGCTGTCCGCTTGCCTGCCACAGCTCCCACAGCACCTGCTCGACGCTTTCACCACGGCTCACCGCCTGGTGCGTGACGCTCAGCAGCTTGCCGACCCGACGGACCGGCAGCGCCTCGTTGTCCGCAAGACCGACGAGGATGTCCCCGCCCCGCAACGCTTCCACGAGCAGTTCGTCACTCGACCGCTGCCCGCCGCCAGCCAGCTCCAGCCGCCGAAGACCACGTCGCAGCCGCCGCAACGCCAACGGATCCGCCCCGCCAAGCGACGAGGACAGCAACATCTCCGCGATGTCGACGTCCAGCAGTTCCGGTTCCGCCGCGATCCGCAACACCGCCAGCAACGGCCGTACCGCGGTGTGTTTCGCCAACGGCAATTCCTCGGTAGCCGAGCCGATCGGCACGCCCGCCGCACGCAACGCGCGTTGCAGCACAAGGAACGTCCGTGCCGGAGACCGCACCAGCACCGCCATCTCCGACCACGGAACCCCGTCGACGAGATGCGCCCGGCGGAGCTGATCAGCAATCCAGCTCGCCTCCGCCGCCGGGGTCGGCATCAGCCGCACCCGCACCTTGCCCCCGCGTTTCCCTTGCGGGGTAACCAACTTCCGATGCGCCGAAGCACCAGGCAGCGTCGCACCGAGCTTCGCGACCGCCGCCCGGACAGTCGGAGCGAGCCGGTGCGACGCGGTCAGCATGACCGTCCGGTCGCCGTCATTGTCGGAATCGGCGAACAGTTTCGGGTCCGCGCCACGGAAAGAAAACACCGACTGGTCCGGATCGCCGGCCACCACGAACTCCTCCGCGGTGTGCCCGATCGTGCGGATCAGCTGCACCTGCAACGGATCCAGGTGATGCGCGTCGTCCACGAACAAATGCCGCACGCGGCCCCGTTCACGCTCGCGCAGCTCCTCGTCGTCCTCCAGCGCGAGCAACGCCGACGTCACCAGCTCGGCCGCGTCGAGCGCGGGAGCGGCGGGCAGGCCGAGCGCGTTTCCGCCAGCCCCCTGCAGCTGGGTGACCTCCTCGTACTGCGCCCAGAACTGCCCGGCGGCGACCCATTCCTCGCGGTCCTGGCGATGGCCGAGTTCAGTCAGATCCTCCGGGCCGAGCCCGCGCTCGGCCGCCCGCATCAGCAGGTCGCGCAGCTCCTCGGCGAACCCCGGCACGGTCAGCGCGGGACGCAACTGCTCCGGCCACCCGGTCGCGCCCTCCTCCAGGTCGCCCTCCAGCAGCTCACGCACGACCACGTCCTGCTCCGCCCCGGCCAGCAACCGCGGCGGCGGCAGTTCTTCGGCCCGAGCTTCCAGGCGCAGCAAGGAAAACGCGTACGAATGCACTGTGCGCACAAGCGGTTCACTCACCGTGCGCGGCAGCGAAGACTCCTGATCCGGGTCGGACACGAGCCGTCGCGTGAGGTCAGCCCGCAATGCGTCCGCCGCGCGGCGGGACGTCGTGAGCAGCAGCACGCTCTCCGGATCCGCCCCCTCCGCGATCCGGCGCGCGGCGGCGCTGGCGAGCAACGCCGTCTTGCCGGTACCCGGGCCGCCAAGCACGCGGCGGAATCCAGAAGGAGCCGACAGCAGCCGTCGAGCGTCCTCGTCCCAGGTGAACGTGGGTGCGGCGGGGACCGGCGGGCGCACCAGCCGCGCCTGTCCGTTCCCTGCTCTCCGCACGTGCACATCAGCGATGGAACCATGCCCGCTCACCCGGGTGGCGCACCGGCACACCCCTCGGCGGGACTATCATCTGCCGGGTCATGAACGACGAACTGCACGAGCGGATACGCGCAGTCATCGCCGACGTACCCGCGGGGACAGTCGCGACGTACGGCGACGTCGCAGCGCTCTCCGGTGCTCCCTCTCCGCGCATGGTCGGCCGCGCCCTCGCCGAGGACGGCCACGACCTGCCCTGGCACCGCATCCTCCGCGCGAACGGGACTCCCGCGCCGCACCTGCTGCACGAACAGCTGGAGCGGCTGCGCGCGGAGGGCGTGCTGGCGGACGGGGAAAAGGTGGACCTGCGGAAGTACCGCTGGCGTCCGGACGGGGACGAGCCTGGCGAGGATGAGCCCCCCGGCTTGTTCTAGAGCTTCCAGAGGACGGCACCCGCCCACCCCACCGCGCGACCGAGAGGTCCGTGAGGGGAACCCTCACGGACTCTGATTCCCTCAGGGTTCCCCTCACGGACCTCCGCCCGAGCACCGCTCATGAGCTGCCACGGTGCTCCGGCTCGGCACTCGACCGGGATGGCGTCGCGCCCGCGGCCAGCACCTCGGCGGCACCAACGACAGCGCCCTCGCCACAGCGCCCTCGCCACAGCGCCCTCGCCACAGCGCCCTCGCCACAGCGGCCCCGCGAAAACACCCTCGCGACGGCACCCTCGGGCCGAAAAGCGTGGCGTCCGCCATCCTCCCCAGGCATAGCCCGCCCCGTGCATTTTAGGTTAGCCTCACCTCATGAGCGTCCTGACTTACCACCCCGGCAGGGTCACCGCGGTCCGGCGGGTCACCCCGCACATGGCTCGGGTCACGTTCGACTGCCCGGGTCTCGCGGCGGCCGGCCCGGCGGCGCCGGACGCGTACGTGAAGGTGTTCTTCCCGCTGCCCGGCGACGAGGAGCCGCACCTGCCACCCGCCGAGATGGGCGAGGACGACGTGCTCTCCTGGTATCGCCGGTACCTCGCGATGCCCGACGACGTCCGGCCGCCGATGCGGACGTACACGGTGCGCGCGGCACGTCCGGAGAGCGGCGAGGTGGACGTCGACTTCGTGCTGCATGAAGAGAGCGGCGGTCCGGCTTCGGCGTGGGCGGGGCAGGCGGAGGTCGGCGGCCGGGTCGCGTTCCTCGGGCCGCACGGGTTGTACGACGTGCCGGACGGGACGACGTGGCAACTGCTGGTCGGCGACGAGACAGCGTTGCCGGCGATCGGCGGGATTCTCGAGCGGCTGCCGCAGTCGGCGCGCGCGTCGGTGTACGTCGAGATCCCGGACCGCTCCGAGCGACAGACCTTCGAGACCAACGGTGCGGTCGAAGTGCACTGGGTGGTCCGCGGTGCGCGTACGCACGGCGAAGCGCTCGTAGATGCCGTACGCGCGGCGGAGTTGCCTAACGGCACGCCGTACGCGTGGGTTTCCGGCGAAGCAGGCGTCGTGAAGCTCGTTCGGCGACACCTTGTCCGCGAGCGCGGCTTCGAGAAGACCGCTATCTGCTTCACCGGCTACTGGCGGCAAGGCCTCAGCGAAGAAGCCGCGGGACGACAGCAGGCCGAAGCGTCCTAACCGAGCTTCGCGACCACTAGCTTCACCAACGCGCCCAGCCGCTGACGCTCCGGCTGTAGCGTGCTGATTCCGGCTGCCTCCAACGGCGCTGCGGTCACCGGACCAACGCACGCGCAGACGACCGTGCCACCGCGCAGGGTCTCGCGCAGCTCCGCGCCGCGACCGGATTCGTCGGCGAGCGTCAGGAAGTTCGTCGCGGCCGGGGCACTGGTGAACACCAACGCGGCCAGCTCTCCGGACAGCACTTCGTGGATCAACGAGTACACCGGCTCCGGATTCGGCGGCGTGTGCCAGCGGTAGGGCTGCACCGCGAGCACCGACGCCCCCGCCGCGGCGAGCGGAACGGTGAACTCCGGCAGTGGCGCGCCGTGCAGTTGCAGCGCCACTCGCTCGCCGTCGACACCCGCGGCGGTGAGCGCGCCGAACAGCTCGTCGTTGGTCTCGCCGGGCGCGGAGTACTCCTCGCGCAGACCGACGCCCCGCACTGCGCCGACCGCTTTCGGCCCGCGCGCGAAGATGCGCGACCCGGCCAGCGAGTCCAGCAGCTCCTGGCGAAGACCCCAGCCTTCGGCGGCGTCGAGCCAGCCGCGGAACCCGGCCCCGGTGGTGACCGCCGTGAGGTCGATGGGCGCGGCGAGGACGGCTTCGGTGCCTCGGCGCAGTTCCGGATCGTCGGCTAGCGGGATGATCGTGATTGTCGGCGCGTGCCGCACTTCGGCGCCGTGCCTGAGCAGCGCGCCGATCAGGTCGTCCGCGCGCCGTTCGGCTGTGACACCGATCCGCACGCCGTCCAGCTCACCCATACGCCTGTCCCATCTCCCGGATCGCCGCCGCCAGTTCCGTCCGCAGGTCCTCCGGCGCGAGCACTTCCAGATGCGGCCCGAACCGCAGCAGTTCGCCGATCGCCGGTTCTCCCGGTTCGACCGGCAGGTCGATCGTCAACCATCCGTCGCCGTCCGGTTCCGCTCCGGCGGCGACTGCCTCGCGAAGCGCCCGGGCGCCGACACTGCCCGCGTAGAACGGTACGAGAGCTTGGGCGCGCGGCGAGAGGCGCACTGTCGCCTTTCGGGGGTACATCCGGCGTTCGAACTGCTCGGACCACTCCTGCCAGTAACCGGCGAGGTCGAATTCCGCCGGTCGCTCGAACTCCTCGCCGAGGTCGGTCAGCTCGTGGATGCGCGAAATCCGATAGGTGCGATCGGTCCCCTCGCACCGCGCGGCGAGGTACCAGTTGCCCGCTTTGAGGATCAGGCCGAGCGGCTCCAGCACCCGTTCGACCTCGCGCTGTCCCCACCGTTCGTACCGGACGCGGATCCGCCGCGCGGACCACACCGCGTCGGCGACCGCGGACAGCGTCGGCAGGCTTTCGATGCCGCGATGCCAGCCGGGAACGTCGAGGTAGAACCGTTCCGCGACACGACCGGCGCGGCTGCGCAACTCCTGCGGCAACGCCGCGTACAGCTTCAGCTGCGCGGCCGCCAGCACTGTGCCGAGCCCCAGCTCAGCGGCCGCTACCGGCAGCCCGGCGAGCGCCAGCGACTGGGCTTCGTCCTCGTTGAGGCCGGTCAGCCGGGTCCGGTAGCCGTCGACGAGCTGGTACCCGCCGCTGCGGCCGCGGTCGGCGTACACCGGCACCCCCGAAGCCGACAGCGCTTCGATGTCCCGGTACACCGTCCGGACCGAAACCTCCAGCTCAGCGGCCAGTTCGTCGGCGGTCATCCGGCCGCGGTTCTGCAGCAGGAGAAGCACGGTGAGCAAACGGCCGGCACGCATGCGCCAAGTATGACTGAAATACCTGACACAAGATGGCAGGTATGGCTGATTGACTGCTCCGCATGAACACGTTTGGCATGACGAAGTGGGAAGAGCACGTGGCGAGCGGCGAGGAGGGCGGCCCGCGCGTCGCGTACGTGCACGCCGCGATGGAGTACTCGGGCCTGATCCAGGGTGCGGCCACCGGCGACTACCTGCTGTACTACCCGGGCGAGGGCTACGACGGCGGCGCGACCACGTCGCCGGGCTACGACCGGTTCGAGGGCACAGTCGACGGTCGCGCCGGAACGTTCGTGGTCCGCCAGGAGTGGAGCTTCGACCCGAAGAGCATCAGCTCGACCTTCGAGGTCGTGCCGGGCTCCGGAACTGGCGACCTGGCGGGCATCGGCGGCACCGGCACGGTGCACGGCGTGCTGGGCGAGCCGACCGTGTCGTACACCTTCGACTACACGCTCTGAAGGAGGCCGGATGCTGGAGGTGTCGCGCGAACAGGCGCTGGCGTACCGGATCGCCGAGCAGGGGCTGCATCGCTCCGTCGCCGATCCGTACGACCTGCCGCTGCTGGACCTCGGCCTGCAGGACAGCATGCGCGACACCGCCGCGCTCTCGTTGACCGCGCGGATGCCGGATCCGGTCCCGCCGGAGTCTCTTGTGGACGATCCGCGGCTCGCCCTGGTGTGGTCGCACCGGGGCGCGCCGCATTTCCACCGGCGCGCGGATCTGCCAGAGCTGACCGCCGCCTTGGTGCCGGTCGACGATCCGGACGCACTGGCCCGGATGTTGTGGCAGAAGAAGGATCTAGAGGCCGCCGAGGTGTCCCCTGTGGACATTGTGTTCACCACCGCGCGGGCGATTCGCAAAGTGGTCACCAAGCCGATGACCAAGGGCGTGGTGAGCGGGGAGATCACGAAGCTGTTGCCGCCCACGTTCAGCCGCTGGTGCCGTCCTTGCAATGCGACGCACGTCCATGAACAGCTCATGCGAATCGCCTCTCTGCACGGCGGTGCGCGGCTCGAAGCCGGGCAATCTCCGGCGACGCTCGCGCCGTTGGAGGATCGCGGACGGATGTCCACGCGTCCGGTTCCGACGGCGGTTTCGCGAGTTCTTGAGCAGTATCTGCGCTTCAACGGGCCCGCGACACAAGGCGACGCGGCCGGTTTTCTCGGCACCGCGAAGACTTGCGTCCGCGACACCTGGCCTTCCGCCATAACCGAGGTCAAAGTGGACGGTCGGCGGGCATTCATCCCGACTGATCGTTTGCCCGCGTTGGAGAACCCGCCGTCGGCTGCTGGCGTACGCCTGTTGCCGCCGCTCGATCCGTACACGCAGGGCCGCGACAAAGCCGTACTTGTGCCGGACAAAGCGCGGGCCAAAGAGGTGTGGAAAATCATCGGCAGCCCCGGTGCGTTATTGGTCGACGGCGAGATTATGGGTACCTGGCGCATGAAAGCGTCGGGCAAACGCCTGGCCTTCACGCTCGCCGAATTCGATCCGCTCCGCCGTGCGGACCGCGAAACCGCCGAGGACGAGGCGGCGCGGGTCGCGTCCGCCCGGGGCTACCAGGACTTTTCCGTGACGTGGGCTTGACCGGCGAGCTAGAGTCCTGACGTGCTGAAATGGCTGCTCGACTCAGACCCGACGCTGCGCTGGCAGGTCGAACGGGACTTAGCGGACGCGCCGCCCGAAGTCTGGACGGCCACCCGGCACAAGATCGCGACCGAGGGCTTCGGCGCGCAGCTCCTCGCGCGCCAGGACCCGGACGGACAATGGGCCGGCGGCGCCTTCTTCCCGGCACAATTCAAACCCGGGCCGGACACTGGACAGCCGTGGACGGCCACCACGTGGTCGCTCAACATGCTGCGTGAATGGGGGATGGATTCCGCGGTGCTGCGCGAACGCCGCACCGCGGAATTGATCGCCGAGAATTCCCGGTGGGAATACCACGATCTGCCGTACTGGGACGGCGAGGTCGACGTCTGCATCAACGCCTGGACACTCGCGAACGGCGGCTGGCTCGGCGTCGACGTCTCCCGGCTCGCCCACTGGTTCCCCGAGCATCAACTGGCCGACGGGGGCTGGAACTGCGAATGGGTCGAGGGGTCGAAGCGTTCGTCCTTCCACTCGACGCTGAACGCGGTGAAGGGCCTGCTCGCCTACGACATCGCGACCGGGGGCACCGACGAGACGCACGCCGCCCGCCGGGCCGGCGAGGAGTATCTGCTGGACCGCCGGCTGCTGTACCGGCTCTCGACCGGCGAGCAGGTGGCGTCCTGGGTGGATCATTTCGCGTATCCGGTGCGGTGGCACTACAGCGCGATCAACGCGGTCGAACACTTCCGCGAAGCCGCCATCGTGGACGACATTCCGCCCGACCCGCGGCTCGCCGACGCGGTGGAACGGGTTCGCGCCGCCCGGCGGCCGGACGGAACCTGGCTGCAGGACGGCCGGCTCAGCGGCGACATGTGGTTCGAGGTCGACGTCCCGGCCGGGGAACCGTCGAAATGGCTGACGCTGTACGGCACCCGGATTCTGTCCTGGTGGGACTCCGCGCAGTCCTAACCGGTCCGTGCGACCCGGAAGCCGACGTCGTCCACCCGGAACGTCGGGTGGCTCCGGCGGCGCACCGACACCCGGACGCTCCAGTGTTCGTCCGCCCAGCCGCCGCCCTTGAGCACTCGATACTCGCCGTATACCGCCGGATCGTAGAGATCCCAGCACCAATCCCAAGTGTTGCCGAGCAAATCGTAAGCGCCCCAAGCGTTCGGACGCTTCTCGCCGGCTGGATGCAGCTGGCCGCCGGAGTTTCCTTCGTACCAGGCGATCTCGTCCAGCTCTCCGTACCTGGGGCCTTCGGTGCCAGCGCGGCAGGCGTGTTCCCATTCGGCTTCAGTGGGCAGCCGGTAGCCGGAGGCGGCCCGGTCCCACTCGACCTCGTCGCCGATCAGGTAGGCGGGCGACAATCCGTCGCGTTCGGACAGTGTGTTGCAGAACCGCACAGCGTCCAACCAGGACACCTCGACAGCGGGCAGATCCCCGTCGCCGCCGTATTCCTCCTGGGTGACCGGGATCGCGCCTAGCTCGAACGCGGGCACGTCGACTGTCCAGCTGCGTTCTGTCCGCCGGTCGGTGAGCGTCACCGTTCCCGGCGGAATGGGGACCATTCGCACCAGGCCGAGGTTAGTCGATCGACCCTGGGGTGTCGCCGGGATTCACCGCCAGCCGATAGCCGCGCTTGACCACCGTCTGCACTACGCCGGCACCGCCGAGAGAGGTCCGTAACCGGCCGATCGCCGTCTCCACCGCGTGTGCCTCGCCACCCGACGGAAGCTCAGCGGACAACTCCCGGCGCGCGACCACCCGGCCAGGTTGTCGCGCGAGAGCGCGCAGCAGCGCCATCGGGGCCGGAGCGATCTCGCGCCATTCGCCGTCCACCAGCGCCCCGGTGCCGCGGACCTGCAGCACATGGCCTGCGGCATACAACGTCGGCGACGCCGTGACCAAGGTGTCGGCGACGGTTCTCGCCAGCGCGCCGATCCGCGACCGTCTCGGTTGGACAGTCGGAACGCCCAGCGAGGCGAGCGGTGCGGCCGCGATCGGGCCGACACACGCCACGACCACCCGGTTGCTCAGTACCTCGATCAGCGCACCGAGACGACCAGTCCTCCGCGCCATCGCGACCGTGGACGCGGCAGCGGGCGCGCTGGTGAACGGCAAGGCGTCGATCGTTCCTTCCAGAACCGCGTCCAGCAGCCGGTCGAGCGGTCCCGGGTCGGCCGGAGCCACCCAGCGGTACACCGGGATCTCGATCACCTCAGCCCCCGCCTGCCGAAGGGCCTCCGCGAAGTACGGCAGCGGTTCGCCGTGCAGCTGAAGCACGATCCGTCGTCCGTCCACTCCGGACTCCGTCAGGTATTGCAACAGCTCGGCGCTGCTCTCCGACGCGGGCGAATAGTCCTCCGCCAACCCCGCTGTCCGCACCGCTCCGGCGGCCTTCGGACCGCGAGCCAGCAACGACGCGTTCGACAGGTGGTCGAGCACCTTCTCGCCGAGGCCCCATCCTTCCGCGGCCTCGATCCAGCCGCGAAAGCCGATCCCGGTCGTCGCCACCACCATGTCCACCGGCGACTCCAGCAGCCGCATCGTCGCCGCGTGCAGCTCGGTGTCGTCAGCCAGCGGCACGATCCGGATCGCCGGTCCATAACGGACGGTCGCACCCTGGCGCACAAGCAGCGCGCCCAGCTCTTCAGCTCGGCGCGCTGCCGTGATTCCCACCGTGAACCCGGCCAACGGCCGGACGTCCGTCACGGCGAGCCCACCTCGATCACCCCGTCCCGTACGCGAACCGGATACACCGGCACCGAAACTCCGTCCGCGTCGAGACACCGCCCGCTTCGGAGGGAAAATCGTTCCTTGTAGACCGGCGACGCGACCACCGGTTCTCCACCGGTGTCGCCGACAATCCCCCGCGACAGCACAGCCGCTCCGCTGCAGGGATCCCAATTGGACAGTGCGTACCAGCCGTCGCCGGCGTGGAACACCGCGACCTGCTGGCCGTCGACCAGTGCCGCGGCCCCGGAGAACTCCGGGATGTCCGCGGCCGCGCACACCGCGGTCCAGGATGAGGTCATGGTCATCGCCGCACCTCCGGAATTCCCAGTAGCACCGGGATCTTCTGCTCCCGCTCCGCCCGGAAAGAGATCGACGGATCCGGCGTCCCCGGCGCGTTCACGAACGAACTGAACCGCGCCAGCTTGTCCGGATCCTCCAGCACACCGCGCCATTCGTCGGTGTAGCCCTCGATGTGCTTCGCCATCGCCGCGTCCAGGTCCTCGCAGATGCCGAGGCTGTCGTCCACGATCACCGCGCGCAGGTGATCGAGCCCGCCGTCCAGTTCCTCGATCCACGGTGCCGTGCGCTGCAGCCGATCCGCGGTGCGCACGTAGAACATCAGGAACCGGTCGATCGTGCGCACCAGGGTTTCGGTGTCCACATCAGACACGAGAAGTTCCGCGTGCCGGGGCGTCGCTCCGCCGTTGCCGCCGACGTAGAGGTTCCACCCGTGTTCGGTGGCGATCACGCCGAAGTCCTTGCCGCGCGCTTCGGCGCATTCCCGCGCGCACCCGGACACTCCGGCCTTGATCTTGTGCGGTGACCGCAGGCCGCGATACCGCAGCTCCAGGTCGATCGCCAGCCCCACGCTGTCCTGCACGCCATACCGGCACCAGGTCGAACCGACGCAGGATTTGACCGTCCGCAAAGACTTTCCGTACGCGTGCCCGGATTCGAAGCCCGCGTCGACCAGCCGCCGCCAGATCTCCGGAAGTTGGTCCACAGTGGCCCCGAACAGGTCGATCCGCTGCCCGCCGGTAATCTTCGTGTACAGCCCGAAATCCTGCGCGACCTGAGCGATCACCATCAGTTTCTCCGGCGTGATCTCTCCGCCGGGAATTCGCGGCACCACTGAATAGCTTCCATTGCGCTGCATGTTCGCGAGGAACCGGTCATTCGTGTCCTGCAGTGCCGCCTGCTCGCCGCCGAGGATGTGCCCGTTGCCCAGCGTCGCCAGGATCGACGCCACCGCGGGCTTGCACACCGCACAACCGGTCCCGGTGCCATACCGGCTCACTATCTCGCTGAACGTCGTCATCCGCGTCGCCCGGATGATCTCGAAAAGCTCCGCACGAGACTGCGTGAAGTGTTCGCACAACGCCTTCGACTGCTCGACACCACAAGCGTTCAGCAGCTTCGCGAGCATCGGCACGCATGAGCCACAGGACGTCCCCGCCCGCGTGCACGACTTCAGCTTCCCGACCGAATCGCAGCCGTCCTCGGTGATCGCGCGGGTCAACGCGCCCTTGGAAACCCCGTTGCACGAACAAACCTGCGCCTCGTCCGGCAACGCGTCCACGCCGACCGCCGCGCCGCCGCCAGTCGGCGCGAGCAGCGCACCCGGGTCTGCAGGCAGCGGACGCCCGACCAATGCCCGCAGCGTGTTGTATTCCGCCGCGTCGCCGACCAGGACCCCGCCGAGCAGCGTCCGGCCGTCGTCAGTCACCACGAGCTTCTTGTACGTCCCAGCCACGGCGTCGTTCACCGCGACTTCCAACGATCCTTCGGTGGCCGCGTGCGCATCGCCGAAACTCGCGACGTCCACACCCATCAGCTTCAGCTTCGTCGCGGTGTCCGGCTCGGGGAAGCTCGCCGTGGTGCCGGTGAGCTGCGCCGCGACCACCTCCGCCATTGCGTACCCCGGCGCGACGATTCCGTACACGCGGCCCTCGACCGCCGCGCACTCGCCGATGGCGTAGACCGCTGAGTCGCTAGTGCGGCACATCGCGTCGACCAGCACGCCGCCGCGCTCGCCAACGTCCAAACCGGACTCCCGGGCCAGATCGTCCCGAGGCCGAACGCCAGCGGAGAAGACCACCAGGTCGACGTCCAGCTCCGTGCCGTTGCCCAGCCGGGCCAGCAATCGCGAGCCGTCGGACTCGATCGCGTCCGTAGAGGTTCCCGTGTGGACGGTCACGTCGAGGTTCGCGATGAGGCGTCGCAACAGACCGCCGCCGCCATCGTCGACCTGCAGCGGCATCAACCGCGGTGCCATCTCGACCACGTGCGGAGACAAACCCAGGTCCCGCAATGCCTTCGCCGCTTCCAGGCCGAGCAAGCCACCGCCGATCACCATCGCCGCCCGGCGGCCGCGCCCTTGCCGCTCCGCCGCCGCACGAATGGCGTCGAGGTCTTCGATCGTCCGGTACACGAAGACGCCGGGCAGGTCCCGCCCCGGCACTGGCGGTACGAACGGACGAGAACCGGTCGCCAGCACCAACGAGTCATACGGCTGCACGTGCCCGGTCGCCGTCGTCACCGTCTTGGCTTCGCGATCCACCGAAACGACGACCTCGCCGAGGCGAAGCTCGACCGCGTCGTCTCCGGCGTAGTCCGATCCCGGCAACGCCAACGCCGCTGGATCCCAACTGTCCACATAGGAGGTCAGTGCGACCCTGTCGTATGCGGGCCGGTTCTCCTCGCCGAAGACGACCACCCGCCATTCGCTCGCCGGGTCCGCCGCTCGAAGTGCCTCCACGAACCGGTGCGCGACCATTCCGTGCCCGGCGACCACCACTGTAGGCATTTCAGACCTCCGCTCCCGCCAACGCCACCTGCGCGCGCACAGCCGGCTTGCGCAGATAGCCGAACCACGTCACACCCACGCACACCGCGTAGAAGACCAGGAATCCGACGAACGCCGGAACACCGCTGTGCGCGGTGGCGAACGACTGCCGGAACGCGAGGTTGATGAACAACCCGCCCAGTGCGCCGATCGCACCGGCCAGTCCGATCAGCGCTCCGGACAGCCGCCGCGCATTGCGCAATTCCGCCGCCTCGTCCGCACCGGCCTGAATCGCCGCCCGCGCCTTCACCTGGAAGATCGCCGGGATCATCTTGTACGTCGACCCGTTCCCGACTCCGGTGAGCACGAACAAGACGATGAACGCGGCGGTAAACGTCGCCAGTGAATTCGCCGAGGAAGCCAGCACCAGCACCACGGTCGCCAACGCCATGGCACCGAAGGTCGCGAAGGTGACGCGGCCACCGCCGATGCGGTCCGACAGCCACCCGCCGATCGGCCGCGACAGCGATCCCAGCAGCGGACCGAGGAAGGTCACCGCGGCCGCCTGCAACGGTGTCCGACCGAACTGGTTCTGCAGCACCAAACCGAAGGCAAAGCTGTAGCCGATGAAAGAACCGAACGTGCCGACGTACAGCAGCGACATCACCCAGGTGTGTCCATAACGGACTACTTCGCGCATTGCCTTGGTGTCACCACGAACGCTGGCCAGGTTGTCCATGAACAACGCGGCGCAGGTCGCGGCGATGACGATCAAGGGGAGGTAGATGTAGAGCACCAATCGCGGCGCTGTCGCACCCGCGGTGCCGATGACGAGAAGGCCGACGAGCTGGATCACCGCGACGCCAAGGTTTCCGCCACCGGCGTTCAGTCCGAGCGCCCAGCCCTTGTGCCGCTCTGGGTAGAAGGTGTTGATGTTCGCCATCGAAGACGCGAAGTTTCCTCCGCCAACCCCGCCGAGCGCCGCCATCAGCACGAACGTGCCGAGCGAAGTACCCGGGTGCAACACGACCGCGGTCAGCACTGTCGGGATGAGCAGCAGAAGCGCGCTGATGACTGTCCAATTGCGACCGCCGAAGCGCGCGACCGCGAAGGTGTAGGGAATGCGCATGATCGCCCCGACCACCGTCGGCGTGGAGACGAGCAGGAACTTGTCCGCCGCGCTGAACCCGTACGCCGGGCCCATGAACAGCACCACGACTGACCACAATGTCCAGATCGAGAAGCCGATGTGTTCGGAAAACACGGAAAACCACAGGTTGCGCCGGGCGACGCGCTTGCCGGTCGTTTCCCAGAACTCGTCGTCCTCGGGATCCCAGTGCTCGATCCAACGGCGGGTCATGGCGTCCTCCTTGTTACCGGGGGCGGTCATTGCGCGGCCAGCCAGTCCGCGACCGCGCCGACGGTGTCGCGGCAGCTGCCGCATCCCGTGGTGGCGCGGGTAGTGCGGGCGAGTGCGGCAGCGTCGGTGGCGCCACCCCGCCAGGCTTCGATCAGCCGGCCTTTGGTCACCGCGTTGCAGCGGCAGATCACTGTGGACGAAGGAAGATCGGCCGGACTCGCCGCCGTCGGCGCGCCCGCGGGCAACGCGCGGCCGAGCAGAACCGCGAGCCGATCTTCGGGGACGGGCGTGCCCCGGTCGTGCAGCTGCGTCACGGTCGCCGCCGCGTCCGGCAAGCCGAGCAGGATCGCGCCGGTCACTCGGTCGCCGCGCACGACGAGTTTGCCGTACCGCCCACCGGACGGATCGTCGAAGGTCACGACCTCGGCAGCCTCGTCCTCGCTGGTCACTTGCGTTTCGCCGAGTGCGGCGAGATCGATGTCGCGGGCTTTGAGCCGGGTTACCGTGCGAGTGCCGCGATACCGCGCCGTGGCGTCCGCGCCGGTGAGCAGGTCCGCCAGCACGGCCGCCTGTTCCCACGCGGGTTGCACCAATCCCGCTGGCGCGCCTGGGTGGCGTGCGCAGTCGCCCAGCGCGTGGATCCGGCCGTCGCTGGTCCGGAGCAGATCGTCCACCAGGATGCCGCGGTCCACTTCGAGTCCGGCGGCTTCGGCGAGCGACGTCTCCGGGCGCACCCCGGCCGCGACGACCACGAGGTCGGCGGGAACGAAGCTGCCGTCGTCGAGTTTGAGACCGTCACCGGGAAGGTGCCGAGCGGCGGTCACCTCGAACCGGAACGTGACGCCAAGCTCCGCCAACCGGCGCGCCAGCACTCGGCCGGCCCCGGAATCTAGTTGCCTTTCCAGCACATGCGGCTTCGGGTGCACCACTGTCACGTTCGCGCCGCGACCCGCCAGCCCCCGTGCGGCCTCCAAGCCGAGCAGCCCGCCGCCGAGCACCGCGACCGGTGCGCCCGGACGTGCGGCGTCCACGATGCGCGCACAGTCGTCCAGCGTTCGGAACGCCACCACCTCCGGCCCGAGTTCGAGCCCTTCGACCGGCGGCAGCCAGGGCGCGGCTCCGGTCGCGAGAACGACAGCGTCGTAAGGAAAATCCTCGGTTTCCGTACAGACGACTCGTCGTGCCAGATCGATTCGAGTCACCCGTGTTCCGAGCCGCAGGTCGACCCGCGTCTGCTCCGCCCACTCGGAATCGTGCAGCCGCACCGTTTCCGGGTTCATCCCACCAGCGACCACGGTGGACAGAAGCACCCGGTTGTAGGCCGGATGCGGCTCTTCGCCGAGCACGGTCAGCCGTACCCGGTCCGCTTCCGGATCACGCCGCCGGATCTCGTCCGCGAGTCGCGCCCCGGCCATCCCGTACCCGATGATGACGACGTTCCGCGCGCTCATGCTTCCGCCCTCGCCAACGACACCGCGCACACCTTGAACTCCGGCATCCGGCTCACCGGGTCGAGCACCGGGTTGGTCACCAGATTCGCCCGCGCCGCACCGGGAAAATGGAACGGAAGGAAAACGAGGTCCGCCCGCATCGACGGCACGCACCGGACCCGCGCGACCGTCTCCCCGCGCCGCGACCGCACCACCGCGTGATCGCCGTCGGCCAGCCCGGACCGTGCCGCGGTGTCCGGATGCACCTCGACGAACACCTCCGGCACGACCGCCGTCAACTCCGCGATCCGGCGAGTCTGCGCACCGGATTGGTAATGCTGCAGGACTCGTCCGGTCGTGGCCTGCAACGGAAACGTCTCGTCGGGCAGTTCGGCGGGTCCACTGTGGTCAACTTCCGCGAACCGGGCTCGTCGGTCCGGGTGCGCGAATCCGTCGAGAAACATTCGCGGCGTGCCTGGGTGCTTCTCGTCCAGAACCGGCCAGTGCAACGCTTCCCCGGACCGCAATCGTTGATAGGTCACGCCGGAGTAGTCCGCAGCTCCGCCCTTCGACGCGGCACGCAACTCCTCGAAGACCTTCGCCGCGTCGTCGGGAAACCTCTCGGCCGGTTGTCCAATTCGGACTGCGAGTTCCCTCAGGAGCGACAGATCGCTGCGTACTCCGTCCGGCGGTTCGATCGACTGCTGCCGCAGCAGGACCCGGCCTTCGAGGTTGGTCAGCGTGCCTTCCTCCTCGGCCCATTGCGGCACCGGGAAAACCACGTCAGCCAGTTCCGCGGTTTCCGACAGGACGAAGTCCGCCACCACGAGAAGATCCAGCCCAGCCAACCGGTCCTGCACGCGAGCCGACCGGGGTGCGGACACCACCGGATTGCTTCCGAAAACCAGCAACGCCTTGATCGAATCCCCCAGCGCGTCGAGCAACTCGACCGCCGACCGGCCCGGCCCTGGCAGGCTTTCCGCTGGCACGCCCCAAACCCCGGCCACGTGCGCCCGCGCCGCCGGGTCGTCGATCTTGCGGTAGCCCGGAAGTTGATCCGCCTTCTGCCCGTGCTCGCGTCCGCCCTGGCCGTTGCCCTGGCCGGTCAGACAACCGAACCCAGATCCGGCCCGGCCGGGCAATCCCAACGCGAGCGCGAGATTGATCCACCCGCCGACGGTCGCGGTGCCGGACGCGTGTTGCTCCGTCCCGCGCCCGGTCAGTACATACGCGTTGGCCGCCCGCGCCAGCATTTCCGCCGCCCGGCGCTGGTCCGCGGCCGCGACCCCGGTCACCCGCTCGGCTCGCTCCGGCCACCACGTCGCGGCGATCCGCCACATCTCATCGAACCCAGTCGTCCGAAGATCCACATAGGACTTGTCCAGGTGTCCCTCGGCGACGACCGCGTGCAGAATTCCCAGTGCCAGCGCGAGATCCGTGCCTGGTGCCGGTGCGAGATGCAAGGCGGCGCGCTCGGCCGTCGGAGTACGGCGCGGATCGATCACGATCAGTTCCGCGCTATCCAGGTGCTGCATGAACGGCGGCATCGTCTCGGCCGGGTTCGCTCCGGCGAGCAGGACGACGTCCGCGCCCGCGAGATCAGTGACAGGGAACGGAAGTCCGCGGTCGACACCGAACGCGCGGATCCCGGCCGCGGCGGCGGAGGACATGCAGAATCGTCCGTTGTAGTCGATTTGGGAAGTTCCGAGCGCGACCCGGGCGAATTTCCCGAGCAGGTAAGCCTTTTCGTTGGTAAGACCGCCCCCGCCGAACACCGCGACCGAGTCCGCGCCGTGTGTCCCTCGTGCGGTTCGCAGCCGCGCCGCGACGAAATCCAGTGCCTCGTCCCAGGAAACCGGCTGCAGTTCGCCGTCCCGGCGAAGCAACGGCGAGGTCAGTCGTGCGCCGGATTCCAGCAGCGAACCCGCTGTCCAGCCTTTTTGGCACAAGCCGCCCGCATTGACCGGGAAATCCCTTGGGGTGACCCGGGTCTCAGCCAGGCGCATCCCGCACTGCAAGGCGCAGTACGGGCAATGTGTGTCGACGTGCGGCACAGGCGCTCCTCGGGTCGGCGATGACCCGACGGTAAGGACGCCGTGTTACCTCAAAGTGCCGGAATGTTTCGGGGAGTTGACATTGCCCGCCGTCACGCCGAGGGCGCGCAGTGAGTCAGAGGATCGCGCTGACCTCGCGGGCCGCCGCGCGCAGGCCGTCCAGAGCGGCGTTGGTGGAGCGCGGATCGAGTGCGTGCGAGGCCAGGCGGAAGAGGATGGCGCGCAGCAGGAGCTGGGGCCATTCCGGGAGGTGCGCCCAGCGTTCCAGGAGGGCGCCGGTGGCTCCGCCCCAGATCAGCGAGTCGACCGCGGCGATCGCCGCACCCCATTCGCCTGGGCGGTAGTACGGGACGAAGTCGACCACGCCGGGGGCCGCGTCGCCGTCGAAGAGCAGGCCGGCGAGGAGTTCGCCGTGGGCTGCTTGGTGCGGGAGTTTGATCGGACGGCGGGCTGGGGCGAGGATTTCGAACCAGCGGCCGCCTTTTTCCTCGGGAAGGGGGCGGTCTTGTTCTTCCCAGGCGATTCGGTCGGCTATCGCATCTCGGTCGTCGCGGGAGGAGAGGAAGTCCGGGCGGGGCAGGGCCGCGGTGGCTCGGTGCAGGCGGACTGCGGCGAGGACCGCTTCGTCACAGCGGTGTTCGGTGGTGCCGGGGAGGTAGCGCCAGGCTGACCAGTCTCCGACTATCCAGCGGCCGTCTCTTGAGCGGACTGGTTTGGCGATGCGGAGGCCTGGGTCGTCGGCGAAGTCCAGGGCTCGGGCGGTCCATAGGGCTTGGGAGCGGTCTTCGACGCGTTTGAAGACCACGTCGTTGCAGCGCCAGGTTTCGGAGTCCGGGAGGAGGGTGATGGCGTCGGCGTCGCTGCCGAACGCGGAGCAGACGCGTTCGGAGGGACGTTCGAGGGTTGACCGCACAAAGGGGGAGGTTACCCCGGGGTGGGTGGGGTTATTGGGGAGACTCGCTGGTCATGGGCGGGGTCTCGTTTCTTGGGCTACGGCTCGTCGCCTGGCGGCGACATTGCTGCGGTGTTGCGTGGGGCACCCCGAAGCTTGATTGCGATGACGGTCTGAGGGTGCTTGTCAAGGCGGGAAAGATGCCTTGACAAGCACCCTCAGACCGCATTTTGGCTTCGTATCGGGGTGCGGGGGTGGTGTGGGTGCGTGGATTCGTTGGGTGCGTTGGTGGCGGTTTCGTGAGTGGGCTAGCGCTCCAATGTGGCGTTCGGTGCATCTCACGCGCCTAATGCCACGTTGGGGCGCGTCCCTCGCGGACTTGCGCTGGTCGTGAGGGGAACCCTGAGGGAATCAGAGTCCCTCAGGGTTCCCCTCACGGAGCATTGCCGTTGGAAAGCCGGAAGTTTCGGGACCGGGTCAGTAAGTCGGCAGGCTTGGGTCGATCTGCCTTGCCCAGGCCAGGACTCCGCCGCCCAGGTGGGTGGCGTCCTTGAAACCTGCCGCGTGCAGGGCGGCCAGTGCCTCTGCCGAACGGGCGCCGGACTTGCAGTGCAGGACGATCGGCTTGTCTTGCGGCAGTTCCGCCAGCGCTTCGCCCGACAGGATCCGGTCCTTCGGGATCAGCGTGGCGCCCTTGATGTTGACGATCTCGTACTCGTGCGGCTCGCGGACGTCGATCAGGGCGAAGTCCTCGCCCGCGTCGAACTTGGCCTTGAGTTCCGCCGGAGTCAGGGTGCTGCCGGAGGCTGCCGAGGCGGCCTCGTCCGATACGACGCCGCAGAAGGCTTCGTAGTCGATCAGTTCGGTGATCTTCGGGGTCTCCGGGTCCTTGCGGATCTTGACCTCGCGGTACTTCATCTCCAGCGCGTCATAGGAGATCAACCGCCCGAGCAGCGGTTCTCCGATGCCGGTGATGAGCTTGATCGCCTCGGTCACCATGATCGAGCCGATCGACGCGCACAGCACGCCCAGGACTCCGCCTTCGGAGCAGGACGGGACCATGCCGGGGGGCGGCGGCTCGGGGTAGAGATCCCGGTAGTTGAGACCCTTGCCGTTCGGGGCGTCCTCCCAGAAGACGCTCACCTGGCCTTCGAACCGGAAGATCGAACCCCACACGTACGGCTTGCCGAGCAGCACCGCGGCGTCGTTCACCAGGTAGCGCGTGGCGAAGTTGTCGGTGCCGTCGACGATCAGGTCGTACTGGCCGAAGATCTCCAGCGCGTTCGCCGATTCGAGGCGCTCGGTGTGCAGGTGCACCTTGACCAGCGGGTTGATCTCGGCGATCGATTCCTGCGCCGACGCGGCCTTGAGCTTGCCGAGGTCGGACTGGCCGTGGATCACCTGGCGCTGCAGGTTGGATTCGTCGACGACGTCGAAGTCGATGATGCCGAGCGTGCCCACGCCGGCCGCCGCCAGGTACAGCAGCGCCGGGCTTCCGAGGCCGCCCGCACCGATGACCAGGACCTTCGCGTTCTTCAGCCGCTTCTGCCCGACCACCCCGACGTCCGGGATGATCAGGTGACGGCTGTACCGGGCCACCTCTTCCTTGGTGAGCTCGGCTGCCGGCTCGACGAGCGGCGGCAGTGCCGTGTCTGACATCGGGTCCTCCATACTCGCGCGGGTCGCGTAGTCGATCCCAGTATGTTCAACGCCCGCCCGCAAGGGAGACTTCCCTGCTCTCAGATCGTGGGACGTTGTTACTGGCCCGGCGGAGTCGGGTTCGGCCACGCGTTCGGCTTGCACACGTGGTGGTCCGCGGCGACCTTGCCCTTGTCGCCGCCGGGGATGTTGTTGAGCATCGCGACGTAGTCGTCGGCCACGCCGAACGACTGCTGCATCATCACCGGCGCGGGCTGGTCGTTTCCGGGGCAGCCAACGTGGTTGTTGCCCAGTGCGTGCCCGACCTCGTGGTTGATGGCGTACTGCCGGTACCCCGTCATGTCCGAGCCGTAGACCTTCGCGCCGCGCGACCAGCGGGCCAGGTTGATCAGCACCCGGCCCATGCTGCGCCGGTAACAGGAGGCCTCGAATTTGATCTGGAAGCCGCACGCGTCCGGCCGGTGCGTGGTGTCCGGCGTGGTGAGGCTCACCCGGAAACTCGGATTCGGATAGCTCGCGTCGACCCGCTGCAACCGGATCTCGCCGTTCCAGGTCCAGCTGCGCGGATCGGACAAGATGCCCTGCACCGCGGTGCCGAAGCTGTCGTCGCCCGCGTAGCTGGCCGGGTCGATGCCGTCCTCGACCTCGACGGTGTAGGTGTAGAGCTTCCCGGACTTGCCCACGACGTCGCCGGACCCCTGCACGACGTGCCAGGTGCCCTTGCCGGTCTGGGTGAAATTGCCGCCGGACGGCAGGTCAGCGGTGGGCACGTTGAGGTTCACCGGCTGCGCGGGGTTCTCCGGGATGCCGCCGCCACCGTCGATCGCCCCCGAGGCCGAGTCGCCGGACGCGACCTCGCCGCCGCTGGCCGCGGTACCGGCGTCGGACGGGCCGGAGGCGGTGTTGACCGCGACGAGCACGGTGATCACGGCCAGGATCGGCAGCGCGTACACGCGCCAGCCGTAGGTCTTCACGAACCGGCCGAACGGCGACTGCTGCTTCTTCTTCGACGCCGGGCGCTTCTCGGCGTCGTCCTTGGGTTTCCAGGCGGCGGCGAGCGGCTCCGCGCTGGTACGGCGTCCGCCCGGCCGGTACCGGTCCTCGCCCACGCGCTGGGCGGGCTTGCGCGCGGGCCGGTACTGGCCGACGCGCGGCGAATCGGACTCCGGATCGCCGGAACCGGAAGAACCGGAAGACGCCGAAGACCCGGAACGCCGGGCCGACCCGGCGGTCGGGCCCCGCCGGTCTTTCGCTCGCGCGTCCTGCTTCAGCCGGTCCACCGATCCAGGGTGCCACACGGCGGCGACCTTCTCGGCAGCGACTGGCGGGCTCCCCGGCGATCCGCGGTCCCCCGTTCGGGCTACCAGGAGCCGGTGTCCGCGCCCTCCCACAGACCGAGCACGGCCCGCGCGACCACCTGCGGACGTTCCATCTGCGCGACATGCCCGGTGCGCGGGAGGACCAGCATCCGGGCGTGCGGAATCGTCTGCGCGGTCCGCGGCGCGCGCTTGACCGAGATCACCCGGTCGTGGAGTCCCCAAACCACCAGCGTCGGAGCCTGGACCTGTTTGGCGACCGACCACAGCGACGCGGCGCCGAGCGCGGTCCAGCGCCGGAAGATGCCGAACGTGCTGCGTTCCATCGCGGCCAGCGCCCACGGAAAGCCGGCGCGCGCGGCGTGTTCCTCGACCAGTTCGTCCAGCCGGGCGTCCGGGAACCGCGACGGATCGTGGAAGCACAGCTTGATGACCTGCGCGGCTCGTTCGCGAGCGGTCATCCCGGCCATCCGGCGACGCACCCGCGCCCCGACTACCGGGAGGTAGGCCAGCGCCATCAGCGGATCGGACAGCCGGCGCGGGTCCGGGCGGCGGTCCGGCATCGCCGGGGAGATCAGGGTGAGAGTTCTCACCAGCTCCGGCCGTCGCGCCGCGAGCAGCAGCGAGATCGCGCCGCCCATCGAGTTGCCGAGCAGATGCACCGGTTCGCCCAGCCGCTCCAGCCTGTTCGCGATGACCTCGGCGTGGTCGTCGAGCCCGAAGGCGAACCCTTCCGCCGGTTCCGAATAGCCGAATCCGGGCAGGTCAACGGCCTGTCCGGAAGCGGTCGGGGCGAGCAGCGCGGCGAGGTCGGTCCAGTTCGTCGACGATCCGCCGAGCCCGTGCACGTACACCGCGGGCGTCCCGTCCGGGCCGGGCGTGTGCCGGATGTGCAGGCCGTCTTCGACCGTTCCCGGCCAGGCAGGCAGCGCCCCGTCGAGCGGCGGAAGGGGCGTAGTCGACAATGGCACCTGGGTCACCGGCGGGCGGACCGCCGCCGCGGCCGTGGGGCGGGAGGTCGTGGTCGTCACGAGTCCAGGATGCCTGACCCTTGGCATTTCGGGCGTACCCACGAGTAATGTCAGGTTCACTTCACGAGGTGGTGAACCCGCCCGGCGAAGGCTGCGGACGGAGGAAGAATGACGGAGATGGCGCGACTGCAACGAGGCGTCCGGTTGCCCAGGACCGAGCGCCGGGCCCAGTTGCTGACTGCCGCGCAGCGCGTCTTCGCCGAGCACGGCTACCACGCGGCGGCGATGGACGAGATCGCCGAGGAGGCCGGTGTCAGCAAGCCGGTGCTCTACCAGCACTTCCCCGGCAAGCTCGACCTGTACATCGCGCTGCTGGAAAGCCACGTCGACGACCTCGTCGGCCGGGTGCAGGGCGCGTTGAACTCCACCAGCGACAACCGGCAGCGCGTCCCGGCCACGGTCGGCGCGTTCTTCGACTTCGTGAACAACGACGCCGGCGCGTTCCGCATGGTCTTCGAATCCGACCTGCGCGGCGAGCCCGCTGTGCAGGAGGCGGTCGACCGCGCGACCTCGGCCAGCGTCGAGGCCATCACCGAGACGATCACCTCCGACGCCGGGCTGGACGAGGAGAAGGCCCGCCTGCTGGCCGTCGGGCTGGTCGGGATGAGCCAGGTGAGCGCCCGCTACTGGCTGCAGCACAACCAGTCGATGAGCCGCGAGGACGCGGTGGCGCTGACCGCGAACCTCGCGTGGCGCGGCATCGGCGGCGGGTTCCCGCTCAAGGACAACTGACTCCGTGCGCGTAGTCGCGGTGCCCGGCACGCTGTGCAGCCCGCGGATCTACGCACCACTGGCGGCCGCGCTGCCCGACGAGCTGGACGCGGTCGACTGGATGACCGCACCTGGTCCGTGGCGGATCGAAGACGTCGCGGCACGAGTCGCTGACCGGATCGAGCAGCACGGCGGCCCGGTCACACTGATCGGGCACTCCACTGGCGGCTGTATCGCGGCTTTCGTCGCGGCCACCCGGCCGGACCTGGTGTCCGCGTTGCTGCTCGCGAACACCGGCGCGCACATGCGCGGCCACGGCGACGTCGACCGGATCCTCGCCACGATCGCCTCCGCCTGGGGTCCCGACCTGCACGCGGGCGTACTCGACCGGTCCTTCGCCGTCCCGTTGCCGCCGGACCTGCGCGCCGAACTGCTCGGCTACGCCGCCCGGGTCCCGGCCGAAGCCGCGCTGGAAGTCTTGACGAGCCAACGGGATCTGGACCTCACGCCGCGACTGGCGTCGATCCGCTGTCCGGTCACGGTGCTGCACGGAATCCGCGATCAGGCCCGCACTCTCGCCGACGCCCAGCACCTCGTCGACCACCTGCCGGACAGCGAACTCGTCACCGTCGAGACCGGGCACTCCCCGATCTGGGAAGACGTCCCGGCCACCGTCGCCGCCCTCGAACGACTTCGCTAGCTCACTCGCGCGGTTTTCGCTGGCGTGGCACCGATCTCGCCGCTCCGGGCAGTTCGACCAGCAGCTGCTCGAGATGGTCCGGCAGCGCGCCACACGGATCGATCAGCCAGGCGTCGGATTTGCTTCGCCTGGACGGTTGTTCCCCGTCAGACAACAAAGCGACGTAGCAGCCGTAGTCGATGGCGAATCCGTCGTAGAGCGTTCCCGGCCGCTTTCGGCTGACGATGCCGCGCCGTACCAGGTGAACGAGCCGGGCGTCGTACAGATCGCGCATGGCCGGATCGTGCGCGCCACCGGAGTGTTCGAGCAGGAAAGTCCGGGAACGGCGACGGCCCACCACCTCGTCGACGAGCCACCGAAGCGTCGTCAAGGCCGGTTCGTTCCCGTCGATGGCGGCGTATTTGTCGCGCAGATACCAATCCTGTGCGGCCTGCCGGACGTGCCGGATCCCGATGGTCGCCGTGTTCGCGTGCTGCGCGGCCAGCGCGGCGATGTTGATCGCGTCCCGGGGCACGCCCTCGGCCGCGTGCACGAGTTCGGGAAAAGCGGTCCGGCTGAACGCGGTGGCCACGAATTCCGCGGGGTCGTCGGTCACCGGCATCCGCGGTCGTACGTGATTGAGGAAGAGTTCGGCGAAAAACTGTCTCGACTGGCTTCGCCCGTGGTCGAACAGGAGCACGTCGTCGAAGCTGACCGCGGAGGCCGCGTCCGCGCCGACCTCGATGCCGACGTAATCGCCTTCGCAGCCCGGTTCGCGGAACCGCGACCGGCGTTCCATCGCCGCGATCTTGACCGTCGCCCCGCGCGTCGGGAGCACGCTCCGGCGCAGCAGATCCGCCAGCAACGGTTGCAGTTCAAGGGGAATCGAACTCCACTCGTCCAGCAACAGCCACAGCCGGGCCGGAGCCAGCGCGGCCGTGATCCGCGCCAGCGCCCGGCTGAGCGGCCCGAAAATGACCTGGTGATACTCGATCCCGGTGCGCCGCAAGCGATCTGACGCGGTGACTGAATGACGGCTGCTGCCGGATATCTTCACTTCACCACGCGGACCGCCCGGCCCCCAGGACGCCGACGCCCCGGCACCGGTCGCCTGCTCCGCGGAGCCCCCGACGGTCGTCTCCCGCTCGACATTGCCGACGACCTCGACCGTCGTCGCCGCCTCGGTCAGCTCGTCCAAGCCCTGCAGCAGGTCTTCCTGGTGGGAAACCCTGGTCTCGATCGCCGTGGTCAGCAGCTGTTCGTGCACCGCTTCCAGCGTGTCGACCAGCAGCTGAGTGCCCCGAAGCGGCACCGGCAGCTGCTGATTCGCGTAAAGGCCGCTGGTGGAACCGATCGTGCGCAGATCCAGGTACACCGCGACGTCGTGGGTTTCTTCGACCAGATCGGCCAGGTACAGCAGGGCGTGCGTTTTGCCGGTGCCGCGGCGGCCGTAAAGGATCTGATGGTCCGCGGAATGCAGCATCGCCGAGAACGACCCGGCCACCACGAAGGTTTTGGCAAGCGTATGCCGGTCCACGCTCTCCGCCCGCCGGGAAATCGCCATCAGGCTCCGGTTGACGTGCGCGCTCAGCGGCTGGCCCATGCCCGTCCTGTTCCGTCGGCGACATCCCAACCACCCAGCGTGACAGCGCCGGGCGGCCGGGAACAGCCGACAGTCAGGTACGAGCGCGAACGCGCACGGTCACGAAACCCGCAGCAAGGCCCCGATTCGCACCGCGACCTCGCCCGCCCGCTCCTGCGGCAGCATGTGCCCAGCACCGGGGAAACGGACAAACTCCGCGTCCGGCAGCTCGTCCGCGATCACTTTCGCGTGCGGAAGCGGACAAAGCCGGTCCTTCTCCCCCGCCAGCACCACGGACGGGGTACCGCGCAAGGCCGCCAGCGCGACGCGGCAGTCGTGCGTCGAAATCGCGTCCTGGAACGCGCCGAGGCTCGCCGGATGCGCGCACAACAGCTGATCCGCCACGAGCCGAAGGTCCGCGCGGCGCGGGTGGTCGCCGAAAACGAGGAACCGCGCGCCCGAACGCACCATCGCCGGGCTCAACGGCAGCCGCTCGCCTTTGCGATGCGACAACGCTTTCGCCAGCCGACGCTCGAACCGCGCGGAGAACTGGCCCGCCATTCCGGGCAGTCCCAACGTGATCCGGTCCATCTGCCCCGACGACGTCGCCACGAACGCCGCACCGACGACCCGGTCGCGGACCAGTTCGGGATGCCGTTCGGCCAGCGCCATCATGGTCATGCCGCCCATCGAATGCCCGGCGAGCACCAGCGGACCCGACGGCACGCGAGCGGCGATCAGCTCGGCCAGATCGTCGGCCAGCTGCGGAATCGTCCCGGTTTCCTTGGTGGCGGCGGCGGAACCGCCGTGCCCGCGCAGGTCGTAGCGCAGCGTCCGGACGCCAGGGCCGAGATGGTCGACGACGGCGTCCCATGTGCGGTGGTCCTGCGTCCAGCCGTGCACCAGCACGAGCGTCACCGCGGCGTCGGCCGGGCCGCTCATCTCGACGTGCAGCGCACAGCCGTCACTGGTGACGAACCGGTGTTCACGGGCCGGATTCCGCAGCCTTTCGACGGTAGTCATTTCGCCTCCGCGGGAAAAAGTACGTCGGCGGTAGTCACTTGCCCTCCGGAAGCAGGAAAGACTTGCGCCAGAACGGTTTCCCTGGCAACCCGACCAGACCGGACTCCTGCAGGAACGGCATGATCTTCTCCCCCGCCCACGCGATCGTCGCGCGCCAGTGCGGGTTGTTCAGCGCCGTCTCGACGCCCTCGCGCGGCCGGATCCCGACCGCCTTGTAGACGTTCGGGTTGATGAACGCCCGCGTGACGAAGTACGAGATCAGCGCGATGCTGAACTGCTGGTAGGCGACCTCCGCGCGGCCGAGTTTCGCCATGCCGCGAGTGACTTCCTCGCGGGCGAAGGTGACGTGCCGCGCCTCCTCCAGCACGTGGATCCGGTTCACCATCCGGACCAGCGGCTGGATCTCCTCGTCGTTCATCTGCTCGCGCTGCAGCCGGTCGAGCACCTCCTCGGCGACCAGGATCGCGCCGTAGCGCGCCGGGCCGTAGGAAATGGTCGGCATCAGCTTCGCGAACCGGCGCAGCACCGGCACCGGACCGTAGGTCGGGCAGCCGATCCGCGCGGACATCCTCGCGAACATCGTGGAGTGCCGGCATTCGTCGGCGATCTCGGTGAGCGCGAACTGCGCGTGCGCCGTGGTCGGGTCCTGTGCGTAGACCTCCTTGAGCAGCATCTGCATCAGGAGGATCTCGAACCACAGTCCGGTGGTCGCGATGCTGGCCATCTCGTGTTTGCCCAGCTCGATCCGCTGCTCCGGGCTCAGCCGGTCCCACAGCGGAGTGCCGTAGAGCGACGAGCGCTCCGGCAGGATGTACCGCTTGCCCTCGACCAGCGGCGCGTCCCAGTCGATGTCGACGTCCGGATCGTAGAACTTGTTCGCCGCCGACTTCAGCAACCGCTGTGCCGTCGCTTCCCGGTCGGTCACCTTGAGCGTCCGCGTCATCATCAGCCCCTTCCAGCGCCTGACTCGCCGTTGAATCGAGAAGCCGCGTCCCGCTGCCGCCACGGGCTCTGTGCTCCAGAACATGTAACCCGTGGTAACAGTTACCTCTGGTAGCATGACCGCCGTGATCGAACGTGTCAAGCGCTCCAGCAAGCAGTCCGGCAAGCAGGCGGCCGACACCGGGAAAGACACCGCGGGAACCGGTGACGCCCGCCGCGATCGCTGGCGCAAGCACCGCATCGCGCGCCGCGCGGAATTCGTCGAAGCCGCTCTGCGCGCGCTCGACGCGCACGGTCCAGACCTCGGCATGGAGGACGTCGCGGCGGAAGCCGGCGTCACGAAACCCGTGCTGTACCGGCATTTCGAGGACAAGGCCGACCTGTACGTCGCACTCGGCCAGCGCGGCACGGAGATCCTTTTCGAACGGCTGATCCCGGCGATCAACGCGGAACTCGCGCCGGTGCCGCGGATCCGGATGGCGCTCGACGCGTTCTTCGGCGTCATCGAAGAACATCCGAACCTGTACCGCTTGCTGGCACACGGCGGGCTGCCGGGCAAAACCACCGATTCGGACGTGGTCGCGGAGGACAAGGAGGTCATCGCGACCGCGCTGACCGCGTTGCTCGGCGACTACATGCGGATGTTCAACATGGACTCCGGCGCGGCCGAACCGTGGGCGCACGGGATCGTCGGCATGGTCCAGAGCACCGGCGAATGGTGGCTGGACCGGCGTTCGATGGGCCGCGATTCGGTGGTCGAGTACCTCACCCAGATCATCTGGGCGGCGATCGACGGGCTCACCCGCCAGCAAGGCGTGGTGATCGACCCGAACCTGCCGCTCGAGGAGAACAAGGTCGTCCAGCTCGGACGCACCGAGAACGACACCGCGGACGCCGATAGCGACGCAGGCTGACGAGAGGACCCCGGATGAGCGACGAAGACGGCTACACGGGCTCGGCGACGCTGGTCGTCGACGGCACGGAGATCACCGCGGACGTCGATCTGCGCGGCTATTTCCAGCCGATCGACGGTTACTACCACTGGTACGGCCGTGTCGCCGCGGACCCGAAGCTGGCCGAGACGGTCGGCGGGCGCAAGAAGGCGTGCGAAGTGCGGATCGCCGAGCACACCTCCGAGGGCGAGCTGTCCGACCCGGACCCGTGGGGCCGCTACCGGCTCACCGGCACGTCCACTCCGCCGTTCTCCGTCCCGAAAACCCTCGCCGAGGTCGAAGAAGCCACCGCCTGACCAGGCCGCACAACGCGAGAAGGCCGCTCCGGAAGCGATCTCCGGAGCGGCCTTTCGCGTACTGCTGGGCTCAGTCGCCGACGCCGAACCCGACCTTGCGGACGTCGGACGGGGCGATCTCGACGTACGCGATGCGGTCGGACGGGACCAGGTACTTGCGGCCCTTCTCGTCGTTGAGGCGGAAGAGCCCGTCACCGGCCGTCAGCGCCTCGGCGACCAGCTTCTCCACCTCTTCGGGAGTCTGGCCACTGGACACCACCAGCTCGCGCGGCGTGTCCTTGATGCCGATCTTGACCTCCACGTGGGACCTCCGCTGAAAACTCGTTGTGACTACGCCCGGCAAGGCTAACCGAAGCGGGCCGCCCCGGTGGCGTGCGACCAGCGGGTGATTCGCGACCACCCGCTCAGCCCAGCCCCAGCGCCTGCATGCGTTTGGTGTGCCCTTGCTGCAACCGGCGGAACAGCGCGCCGATTCCCGCGAGATCGCCGGACCCGGCGACGATCAGTTCGGCCAGGCCGTCGCGTTCGGCCACCACGTACTGCGCCTGGGTGAGGGCCTCGCCGAGCAACCGCCGCCCCCACAGCGCGAGCTTGTCGCGGGCCTTCGGATCGGCCTTGATCCCGGCCGCGACTTCGCGCTCGGCGAACGCCGAATGCCCGGTGTCGGCGAGCACGGTGAGTACCAGCTCCTTGGTCTCGGGGTCGAGCCAGTTCGCGATCTCGCGGTAGAGGTCGGCCGCGAGCCCGTCCCCGACATACGCCTTGACCAGCGATTCCAGCCACGATTTGGGCCGGGTGGAGCCGTGCCACGCGTCCACTTGCGACACGAAAGGCGCCATCGCGTCCTCGACCGCGACGCCGTTCGCGGCCAGATGCTTCGAAAGCAGATCGAGGTGCCCGATCTCCGCGGCGGCCATCGAGGCGAGCGCGGCGCGCCCGGCGAGCGTCGGCGCGCTGCGGGCGTCCTCGGCCATCCGGTCGAACGCGGACAGCTCCAGGTAGGCGATCACGCCGAGCAGATCGACGACGCCTTCGCTGATCGCGGGGGAAGAGGATGCGGACACTGCGGGCCTGGCTTCGACGGGGTCGGTCACGGCGACGAGGGTATCGCCGAACCACAGGCCCGCGCCGTGAAGAGACCGATCCCACGCCGCGCCGCCGCGCCCGGTATTCCCTGGAAAACACCTGACCAGGTACAGTGGGGTCGGATAAACAGAGCTTCGCCGTGCCGGACCGCCCTTTTTCGAGGGGTCCCTGGAGCGGCGGGAACCAGGCGAGCGGCCGGTGCCACCAGGGCGACCGGGGTTCGCCGCAAGTGTGCGTGCACGCCTCCTAGCGGCATTCCCGGGAGGGCGGCTCCGACACCACTGGCCTCCTCAGTCGAGGCGCAGGTGCGAGTCAGGCCCCCGGTCGAGTGTCGAGTGACAACCCGGCCTGTGCGCGCTGGTCACGAGAGAGGCGATCACCCTGACCGCAGAACAGTCCACAACCGAACAGACCGAAACCGCGCAGGCCACCGCCGCTGTCGCCCTCGAGCACAGTGAGAACGGACCGGCCGCGCTGGACACGTCGCACCCGCTTCAGGCCGGTGCCCCGGTGACCGAAGAGGCGCCGACGTTCGAGTCCTTCGGTGTGAAGCCGGAAATCGTCAAAGCGCTCGCCGAAGCGGGCATCGAGCACACGTTCGCCATCCAGGCGCTCACCCTGCCGCTGGCCATGGCCGGCGACGACCTCATCGGCCAGGCCCGCACCGGCATGGGCAAGACGCTCGGCTTCGGCGTGCCGCTGCTGCACCGCGTCGAGGTGCCCGGCGACGGCACCCCGCAGGTGCTGGTCGTGGTGCCCACGCGCGAGCTGTGCGTCCAGGTCGCGAACGACCTCAAGGGCGCCGGGAAGCACCTGGGCATCCGCACGCTGGCGATTTACGGCGGACGGCCGTACGAGTCGCAGATCGAGGCGCTGCGCAAGGGCGTCGACGTCGTCATCGGCACTCCTGGCCGGCTCCTCGACCTGGCCGAGCAGCAGCACCTGGTGCTCGGCAAGATCCGCGGGCTCGTCCTCGACGAGGCCGACGAGATGCTGGACCTCGGCTTCCTGCCGGACATCGAACGAATCCTGCGGATGGTGCCGGACGAGCGGCAGACCATGCTGTTCTCCGCCACGATGCCGGGCCCGATCATCACGCTCGCTCGGACGTTCCTGAGCCAGCCCACGCACATCCGTGCCGAGGAGAACGACGCGGGCGCGATCCACGAGCGCACCGCGCAGTTCGTCTACCGGGCGCACTCGATGGACAAGATGGAACTGATCGCGCGGGCGCTGCAGGCCGAGGCCCGCGGGCTCACGATGATCTTCAGCCGCACCAAGCGCACCGCCCAGAAAGTGGCCGACGACCTGGTGGAACGCGGTTTCGCGGCCGCCGCGGTGCACGGCGACCTCGGCCAGGGCGCGCGCGAGCAGGCGCTGCGCGCGTTCCGCTCGGGCAAGGTCGACGTGCTGGTTGCCACCGACGTCGCGGCGCGGGGCATCGACATCGACGACGTCACGCACGTGATCAACTACCAGTGCCCGGACGACGAGAAGACCTACGTGCACCGCATCGGCCGCACCGGTCGCGCGGGCCGCACGGGCGTCGCGATCACCCTCGTCGACTGGGACGAGATGCCGCGCTGGAAGCTGATCTCCGACACGCTGAACCTCGACCTGGCAGAGCCGGCGGAGACGTACTCGTCGTCGTCGCACCTGTACAGCGACCTGGGCATCCCGGAGGGCACGAAGGGCCGCCTGCCGCTGTCGAAGCGCACGCGGGCCGGTCTGTCCGCCGAGAAGGAAGAAGACCTGGGCGGCAAGCGCCGAGGCCGTCGCGGCTCTTCCGGACCTTCCTCTTCGGACTCTTCGGCTTCTTCGGCGGCGGAGGAAGAAGCCCCGCGCAAGCGCAACCGGGCCCCGCGCAAGCGGACCCGCGGTGGCGCCCGCTCGGCCGCCGCCATCGAAGCCGCTGACGCCGCCGCCCCGGCTTCGTCCGGTTCGGACCAGCAGGAAGAGCGCCCCCGGACCCGCCGCCGCACCCGCTCGGGAGCCGACGCGACCGGCCCGGCGACCTCCGCCGGCAACGCCACCCCCGCGACGACGTCCGACTCCGGCGAGACCGGAGACCGCCCGGCACGCCGCCGCCGTCGCCGCCGTCCGTCCGCATCTGATACACCTGCGTCGGCAGACTGAGCGACACACCGGGGAGTCAGTTACGTGAACGACCACGGGAACGGCACCGACGAAACGCCCCCCGAACCCGGATCGAACGTAGCGGGCACTCCCGCGAATCCCGACGAACGCCCCCGGCCGGATATTCCGGCCGGGGCGCCCGTCTCGGATGAGGGTGCTGGCTCGGGACCGGCTGTTTCGGCAGCTGGTGCCGGGGACGAGCCGGTTTCGCCGACCGGAACGATGCCTGCGGACCGGGATGCGGCCCCGTCGGCGACCGACGCCGGGCTGCGGGCTCCCGGCGGATCGACGGAGAAGGCTTCCGCCGAACCGGCTCCCCCCGTCGCGAACCCAGCACCGCTGACCTCCGACAGCCAAGCTGACGCGACTTCCCCCGAGCCTGCCCCCCTCGCCTCGCTGACCCCCGACAGCCCTGCCGAGAAGGCTTCCGCCAAACCTGCTTCCCCCGCCGCGAACCCAGCTCAGCTGACCCCCGACAGCCAAGCTGACGCGACATCCCCCGAACCCGCTCCCCCCGCCTCGCCGCCCCCCGGCAGCCAGCCTGATGCGACTTCCCCCGAGCCGCACGAGGCCGCTGCTGGCCCCGCTGTGCCAGCTCCGGGCAGCGCTGTCGGAAACGCTTCCACCGCTGACCCGGCCGTTCCCGGCTCGCAGGCAGCGGCCCCCGGCACCCCAGCCGCCGAAAAGACTTCCGCCGAGCCCCCCACGTCGGCTCCCCGGCACGCGAGCACCAGCGCCGAGATCCCGCCGGTCACTCCCGAGGAGCAAACCGGCCCCATCGCGCGCGTCGCCGACGCCGGGGTCACCAGCACCCCCGCCGAGCCCTACGGTTCCGAAAACCTCCTCCCCCGCCGGTCCTCCGCGGATCCCGTTGCGCCGCCGGGGAAAGCCCGCCGTTCGCCGTGGAATCGAGGGCGGGACCGGGTGATCGCGGGGGCGATCGTCGTCGTGGTCGCAGTGGTCGCCGCGATCGTCGCCGGCACGAGCGACAACCTCCACACCAGCCGCGCCCTGGCAGAGCCGCCACATGCGCTCCCCACGCCGCCGACCGCTGTGCCGGGGTCGATGACGCAGCTGTGGCAGGCCCCGAGTTCCGCGACCCCCGTCCCGATCGGACAGTCCGACACCGTCACCACCGCGGACGGCAGCGAGGTCGCCGGTCGCGATCCGCTCACCGGGCAGATCCGCTGGCACTACACCCGCGAAAACCTGCGACTGTGCACTGTGGACGCCGCCTGGGGCCGGGTGAACGCCGTGTACCACAAGACAATGGGCTGCAGCGAGGTCACTCAGCTCGACCCCGCCACCGGCCGCATCACCGCGCAGCGCAACGGCGACGCCGAACTGGGCACCCGCCTGGTCAGCGACGGCAGCCACGTCACGACCACCGGCAAACATCTCCTCGACACGTGGCGCGACGATCTCGTGAAGAGCATGGAGTACGGCAAAGTCCCGTTCCTGCAAAATGCGAACAAGCAACCGCGCCCCAACTGCACTTACGGAACCGTAGCAGCGGCCACCGACAAAATCGGCGTGATCGAACGCTGCCCCGGCGACCGTACGGATCGGCTGACCGTCTACAAGGCGACCGCCGAGCACGAGGACGAACCGAAGGTCACCTACACCGCCCTGCTGGCAGGCAAGAGGGCCCGGGTGATCGCGATGTCGGGCGACCTCACCGGCGTCCTGCTGCCGGACCAGAAGCTGTACGTCGTCTACGGCGCGGACGGTTCGCAAAAAGCCGCCTACCCCATGGATCTCCCCGCTTCGGACGTCGCGACCGATCCGGTCGGCGGCACCGAAGCGACAACCCGCACCGCGGCCGGGATGTATTGGTACACCGGCTCAAAAACCGTCGCCCTGTCCCGAGACGACCTCTCGCCCCGCTGGACCCTGGACGGCACGCTCGGCCCGGGAATCACCTTCGCGACCCAGCTGGTGGTCCCGATCCGCGGCGGTCTGGCCGTGCTGAACGAAACGAACGGCGCAACGCTACGCACAGTCGGCGTCGACCGCGGCACCTACAGCGGCCCAGTCCGCCTCACCGCTCTGGGCCCGGTGCTGCTGGAACAACGCGGCCCGAACGTCGCCGCTCTGCGCTGACTCAGAACCACCACAACACGCAGAAACTCGCCACCGCGACGACCAGCACCCCAGCCCCCGCCAACGCCGCCACTTTCCCGACCCGACGGTCGGCGATCCGTTGCAGCGCAAGCACAATCACCGCGGCGACCGGATGCCCGACCAGCTTGAGCACACCCGGTCCGGACGCCCCGTTCACAAGACACAACACGCCGACCACCAGCACCCCGACGGCCAAGACTGCCATCCCCGCGGCGACCGACCCGGTGAACCCTCGCCACCACCGTCCACGAGGCTTCCGCCGCGCGGCCGATTCGCGGCGGTCAAGTGTCGCCTCGCCGTGGGTCACGCTGGCTTGCTCGGCTGTTTCATGGATAATCGCAGCCGCGCCACTCATCTCCGCGGCGTTGTCCTCCCGCGCCAAACCCCGCGACGCCACAGCCGCGCGCCTCTTCGCCGCAGAATCAGCTCCGGCACAGTCCTCGACCGCACGGCCGCCGTTCGCAGTGGTGCCACCGGTCAATGTCGCACCACCACGCACCTCGGCACCATCGCCGTCCAACGTCTCGACGTCGCCCGCGCCAGCACCGTCCAAACTCACGGCGTCGCGCGCACCCGCACCATCGCCGTCCAACCTCGCGGCCTCGCGCACGCCCGCACCGTCGCCGTCCAACCTCACGACGTCCCGCGCACCCGCACCGTCGCCGTCCGCATGAGCATTCCGAGCCGCACCGACCGCGCGGGCGCTGCTGCTCTCAGCACTACGGTCGTCGCGAACCTCGCCCTGTCCAGCGGCAAGATCCTTAGTCACCGCAGCAGAATCTTTCCCGGCGGCTCGGCGAACACTCGCGGCACCGCGACCCCGGCCGGCCCCACGCGCCCGCGCGTCAGCCGCCTCGTTACGGGCCGCTTCCTCGATCTCCGGTGCCGCCACGATCCTCGGGTCCAATCCACGTCTCGGGAAATCCCCTACGGCGCAAGCAAATCCCACGGTTGCACGGCAGGGGCTGTCTGCTGTCCCGCCACGCAGCTCGGGCGGAAGTCGCACCATGCGCAGCGGCGGTCGGGGCGGGCGGGGAACAACGTGTCTCCGTCGCCGCCTGCCTCAAGGGTATCTGCTGCCAACCGCAAATCTCCGGCGGTCTCCTCGGCGCGTTCCAGGTGCCGCCGCAAGGTTTCCGGCGTGTGTTCCGCCGCGGCGATCGTGCCGGACGGCAAATGGTGCAACTCGACCTTCGTGCACGGCATGCGCAAAGTGCGCGTAGAGGCGACGGCGTACATCGCCAATGCCTGCGACGCCCTCGCCTCGTGTTCGTCCGGCGCGCGGCGACCGGTTTTGTAGTCCACGATCACCAGTTCGCCGCCGCGCTGGTCAATACGGTCGGCTCGGCCCTCGATGATCATCGTCGGACGGCCGCCGGTGGTGCTGACCGGCGCGGACACCCAGCGTTCCAGGCCTACCGGATCGTCGCTGACGTCGTTGTCCTCCACGTACTCCGCGACCCAGCCCTTCGCTCGCGCCCGGTATCGCGCGGCCTGGTCGTCGTCGGCGAAGCCGGCGTCCTTCCAGTGCTCCGACACCAGCGCGATCGCGCGCTGCGGCGTCCGTTTCGCCACTGGCAGGTCGAAAAGCGCCCGCAACGCGTTGTGCACCACTGCGCCCAGCGTGCTGTGCGCCCACGGCCCGGTGCGCTGCGGCGTCGGCCGGTCCAGATAAGCCAGCCGGTACCGGCGCGGACAATCGTCGAAGGTGCTCAGCCGCGCCGGCGAGACCTTGGTGAGCCGCTGCGGTTGCTCGACGCCGAAGTCGAACCCCATCTGTTCTTTCACGCCGCCCCTTCCATCGACGCCCACGCTACGCACCCCCACCGACACTTTCCGGCGCAGGCCCGGCGGCTAGCCGCCCGCGATGAAGCCCTGCACCGAATTCGCGACCAGCTCGACCGCGATCGCGGCGAGCAGCAGGCCGGCGATCTTCGCCAGGAGCGTGATGCCGCTTTCCTTGATCAGCCGGATGACCACGCCGGAAAACCGCATGCAGGTGTACAGCACGAAATGCACGGTCACGATCGCCAGCGCCAGCGCGATGTAAGCGCCCAGATGCCCGTCAGCCTGGCGGACGAACACGATGGTCGCCGCGATCGCGCCAGGACCGGCTAACAGGGGCGTGCCAAGGGGAACGAGGGCGACGTTGACGTCCTCGGCTGCCTCGGGCTCGTTGCTGCCCGCGTTGCCCATGAGCAGCTGCAACGCGATCAGCAGCAGAAGCAGACCGCCCGCGCCCTGAAGCGCGGGGATGCCGATGCCCAGATACGCCAGGATCGCCTGCCCGGCCACCGCGAACAGCGAGATGACCAGCAGCGACACCAGCACCGCCTGCCGGGCCGCTTTGACCCGCGTGGCCATCGGTTTGCGGCCGACCAGGCTCAGGAACACCGGCACCGTGCCCGGCGGGTCCATGATCACGACGAGGGTGATCGTCGCGCTCATGAAGAGCTTCGCGTCGAAGAAATCCGAGACGGCCATCTCAGCCCTTCACCACTTGGAAGCCGGTCGCCCGCCCCACCAATTCCTCCAGCTGGTCCGGTTCGGTCGTTTCCTGGCCGAGCCCGATGGTCTTGTTCGTGCCGTGGTAATCGCTGGACCCGGTGCGTACCAGGCCCAGCTCGTCGGCCAGCTCGCGGGTGCGCACCCGGGTCGCCGGATCGTGGTTGGGATGGTTGACCTCGACGCCGGTCAGTCCGCGAGCGGCCAGGTCGCGCAGGGTGTCCTCGCTGATCGTCGCGCCGCGGCTGAAAGCGAAGGGGTGCGCGATCACGGTAACCCCGCCGGCCGCGGTGACCATGTCAATCGCTTCCTCGACCGGAGTGTCGCGGCGCGCGACGTAGTAACCGCGGCGGCTGTGCAGGTAGTCGCCGAACGCCTCGTCGACGGAGCTGACCAGCCCGGCGCGGACGAGCGCCTGCGCGAGGTGCGGGCGTCCCGCGGGCGAGTCCGCGGGCAGCAGGCTCAGGATTTCGTCGGCGTCGACCGGGAGGCCGTCGGCGGCCATCCGCTCGGCCATCCGCCGCAACCGGGTGCGCCGTTCGACGCGCAGCCGTGTCTGTTCCGCGACGATCGCGGGCGCGGCCGGGTCGAAGAGGTACGCGAGCAGGTGCACGCTGATCTCGTAACCGGTGTCCGGGTCGATCGAGACCGTCGACAGCTCCGCGCCCGGCACGAGCGTCATCCCGGCGGGCAGGGCCGCGGCGGCCGGTTCCCAGCCCGCGGTGGTGTCGTGGTCGGTGATCGCGACGACGTCGAGACCGGCACGCGCGGCAGCGCCGACGAGCTCGGCAGGGCTGTCGGTACCGTCGGAGGCCGTGGAGTGGGCGTGCAGGTCGATGCGCATCGGACCTATTCTCGACGATGCGCTGCGTCACCTCGGCGCCGGGACCAGTGCCGACGCGCTCGGGGTCAGCCGACCGGCTTCTTGCCCCGCGCCGCGCGCTGTGCCTTGATCATCGAGAACCGTTCGGCCTGCTTCTGCTTGTCGCCGAAGACGAGCTCGGAGATCGTGTCGTAGAACTCCTCGGGCCGCGGCAGGTAGTCGATCCGGTTCAGCGCCTGGATCTGGCCAGCCGATTCGACGACCATCGTGCCGTAGCCCAGCATCCGGCCCCAGGCCGAACGCTGGTAGGTGAGGTCGGTGACCTTGCTGATCGGCATCATCAGCACCTTGGTGGTGAAGACGCCGGTGGTCATCACGAACCGTTTGTCGGTGACGACCAGCCGTTCGACCCACCATTCGATGATCACGTAGGCGAACCGCAGCACCACCGCCAGCGCGACGTACCAGAGGATGTTCTGCACCACCCACAGCGAGGGCGGCAGCAGATACGACACCAGCACGCACACGATCAGCAGCGCGGCTGCCTCGAACGTGTCCCAGAGGAGCACCGCCCAGTGGCGGCGGATCCGGATGACCCGCCGCTCGGTGTCGAGGAGGTACTCGTCAGGGTCGCGTGGCGCGAACATGGGTCGAGGGTATCCCCTGTCCTCAGTGGAAGACGTTGCTGACGAACGTGATCACCGATTCGGCCGAGCTGCGGAGGAAGTCCACGATGTTGCTGACAAGACCAGCAGCATGGCCCGGCTGAGCGATCACGAAGAACAGCACCAACGCGATACCCACGAGTCCCGCAAGCTTCTTCGCGTTCACAGCGATCAATCCCGTCTCTTCCATGACACCCGGAAAACTGACTTTCTACGTTGTACCGCACTGACCACTCATGCGGGAGGAAAGTCCCGCGCATGGGTCAGCCAGGCGCTCGAAGTGTACCGTACGGCTACTCTCCGTGTACAGGTTCCCGAACGCTAGGGGGCACGACCGGGGTCGGATACCTTCGCGGCATGGCTCCCCTCGAGCGCTGCGTCGGCGGCATTGTGTTCGACGACCAGGGCAGACTCCTGCTCATCCGGCGCGTGAACGAACCCGGCAAGGGCCGGTGGTCACTGCCTGGCGGGCGGGTCGAACCGGGCGAAACGGACCACGAGGCGGTGGTCCGGGAACTCCGCGAGGAGACCGGGCTGGACGTGAGACCGCACACATTGGCCGGTTCGGTCGTCCACGGCGTCTTCGACATCCACGACTACGAATGCACGTGGACCGGCGGAATCCTCACCGCGGGCGACGACGCCTCCGACGCGCGATGGGTCAACTCGGCCGAACTGGTCAATTTAGACGAAGCGGGCCACCTGGTGGACCAGCTCCTAGTGACCCTGCGTGACTGGAATGAGTTGCCGCGCGCGTAACTCGGAGGGGCCATTTCCGCATTGCCGGCAGCGGCTCCCGCGATTCGGAACGCATTGCGGAGTTGTCGGAAAGTTTCCCCATCGTTCAAGCATCCGCGATGAGCACGGAAAATGCGCGGAACGCGTATTCGATATCGCCGGACGCGCATCGGTTCCGGCGTCGCGGGCGCGGCGCGACGGTGTGACTGATGGGGTGAATGTGACACAGGTTACGCACGGCGCCGAGGGCTGTCGTGCGTGGCGACCACGGTTCTCATCGCGATCGCCACGCACGAGACAGGTTCACGGCAGCCAGGTCATCCGCTGGCCGTGCGGTGCCGTCCGGGCCAGCGCGCGGGCCTCGGGTTCCCCGTTCACCCAGGTCGTCAGCCCGAGCACCGCCATCGCGGGCCCGTCCGAGTCCGAGGACAGGTCTTCCCGCCCAGGCAAAACGGTCTCCAGCCCAGCCCGGTAGAACTCCTGGCTCACCCACCACACCGGCCGGGCCGAGGACAGCCGCGCCAGCTCGGCCACGAAGTCCGCTCGCCGGTCCCCGAGATACGCCAGCGCGTGGCTCGTCAGCACCACCAGCGGCAGTTCCTCGGGCAAGCGCGCGGCAGTCGACGCCAGGTCGTCCACCGCGTCCCCCGCGATCAGCTCCGGCGCGTGCTTCCGCTGCTCCGCGGCAGCCGTGCGCAGCAGACGGATGCGATCGACCTGGTCGGCCCAGACGCACGCCTCCAGCCACGCCAGCTCGTCCTCGTCCGAGAGGTCCACCGGAGCCCGGTCCAGACCCGCTCGGGCCGCGACAGCCACCTTCTTGGGCAGCTTGGGCAGCTTCGCGCCGTCCGCGACGTCGATCGCGCAGTGCAGCCCGACCGCGGCCTTCGCCGGACCGGCCGTGAGCTGCTCCCCGCCGTCGCACTGATAGCGATAGCCGAACCGGTCGAGCCCGAGCAGCAATCCCGCACTGCAGCCGACTTCGAGCAGCGCGATCTTGCCGCCCGCTTCCTTCGCCGCCGCCGCGAGAGCCGGGTACAGCAGCGCGGCTCGGCGCACCTCGTTCGTCTGCGTGTAGCGCGTCGAGATGATCTCGCGGGCCTGATCCGCGCGCTCCAAGAGGAACGAGCGGAACAACGGCCACGTCTCGCTGTCGACGCCGTCGAAACCGCCGACCGACGGGTAATACCGCGACAGCGGATGAATCGGATCCGCTTGCACCAGCCGGTGCGCCGCAGCGAACAGCAAAGTGCCGCGCGCTTCGCCGCCGCGAGCGTCGGTCAGCAGCGCGGCGACGTCGTCGTCCTCGGCCGCGTGCGTGGCGAGGTGGTCATACAGCGGCGAAACCCCGCGCGCCTCCACCTCGGCGAACCTGCGCAGCGTCTGCTTGATCTTCTCCAGGGCGATGGCCACCCGTGCTCCCCTTCGGCGGATCGATCACTCGTGCGGCGTCGGACGGCCGGGCTGCTCCCCGCCGCGGGTGTCGCCGTAGGACCGCTTCGGCACCATCACTTTGCGCCGGAAAATGCACACGATGGTGCCGTCCTGTTTGTACCCTCGCGTCTCGACGTACACCACTCCCCGGTCGTCCTTGGACTTCGACGGGGTCTTGTCGAGCACCTCGGTCTCGCCGTAGATCGTGTCGCCGTGGAAGGTCGGCTTCACGTGCTTGAGCGATTCGACCTCGAGGTTCGCGATGGCCTTCCCGGACACGTCGGGCACCGACATGCCGAGCAGCAGCGAGTAGATGTAGTTGCCTACCACGACGTTCTTGCCGAAATCGGTCGTCTCGCCCGCGTAGTGCGCGTCCAGGTGCAGCGGGTGGTGGTTCATCGTGATCAGGCAGAACAGATGGTCGTCGTATTCGGTGACGGTCTTGCCGGGCCAGTGCTTGTAGACCGCGCCGACCTCGAATTCCTCGTAATACCGGCCGAATTGCACGCTTGCGCCTCCTGTCCGGGTAACACCTGCCGAACCAGGTGCGACACGTATCCGTGGTGAGGAGTACCCTCGACCATCGGTGATCGCGCGTCAACGCGACCCCTGCCACTTCGCACGCCTTGGCGTGCCCCGGCCGAAAGGAGGTGAGGAACCACCCATGAGCAGTGGTGATAGTCCGCTCCCTAGTAGTACGTGCGTTCCCGCCCCGCCGGCCGGCCTTTTCCGCTCCTGGTAGGCCCGCGTCCGGGAACCCACGGTGCCGCCGGACGGACCCCGCGGTCCGCCTGGCCGTCGTCTTCGTGCTTCACGACGCCTGCCCAGGAGAACCCATGCCTGCCATTCCCTCGCTAGGCGGCCTTCGCGGCCGCGGCAACAACCGGGCCAAGGCCAATCTCGAACGGCCGATCCCGGTGCCGCTGTCGGCCTATGTCGTCGATTGCGCGGTGTATGTCGACGGCAAGCGGCTGCCCGGGCGCTGGACGCACGCCGAGGCGATCCGCGAGGTCCGCAAGCGGCACGCGGGTTTCGTCTGGATCGGCTTGCACGAGCCCGATTCCGACCAGATCCAGGGCATCGCGGACACCTTCGGCCTGCACGAACTGGCCGTCGAGGACGCGCTGGAGGCGCATCAGCGGCCGAAGCTCGAACGCTACGACGACACGCTGTTCCTGGTGCTCAAGACAGTCCGCTACGTCGAGCACCAGTCGCCGACCACGGCGAACGAGATCGTGGAAACCGGCGAGCTGATGGTGTTCCTCGGCCGCGATTTCGTGATCACCGTCCGGCACGGCAACCACTCCGGCCTCGCCCGGCTGCGCCGCGACCTCGACGACGACCCGGAGCGGCTCGCCCTCGGCGCGGCGGCGGTCGTGCACGCGATCGCCGACCACGTGGTCGACCACTACCTGGAGGTCACCAGCCGGATCGAGGCGGACATCGACGAGATCGAGGCGCAGGTGTTCGCGCCGCGTTCGTCGGTGAGCGCCGAGCAGATCTACCTGATGAAGCGGGAAGTGCTCGAACTGCGGCGCGCGGTGGTCCCGCTCGCCACGCCGGTGTCGCGGCTCGCCGAGGGCTACACGCGGCTGGTGCCGGACGAGGTCCGCTCGTATTTCCGCGACGTCGCCGACCACCTCGCGACGGTGTCCGAACGCGTGGCGGCGTTCGACGAACTGCTCAGCACCCTGGTCGACGCGACAGTCGCGAAGATCTCGCTGCAGCAGAACACCGACATGCGCAAGATCACCGCGTGGGCGGCGATCATCACGGTGCCCACGATGGTCGCGGGCATCTACGGCATGAACTTCGACTACATGCCCGAACTGCATTGGCAGTTCGGCTATCCGATCGTGGTCACGATCATTCTCGCGATCTGTCTGCTGCTGTACCGAATATTCCGGAAGAACGGCTGGTTGTAGCCGCCCTCGCGGTCCCCTTTTCTTCCCCCGGTCGCAGGAGGTTTGTCTCGTCATGTCCCGGTTGCTGTCCAACCTCAAGTTCTGGGCCCTCGCCCTCTGCCTCATCTGGATCGTCGGCATCGTCGCGATGATCGCGCTCAACCCCGGGTTCGCGCACGGCATGAAGTGACGCCGCGTGCGCCGTAACCTTGGCGCATGCCGAAAGCGCTGGTGGTGGCCGACGAGGCCGACGAGCGGCTGTGGACCCCGGCGGTCCGCTCGCTGCGGGTCGACCTCGTCGTCGCCGCCGGCGATCTGCCGTTCGCGTATCTCGAGTTCCTCGCCGGCATGCTCGACGTGCCGTGCGTGTTCGTTCCGGGCAATCACGATCCGGACCTGAGCGGCTTCACCCGTTACGGCGGACTGTCCATGAAGGACGGTTTCCCGGCCGAATGGCCCGGGCCGACCGGCGGAATCAACGCCGACGGCCGGATCGTCGACGTCGCCGGGCTGCGCATCGCCGGTCTCGGCGGTTCGATCCGCTACCGCGACGGCCCGAACCAATGGACCCAACGCCAGCAGGCGCGCCGGGCCCGGCGGCTGGAGCGTCGTTTCCGGTGGCGGAAATGGCGGGACGGCAACGGAATCGACATTCTGCTGACGCATTCCCCGCCGCGGCGTCTCGGCGACCGAGAAGATCCGCCGCACCAAGGTTTCACCTGCCTGCACCGCACGATCGAAACCCTGCAGCCGCACTGGCTGCTGCACGGACACATCCATCCGCACGGCGAATCGGTGCCCGACCGCGTGGCCGGCCGCACCCGGATCCGCAATGTGGTGGGCTATCAGGTGATGGAGTTCCCGCGATGACCCGACCGACCGGTTTCCCGCGCGCTGACGCCGAAAACGACTTCCTGCGAGCCCGGCGGCGGCAAGTGCTGTCCCGGCTTTCCACGTGGCTGCGCCGGGAACCCGACGACGTCAACATCATGCTGCCGTTCCACGAAGTGGTGCAGGCACTCGGTTACGTCAGCGAGGCGCGGATCGGGACGCGAGTGATCACTTTGGACTCGATCGTCGGCACCGTGGACCGGAGCCGCGACTTCGACCGTCGTTTTCGCCCGACGTCCGCCCGCGTCCGGCAACGCTGGGAACGACTCGCGCTGGCCGCCCGCCGAGGCGAGGCGATCCCGCCGATCGAGGTGTATCGCATCGGCGAACTGCACTTCATTATCGATGGCCACCACCGGGTTTCGGTCGCCTTGGCGCAGGGACTGTCCACAATAGAAGCTTCGGTGACAGCCGTGCGCACCAAACTGAACCCGAGCGGCATCCGGTATCGCGGCGACCTGATCGTGAAGGACTACCGGCGGCTGTTCCTGGAACGAGTGCCGCTGTCCGGACATGCCCGCGCTTCGGTGCTGATGACGGATCCGTGGAACTACGCGCAACTCGGCGAGCATGTCGAAGCGTGGGGTTTCCGGCTGATGCAAGACGAAGGCCGGTTCACCGACCGCGCGACCGTCGCGCAACGCTGGTTCGACGAGGAATTCACCCCGGTGGTGGCGATGCTGCGGCAAGCCGACCTGATCGGCGACCGCACCGAGGCGGAGGCGTACCTGTGGGTCGCCTGCGAGCGGTACCGGCTGATCCGGACGCACCGCTGGGACGAGGAGGTCATCGAAACGCTGCGCTCCCAGCAGTGACTTGTCAGGCCGCTCCTGACGTGTCAGGCTAGCCCTGACACCGGGAGGTTCTGATGACTTCGTACTGCTCGTTCTGCCTGAAACCGGCCGATGAGGTGGCCAAACTGATCGCCGGCTCCGGCGTCTACATCTGCGACGGCTGTGTCGGACTGTGCGGACAGATCCTGGCCGGGGAACACGAGCCGGGGACGCCTGAGGTGACGCTGTGGGAGCGGAAATCGGACGAGGAGATCCTGGAGAGCATCCCGCGGATGGCGAAGGTCAGCGCGCAGACGGACGCGCGGATCCAGGAACAGGTGGATTTGCTGCGCACTCGCGGGGTGGCGTGGGCACGAATCGGCGAGGCGCTCGGCGTCACTCGGCAGTCGGCCTGGGAGCGGTTTTCCGCCGAGCGGAAATGAGACTGGCCCCCTTCCGTTTGGTGGCGGAAGAGGGCCGATCGATCTCAATTGGTTCGCGGTGGTTTCGCGGCGGGCGAGCCGTCCAGGCGACTCGCCCGGCGGATCAGTCGCTGGGGATGATGGCCCACAGGATCAGGTACGCGACGAACTGCGGCCCCGGCAGCAGGCACGACAGCAAGGCGAGCACCCGGATCTTGCCCGGCGTGGTCCCGAAGCGACGGGCGAGCCCGGCGCAGACCCCGCCGATCATGCGCCCCTCTCGCGGCCGGCTCAGCCGGTGGGTGACAGGTGCGGTCATCGTGTTCCCCTCCCGTTTGGGTTCGTACCTCCATGTCACCACGTCCGGAGCCGGGGCACATCGCTCCGCGGGACGATCCGGACCCCTAAGGGGGTGGGGTTCCGGGCCGGGGAGGAATCGGGGTTGGGGTGGGAACTCGCAGGTCAGGATTGTTTGACGGCGGAGTTCGGGTCATGGGGACCTGGTCGGGCGCACGGATCCGGGCGAGGTTCGGCCAACGCCCGTTCCCGCTGAGGTCGGCCCGCTTACGCTGATTCCGGGCACTGTTCGGCTGCTGCCTTTCCCGACTGCGGTCAGGCCGCAGCCACCGCTCTCAAGCACTGCACGGCCACCGCCCTCTCCAACCGCGAGCAGCCCACAGCCACCGACTCCGGGCACCGCCCACTCCAACGCGAGCAGCCCACAGCCACCAACTCCGCGCACCTCGCAGCCACCGCCCTCCCCAACCGCGGTCAGGCCGCAGCACCGCTCACAAGCGTTGCACGGCTAACGCTCTCCCAACCGCGACCAGCCCGCAGCCGCCGACTCCGCGCACCACTCCAGCCAACGCCCTCCCCAACCGCGACCGGCTCGCGACCGCCGATCCCGCGCACCGCGGACCTCAACCCGCCCACCCGCGCACCACAGCCCCGAACCGGCCGACGCGGCCCCTCTCATCTCGCCATGCCCGTCCCGCGCCGACATCTCCCCTCCCCAGAACCTCCCCGACCAGCGGTGATGACTCAGCGAAGTGTGGGATTTCGCGGCGGGGGCTGGATTTTTCGCCACTCACGGTGATACTGCACCCCGTGCGTAACCCACTCGGAGTCCTCGCGGTCGGCTGTTCGGTGCTCCTCGCCGCGGGCGTCGGATGTTCCGCGGAGTCCGCCCCAGCGGAGCAGGCGCAGTCCACCCCGGTGCCGCTCACCGCGATCGCGGCGCTCGGGGACTTCGCCACGCTCGATTACTGCAGTCTCCTCGACCCGAAGCGGCTCAAGAACACCACTGCCGACACGCCCGATTCCTCGTTCACCGCGTGCCAGACGGACTTCGTCCAGTCCGGGCGGCCCAGGACGGTCACCGTCGGCCCGCTCGCGGCTGATCGCGATCCCAACATCAAGGCCTACGATTACCCGGGCAAGGTGCCGGACGGCGTTTCCGTGCAGCAGGCCGGTTTCGTGCCGCAGAGGTCGTGCGGGCGGGCGATCACGTTCGCCGACGGGGTTCGGCTGGCTGTTTCGATCACCGACGGGGACGATCGCGGCAGTGCGGAAGAGCGGTGCGCGGCGGCGGACGACGTCGTCGGCGGGGTGCTCGACGCGGTGACCGGCAATCGGGTGCGGCATCCGCAGTTGCCGGACCGGTCCTGGGGGCGGGTGGATTCCTGCGCGATTCTCAGTGCGTCCGGGGCACAGGGCGGCGACGCCACCGCCGGGATCGCCGGGCATTCGTGCATTCTCGACAAGGTGAGCCTGGAGTTCGCGGTGGTGCGGCAGGCTCCGGCGGGGCCGTCGGAAACGCTCGGCAACCGGATGGCACGGGTGGCTGCCGACGGGGCGTTTTGCCGGGTCCGGACGGTGCAACCCTCCCCGGCCACCGCGGGACGCGCGGAGCAGGCGACGGTGAGCGTGGTCGACACCAGCGGTGCGGGCGGCGAGGCGGCTTGCCCGGCCGCGCGCGCCGCTGCCGCGACGGTCTTCTCGCGGATCCCCTGAACGTCCGTGAAGGGCTCCTTGAGGGAATCTGATTCCTTCAAGGAGCCCTTCACGGACCGATGGCTCAGTCGGAGTAGGTGAGGTTCCGGCCGTCGGACGGGTCGAAGAGTTTCACCTTGTCCGCGTCGAACGAGATCTGCAGGTCCTGGTTCTCCGCGGCGGCCGATTCTGCCGACAGCCGGGCCACGATCAGCGATTCCGCGCCGGGGACGTCGGCCGAACCGCTGTCCGCGGCCAGTTCCGCCAGGTCTGCCGAGCTGGCGACCCCGCCGTCCACGGTGAAGTGCGCGAACTTCTCCGAACCCATCGACTCCAGCACGTCCACGTGCGCGGTGAAGCTCGCGCCCTCCCGGCCCGGTTCGGCCAGTGCGGCGTCCTCGAAGTGTTCCGGGCGGATGCCCATGATCACCTCGCGCGGGGCGTTCGCCGCTTCGGCCATCCGGCGGATCCGGTCGGTGAGCGGGGTGGTGCCCAGCGGGCTGCGCAGCTGCCCGTCCTCGAGCGTCGCGGGGACGAAGTTCATCGACGGCGAGCCGATGAATCCGGCCACGAAGAGGTTCGCCGGGTTGTCGTAAAGGAACTGCGGCGACCCGATCTGCTGCACGTAACCGGCCCGCAGGACCACCACGCGGTCGCCGAGGGTCATCGCCTCGGTCTGGTCGTGCGTCACGTACAGCGTGGTCGTGCCCAGCTGCTTCTGGATTTTCGACACCGAGGTCCGCATCTGCCCGCGCAGTTTGGCGTCCAAGTTGGACAGTGGCTCGTCCATCAGGAACGCCTTGGGGTTGCGGACGATCGCCCGGCCCATCGCCACCCGCTGCCGCTGCCCGCCGGAAAGGTTGGCCGGTTTGCGGTCCAGATGCTGGGTCAGGTCGAGGATCGTCGCCGCTTCCTCCACTTTGGACCGGACGATCTTGTCGTCCACTTTGGCCAGCCGAAGCGGGAACGCCATGTTCTCCCGCACGCTCATGTGCGGGTACAGCGCGTAGGACTGGAACACCATCGCGATGTCCCGGTCCTTCGGAGCCTTCTCGTTGACCCGCTTGCCGTCGATGCGCAGTTCGCCCGAGGAGATGTCCTCCAGCCCGGCGACCATGTTGAGCGTGGTCGACTTCCCGCAGCCGGACGGGCCGACGAGGATGATGAACTCGCCGTCGGCGATCGTGATGTCCACTTCGGACACCGCGAGCGCGCCGTCGGGGTAGCGCTTGGAAACCTTGTCGAGAACGATTTCAGCCATGGGTCAGCCCTTCACCGCACCGGACGTCAGCCCCGCCACGATGCGACGCTGGAAAAACAACACGAACAGGATGATCGGCACCGTGATCACGACCGCGGCCGCGCACACCTGGCCAGTCGGGTCCTCGAACTGCGAGGACCCGGTGAAGAACGACAACGCGGCGGGCACCGTGCGCGACGCCTCGGTGGACGTCAGCGAGATGGCGAACAGGAAGTCGTTCCAGCAGAGGATGAACACCAGGATCGCCGTGGTGAACACGCCCGGCGCGGCCAGCGGCGCGATCACCTTCCGGAACGCCTGGGCCGGCGTCGCGCCGTCCATTTTCGCCGCCTTTTCCAGCTCCCACGGGATTTCCCGGAAGAACGCGGACAGCGTGTAGATCGACAGCGGCAGCGCGAACGTGATGTAGGGCAGGATCAGCCCCGGCCAGGTGTCGAAAAGGCCGAGCCCGCGTTCGATGTTGAACAGCGGGGTGACCAGCGATACCTGCGGGAACATCGCGATCAGCAGGGAAAGCCCCACCAGCACCTGTTTCCCGGGGAAATCCAGCCGGGCGATCGCGTACGCCGCCATCGTGCCCAGCACCACCGCGATGACCGTGGAGATCACCGCGATGCCGATCGAGTTCACCAGCGCGTGCAGGAACTCCGTGGTCTGGAAAATGTCCGCGTAGTTCTTGAGCGTCCATTCCACCGGGATGAAATTGCCGTCGGTGAGCGTCGCTTTCGTCTTGAACGACAGCGAAAGCACCCACAGCACCGGGACGATCGCGAACACCAGCACCAGGATGTCCAGCAGGCCCCAGCCGACCTTGCGGCCGGTGGTGGCCGCACCTCCGATAGCCATCAGCGCTTCCCCCCGTCGTCCGTGCCGGGCGCGGCGGTGCCGAACACCTTGATGAAGAGGAACGCGATGATCGCCACCGTGATGAAGATCAGCACCGCCATGGTGGAGCCGATCCCGAGGTTGAGCCCCTTGACCAGGTTGTCGTAGGTCTGCATGGACACCGATCCGGTGTCCTGCGCGCCGCCGGTGAGCACGTAGATGTTGTCGAAAATGCGGAACGCGTCGAGCGTGCGGAACAGCAGCGCGACGAGAATCGCCGGTTTCATCACCGGCAGCATCACCTTGGTGAACCGCTGCCACGCGGTCGCGCCGTCCATCGCCGCGGCCTTCAGCAGGTCGTCGGGCACCAGCGCCAGCCCGGCCATCAGCAGCAGCGCCATGAACGGCGTCGTCTTCCACACCTCGGCGAGAATGATGATGAACAGCGACGGCCACTGGTCAGTCAGCGGCGCGACCCCCTCGCCCAGCGCGTTCGCCAGGTACCCGGTTTTGGGCGTCCACGCGAAATACCACGAGAACGCGGCCACCACGGTGACGATGCCGTACGGGATCAGCGCGACGGTGCGCACGAGCCCGCGACCGACGAGCGTGCGGTGCATGATCAGCGCGAGCCCCATGCCGAGCACGAATTCGATCGCCACCGAGACCACGGTGAGGAACATCGTCGTGCCGAACGCGGTCCACCAGTAGGAATTCGTGAGCACCGCGGCGTAATTGGAGAATCCGATGAACTCGTGCTGAGACGGGAACCGCAGGTCGTAGCGCTGCAGCGAAAGCCAGACCGAATAGATGATCGGGTACGCGGTCACCGCGATCATCACGAGGAACGCGGGCGCGCACAGCCACAGCCCGAGCCGTCGTTCCGCCTTCTTGCCCTCGGAAAGCGCGGGCTTTCCCTTGCGGTGCGCCGCTTCCTGAGTGGTCGCGGCGGGATCCTGGACGGTCACGGGATCACTCCCTTCGACTGGAGCGCGTCATCGAGCTGTTCCCGCATTTTCTGCGCGGTCGTCTGCGGGTCGATCGCCGACGGCGGGGAAAGGATTTTCGACATCACCGTGGACAGGTTCTGGTACACCGGCGTGAGCGGCCGTACCGCGGCGGTTTTCAGCGCCGACAGAATGGAGTCGCGCATCGGGTACTTCTGGGCCATGTTCGGGTTGTCCGCCGAAACCGGCTTCGCCGGGTCCACCGGGATGTCGTCGTGGTACACCGACTCGATCGTCGGCGGCACCCCGTCGTTGATCGCGGACACCTTCTGGTTTTCCTTGCTGCGCAAGCACAACGCCGCTTCATACGCTTCGGGCTTGTGCTGCGAGTAGGCACTCACCGCCAGATCGAACCCGCCGATCGTGCTCTTCGACGGAATTCCGGGCTTCGCCTGCGGGTACACCGTCCACTTGAAGTGCGACAGGTCCTTCGGCTTCTCCTCGGCGTAGGAGGCGTAGACGAACGGCCAGTTCAGCTCGAACGCGGCGTCTCCGCGCTGGAACGTCTGCCGGACGTCGTCCTCCTTCTGGTTCGTCAGCGACGGGTCGGTGATCCCCGACGACGTGATCTTCTTCAGCAGCTCCAGCGCCTGCACCGCGCCCTCGTCCATCACCACGGATTTCCCGTCGTCGGACAGGATGTGCCCGCCGAGCGATTCGACCAGCGTGTTGTAGATGACGACCAGGCCCTCGTACTGCGCGCCGGTGAACACGACGGAATGCGGTTTGTGCTCGCTCTTGAGCCGCTGCGACATCTGCATCATCTCGTCCCACGTCTTCGGCGGGGTCGGGGTGATGCGGTCGTCGTACCAGAGCAGCTGCACGTTGGTGTTCTTCGGCGCGGCGTAGAGCTTTCCTTGATACGTCGCGGTTTCCAGCGGACCTCGCAGCACGCCCTCGGACGCGGCCGTCTTGTTCTGCCCGGTCCACTCGTCGACCCAGCCCGCCTCGGCGAACTCCGAGACCCAGGTGACGTCGAGGCCGAGCACGTCCATCGACGTGTCGCCCGCCGCGAGCCGGCGAGCCATCTGGATCCGCTGGTCGTCCGAACCGCGCTGCAGCTTGTTGTAGACGATCCGGTACCGCCCGGCGGCGGCCTTGTTGCAGTTGTCGACGACCGTCTGGAAATGGTCCTCCGGGGAGTAGTAGACGTTGACCGTCGCCCCGGAATCCGTTCCGCAGCCTGCCACCAGGCCGCTGCTCACCAGGCCCGCGGCGAGCAGTGCCGCCGCGCGCGTAGGTCCTCGTTTCTTTCCGCTGGGCCGTTTCTTCCCCATCCAAGCCTCCTCGCCCTGTGCACACGGCACCCTCCGGCGCCGCCCCCCAGACAGCACGCCGCGACGAGGCGGACCCGAGCCAGCACCCCGACGTGCCAGTTGCCGGCAGGCCGCGCTGGAGGACACGACCGGCCAACCGGTGTCGGACAACCTATGCCCGGCGATCACCCGCCGCAAGCAGGGTCGGTAACGATTCAGCCAGGTGCGCGCGAACCATCGGAAGGACGGGTGAAAAAGTCGCGCCGGTCTTCACGCCGTGGCGGGCGGCGGCCGCAACGCCAGCTTCGCGAGCAGCTCGCGCCCCTGCTCCGCGCTGCGCGGCTGGCACAGCACGTCGTACCGGCCGGCGACGAGCTGGCTGGCCGACGAGAAATCCCTGCGCCCGCGCGACGTGCGGTACCCAATCGCCGAGAACGCCAACCCGGACAGGACACCGAGCACCAGCCCGGTCAGCAGCTGCAGCGTGAATCCGCCCTGGTTGACGAACATCCCCAGCAACAGTCCCGCGAACAGGCCGAACCACGCGCCCGACATCGCGCCCGCGGCGAGCACCCGGCCCCACGACAGCCGTCCGATGACGCGTTCGACCAGCATCAGGTCGACGCCGACGATCGTCACGTCGGTGACCGCGAACTCGCTTTCCGCCAGGAAATCGACCGCCTGCTGCGCCTCGCCGTAGGTCGAGTACGACCCGATCGGCCAGCCGGTGGGCGGGGTCGGGAGCCGCGGCGGCCCGGCCGCGCCCTGACCGCCACCAAAGGGACTGCTCACCATCATCACCTGCGCACTCGTCCGGTCCGAGGGCTCTATCTTGTCAAGAACCGGCGGAGCGCGCGAACTCCGGCGAAACGCGGGTCAGGCTTTGTAATCCCGCAGCAGGCCGCGGCTGATGATGGTTTTCTGGATTTCGCTGGTGCCCTCGCCGATCAGCAGGAACGGGGCCTCGCGCATGAGACGCTCGATCTCGTATTCCTTGGAGTAGCCGTAACCGCCATGGATCCGGAACGCTTCCTGGGTCACCTCGGCGCAGTACTCGCTGGCGATCAGCTTCGCCATCCCGGCCTCGACGTCGTTGCGGGCGCCGGAATCCTTCAACCGGGCGGCGTTGACCATCATCAAGTGCGCGGCCTCGACCTTGGTCGCCATCTCCGCGAGCTTGAACGCGATCGCCTGGTGCTGCGCGATCGGCTTGCCGAAGGTGGTGCGCTGCTGGGCATAAGCGATCGCCAGCTCGAACGACCGGATCGCGATCCCGCACGCGCGCGCGGCGACGTTCACGCGGCCGACCTCGACACCGTCCATCATGTACGAGAAGCCCTTGCCCGGAGCCTCTCCCAGCACCTTGTCCGCGCCGATCTTGAAGCCGTCGAACACCGCTTCCGTGGTGTCGACGCCCTTGTAGCCCATTTTGTCGATCTTGCCCGGAATCGTCAGTCCCGGAAGCACCTCGCCGAACCCGGACGGCTTCTCGACCAGGAACGTCGTGAGGTTCTGGTGCGCCTTCTCCGCGCCCTCGTCGGTCTTCACCAGCAGCGCGATCAGGTTCGACGAACCGCCGTTGGTCAGCCACATCTTCGCGCCGTCGATCACGTAGTCGTCGCCCTCGCGCTTAGCGCGGGTCTTGATCGCGGCCACGTCCGAGCCAAGATCCGGTTCCGACATCGAGAACGAGCCGCGGACCTCGCCGGTCGCCATCCGGGGCAGGAAATGCTGCTTCTGCTCCGGCGTCCCGTGTTGCTTGATCATGTGCGCCACGATGAAGTGCGTGTTGATCACGCCGGACACGCTCATCCAGCCGCGCGCGATCTCCTCGACCACCAGCGCGTAGGTCAGCAGCGATTCCCCGAGGCCGCCGTACTCCTCCGGGATGGTGAGCCCGAACAGGCCCATCTCCTTCATGCCCTCGACGATCTCCGCCGGGTACTCGTCGGCGTGCTCCAGCGCCTGCGCGTGCGGGATGATCTCCTTGTCCACGAACGACCGCACCGTGGACAGAATCTCCTGCTGCACATCGGTCAGGCCGGCGGTCCGGGCGAGACGGGCCATGAGCTCAGCTCCTCACTGCGGGCGACGCCGGCTCCCGGCGCTGGGGTTACCGGGGAGTATGACTGGTTCGCGCCCGAGCGGCTATGAGGGTGCTCACGCCAGGCCCCGGTTTCCCCCGTTAAGGTGCGGATAAGGTGCTGATCCACCCGAAACCGCGAGAAGGATCCCGATGAGCGAGGGCAGCGACGAGCCTGCTGGGCGCGACGGCTACGAGCACCCGTCGTACGAGCACCAGCCCTATCCGCCGCGAGGCCCGTCGGCGGGCGCGGGGCTCGCGCTCGGGTCGCTGGTGTGCTCGATCGCCGGGTTCGTGCTGTGCGCGCCGATGGCCATCGCGGGGATCGTGATGGGGCACATCGCGTTCTACCGGGCCCGGCGCGGACGCGGCACCGGCGGCGCGCTGGCGGTCGCCGGGTTCGTGATCGGCTACGGCGCGCTGATCGTCTGGAGCATCGCGCTCCCGCTGATCTGGCACGCGCTGGCCCAGTCCGGCGTTTTCGGCTGATGCCGCCGCGATTCCCGGTAGCGTCGTCCTTCGAACCCGGCACCCCGAGGGAGCCCTCATGACCACTCCGCCCGACCGCGAACCGGCGGCCTACGAACCGCCGCCGACCGCGGATCCCGCTCCGTACGAGCCGCCGGCCACCGGCGAACCCGCGCCGTACGAGGCCCCGGCGGACGCCGTCTCGTCCACTTCGGAGGCTGACCCGCTGGTTCCCCCGCCGGGCTGGACCGCACCCGACCCCGGCCCGGTCGCGCAGCTGCCCGGCGAGCAACCCGCTCCCGCCGTACAGCCGTATCCCGTTGCACCGCAACCAGATCCGTTCGCGCCGCCGCCCGCGTACCAGGCGTTCCCGGCTCCGCCGCCCTATGGCGCGGCCTACCAGCCGTACGCGAACAACACCGACACCGGGCTCGCGACCGGCGCGCTGGTGTGCTCGTTGCTCGGTCTGGTGACGTGCGTCCTCGCGGTCCCCGGTCTCGCGATGGGGCACGTCGCGCTGTCCAAGGCCGGCCGCAACGAAGCAGGCGGACGCACCATGGCGCTGTCGGCCGTCGTGCTCGGCTACGTGGCGGTCGCGCTGTGGGTCGGTTTCTTCGTGACGCTGCTGGTCCTCGGCTTCAACGGCTACCTCGACCGCTGATCGGGCAGGTCGCTCGCCTCGACCTCGGGCGGAGCGGCATGCCCGTTGCTGGTCTCTTCTGAAGTCGACGGCGATCGCGGCTCCGGCGGCGTGGCCGCGGCCGGTTTCGCCGGAGAATCGGTCCGCGCGTCCAGGAACCGCAGCAGCTCCACCGGGAACGGCAGCACCAGCGTCGAGTTCTTCTCCGCCGACACCTGCACCACCGTCTCCAGCAGCCGCAGCTGCAGCGCCGCCGGGGTATCCGCCATCGCCGCGGCGGCCTGGGCCAGCTTGTGCGAGGCCTGCAGTTCGCCGTCCGCGGAGATCACCCGCGCGCGGCGTTCGCGTTCGGCCTCGGCCTGTCGCGACATCGAGCGTTTCATCGACTCCGGCAGCGCGACGTCCTTGATCTCCACCCGGTCGATGTGGATGCCCCAGCCCAGCGCCGGGCTGTCGATCAGCAGCTCGAGGCCCTCGTTGAGCCGTTCGCGGTTCGACAGCAGATCGTCAAGGTCGCTCTTGCCGATGATGGACCGCAGCGACGTCTGCGCGACCTGGCCGATCGCCGACCGGTAGTCCTGCACGTGGACGGTGGCCAGCACCGGGTCGACCACCTTGAAGTACACGACGGCGTCCACCCGGACCGTGACGTTGTCCCGGGTGATGCCGTCCTGCGCGGGGATCGGCAGCGTCACGACCTGCATGTTCACCTTCTGCATGCGGTCGGCTACCGGCAACAGCAGCGCGAGCCCCGGATCGCGGACCTGCGCGCGCACCCGGCCGAAACGGAATACCAGCCCGCGTTCGTACTGCTTCACCACGCGCACCGCGGAGGCGAGCCACACCCCGCCCACGACGACCACTGCGCTGACAATCTCGACGATCATGGCAGCTCCCGGGTTCGCCAAACCCCCTTTCCGTTCACTGTACGCGCGCCGGACACCCCCGGAAACGGTTTGCGCCACCGACCAGAATAGGCGTTGTGACCGTTTTGGAAATCCCGCCTGCCTTCGCCGAGCGCGCTCCCAAGGTGCTGGGTCCGGAAGCCGTCCCGTGGCTCGCCTCGCTGGCGCAGCGGTACGCCCGGAAGTGGGAGCTGGAATTCGAGGACACCGCCCGGCACGGCTACGTCGGAGTCGTCCAGCCCGCTCGGCGCGCGGACGGTTCCCGTGTGGTGCTCAAACTCGGCTGGGTAGAAGAAGAATCGCGCGACGAGCCGCTCGCACTGTCCACATGGGCCGGTCGAGGATCGGTGCTGCTGCACGAATCCGCGCCCGAGGACGGCGCGATGCTGCTGGAGCGGCTCGACGACAGCCGGACCCTCGACGGCGAACCGCTGCTGCCCGCCGTCGAGATCATGAGCGAACTCGCCCGGCGGCTCGCCGTGCCCGCGCCTGCCGCGCTCACCCGCACGCTGTCCGCCGTCGCGGAGGAACTGCTGGAAGAACTGCCCAAATCCTGGCAGGAACTGGGCGAACCGCTCCCCCGCCGGGAGCTGGACGCCGCGCTGGAGGTGTGCCGCGATCTCGGTCCGGAAGCGGGTAACGCACTGGTGAACGAGGACTTGCATTACGAGAACGTGCTGTCCGGCACCCGCGAACCGTGGCTGGTGATCGACCCGAAGCCGCTCGCCGGCGACCTCGAATACGGCGCGCTTTCGGTGCTGTGGAACCGGTTCAGCGAATCCACACTGGACACGAAGCTCGCCGCGAGCGGTCTGGACCGCGACCGCGCCAAGGCGTGGACGCTCGTCCGGGCGGTGCAGAACCGGCTGTGGCACGCCCAGGATCTGGTCGATTTCGGCGGTTTGGACGAGGACGACGACGGCCCGTCCGCCGAAACGCTGCCCGCGCTGACCCGATGGGCGCTGCTTGGCTGAGAATTCGCCGAGCCACGGCACGAGCGCGCACCGGCGCCAGCCGATAGTGTCGGCGCCATGGCAGGCACAAACCGGGTTTACGCAGCACAGCTCGCGGGTCTGCCGGTGTTCGGGCCCGACGGGGAATCGATCGGAAAGGTCCGCGACGTCGTCGCCGGCCTGCGGCTGGACCAGCAGCCGCCGCGGATCCTCGGCATGGTCGTGGAGCTGGCGACCCGGCGGCGGGTTTTCGTCCCGATGCTGCGGGTCACCTCGATCGAACCGAACGCCGTGACGCTCGCCACTGGTTCGGTCAACATGCGGCATTTCCACCAGCGGCCCAACGAGGTCCTGGTCTGCGGGCAGCTCCTCGACGCGCACGCGACGCTCACCGGCGCGGAAACCCGCGTGACGGTGGTCGACGCGGCGATGGAGCCGACCCGCACGCGGGACTGGGTGCTGGCGAAGCTCGCCGTCCGCGAGCGCTCGACCCGGCTCACGCTGGGCCGCCGGCGCGCCGCGATGCAGGTGCTGCCGTGGAGCGAGGTCTCCGGGCTCGGGCTCACCGACCTGACCGGACAGCCGCAAGGCGCGGGCCAGCTGCTGATGCTGTTCGACACGATGCGCGCGGTCGACGTCGCCGCGACAGTGCGCGACCTGCCGATCAAGCGCCGCCACGAGGTCGCCGACGCGATGGACGACGAGCGGCTCGCGGACGTCATCGAGGAACTGCCCGAGGACGACCAGAAGGAACTGCTGTCCTACCTCGCCGATGAACGCGCGGCGGACATCCTCGAGGCGATGAACCCGGACGACGCGGCCGACCTGCTCGCCGAACTCGCCCCGGCTGAGCAGAGCCGCCTGCTGGAACTGATGGAGCCGGAGGAATCCGCGCCGGTCAAACGGCTGCTGGCGTATTCGTCGGACACCGCGGGCGGCCTGATGACGCCGGAGCCGGTGGTGCTGACGCCGGACGCGACGATCGCCGAGGCGCTGGCGCACATCCGCAACGCCGACCTCCCCGCCGCGCTCGCCAGCATGGTGTTCGTGTGCCGTCCGCCGACCGAGACGCCGACCGGCAGGTTCGTCGGCGTCGTGCATTTCCAGCGGCTGCTGCGCGAACCGCCCGCCGAGCTGGTGGCCAGCGCGGTGGACACCGACCTCACCGCGCTGCGCCCGGAGGCGACGCTGTCCGAGGTCACCCGGTATTTCGCGGCGTACAACCTGGCGTGCGGCCCGGTCGTCGACGCCGAGGACCATCTGCTCGGCGCCGTCACCGTCGACGACGTGCTCGACCATCTGCTGCCCGACGACTGGCGCGAAACCGGCCTGCACGACGTCACTGATAGCGCCGACGGCGCTGTTCTAGAGGAGGCCGACCGTGCCTGAACTCAGAACCGGTCGCAGGCTCGACCAGCCGCGCGGGCAGGCCCGCCTGCGGCTGAACATCGACCCGGACACCTTCGGCCGCTTCACCGAGCGGATCGCGCGGTACCTCGGCACCGGCAAGTACCTGTTCTGGCAGACGCTGATCGTGGTCGTCTGGATCTCGCTGAACATCGCCGCGACCGCGCTGCAGTGGGATCCGTACCCGTTCATCCTGCTCAACCTGGCGTTCTCGACGCAGGCCGCGTACGCCGCGCCGCTGATCCTGCTCGCGCAGAACCGGCAGGACGACCGGGACCGCGTGTCGCTGGAGGAGGACCGCGCGCGCGTCGCGCAAACCAAGGCGGACACCGAGTACCTCGCCCGCGAACTGGCGGCGCTGCGGCTGGCCGTCGGCGAGGTCGCGACCCGCGACTACCTGCGCAGCGAACTCGACCGCCTGCGCGACGATCTCGACGTGGACTCCAAGCCGCGCAAGGCCAAGCAAAGCTGAACTGGGCAGTACGTACGATGGAAGCGTGACTGGTACACAGCAGCTCCCCAGCGTCGACGACGTCCGCACCGCGCTGAAGGACGTGTACGACCCGGAAATCAAAAAGCCGATCACCGACCTCGGCATGGTCAAGGACGTGGCGGTCGGCGACGACGGGGTGGTCGACGTCGGGATTTACCTCACGGTCGCGGGCTGTCCGCTGAAGGCGACGCTGACCGCGGACACGAAGAAGGCCGTCTCGAAGCTCCCCGGCGTCGCCGACGTGCGGGTCGAGCTCGACGTGATGAGCGACGAGCAGCGCACTGAGCTGCGCAAATCGCTGCGTGGCGACGCGGCGGAGCCGGTGATCCCGTTCGCGCAGCCGGGTTCGATGACGCGGGTCTACTGCGTGGCGTCCGGCAAGGGCGGCGTCGGCAAGTCGTCGGTGACGGTGAACCTGGCCGTGGCGATGGCCGAGCGCGGGCTGTCGGTCGGCGTGGTGGACGCGGACATCTACGGCCACTCGGTGCCGCGCATGCTGGGCGCGCGCGAGAAGCCGACCAAGGTCGACACGATGATCATGCCGCCGCAGGCGCACGGCGTGAAGGTGATCTCGATCGGCATGTTCACGCCGGGCAACGCCCCGGTCGTGTGGCGCGGCCCGATGCTGCACCGCGCGCTGCAGCAGTTCCTCGCCGACGTGTTCTGGGGCGACCTGGACATCCTGCTGCTGGACCTGCCGCCGGGTACCGGCGACATCGCGATTTCGGTGGCGCAGCTGATCCCGAACGCGGAAATCCTCGTGGTGACCACGCCGCAGCAGGCCGCCGCCGAGGTGGCCGAGCGCGCGGGCGCGATCGCGATGCAGACGCGGCAACGCGTCGCGGGCGTCATCGAGAACATGTCGTGGCTGGAAACCCCGACCGGCGAACGCATCGAGGTCTTCGGCGCGGGCGGCGGCCAGACGGTCGCGGATTCGCTGTCGAAGTCGGTGGGTTCGACGGTGCCGCTGCTGGGCCAGGTCCCGCTGGACCCGCGCCTGCGCGAACAGGGCGACGAGGGCACGCCGATCGTGCTGGCCGAACCGGACGCCCCGGCGTCACTGGTGCTGAAGGACGCGGCGAAGCAGCTGTCGGTCCGGGCGCGCGGTTTGGCCGGGATGATGCTGAACGTCAGCCCCGCCGGTCGCTGACCCCGGGCGCAAAAAGAGGCGCGCACCTTTCGCGGGTGCGCGCCTCTTTTTGTGCGCTTAGGAGGCGTGCACGGTCACCAGGAGGGCACCGGACTCGCGAACCGTCACCTTGGTGTCGCCCGGCTTCGTCACCGACCAGTCAATGTCCTCGGGCTTCTTCGCGGACACGTCAGCCGACTTGTCGGGCAGGCCCTCGACATCGATGTTCTGCGACTGGTCGGACGTCACCTTGATCTTCACCTTGTTGCCGACCTTGACGTCGACGACCCCGGCCGGCGGCGTGACCTTCCCGCCCTGGTAGGCGACGGTGATCAGCACATCGACGCCTGCCTCGCCGGTCTGCGCGCCGCGCTTGACGTTCGGCTGCTCACCGGTGGCGCCGCCGTTCCCGGGAGCGCTCGCCTCGCCGCTCGACGGAGCCGACGAGGACGGCATCGCCGGGGCGGGCACCGAGGTGTAGGTGGCGGGGGCCTTGGTGCTGGGCTCGTCGTCGGCACTGCACCCGGCGACGGCGAAGGCGGCCGCAGCGATCGTTCCGGCCAGCGCAGCCGCACGGCGTGACATATCGGGAACCTCCAGGGTCGGTTGAGCTGATGCCCTGAGGCTACCCAGCCTGATCAGCGCGTCGCGCGTCGGCTTGGCCCGTCGGCGATCGCGGTTCTTCACCGGTGGCGCCGCGGCCTAGCGGTCAGGTGGTGTCCGGGTCGACCGGCGGACGCTCGCACGGCTTCGGCTGCGGCACTGCGGCCTGCGGCTTGGTGGAAGCGAATCCGAACTCCGACGAGCAAACGCTGCGCGACAACCCGCTCCGGATCGAGAACGCGCAGGCCACGCAGGTCTTCGAACCGTTCGCGCAACTAGCCGCACGCCGGTCGCGCGCGGCGATCGCGGTTCTTCACCGGTGGCGCCGCGGCCTAGCGGTCAGGTCGCGTCCGGGTCGACCGGCGGACGCTCGCCCGGCTTCGGCTGCGGCACTGCGGCCTGCGGCTTGGTGGAAGCGAATCCGAACTCCGACGAGCAAAAGCCGCGCGACAACCCGCTCCGGATCGAGAACGCGCAGGCCACGCCGCACCCGAGCGGTCAGGTGGCGTCCGGATCCACCGGCGGACGCTCGCCCGGCTTCAACGGCTCCGGCTGCGGCACCGCGGTCTGCGGCTTGATCGTCGGAGCGCCATTGGACCCATTCCCATTGGACCCGTTGAGCTCGTTCTTGAACCCGTTCAACCCCAGCGGATCCGAGTCGCCGTCGAACAGGTGCTGGGCGACGACCCGTTTCGGGTCGAGATTGCGCAGGCCTCGGAGGTCTTCGAGGGGTTTGCGCAGCTGGTCGAACTCCGGACCCATCTCCTCGCGCAACTGCTCGCGCGCGCCGGTCGCGAAGTCGCGTGCCTTGCGGACGCTCTTCGCCATCCAGGCCGCCGCTTCGGGCAGCCGTTCGGGTCCGAGGATGAAAAGCCCCGCGATGATGAGCACGAGGATCTCGCCCCAGCCGACACTGTCGAACACCCGTGAAACCTCCGCTCGGTGCTGCCCCGCCCAAGACTACCCGGGCCGTTTCGCGTCCCGGCAGGCCCGAACGTCGCACGGCAGCTTAAGAACGGGTGTCAGTCCGACCCGAGCGTGACGTCCACCACCAGCAGCGCGCCGTCGCGGGCCAGCTGCACCGGGACCACCTGGCCGGGGTCGTGGCTGCGCACCGCGACGGTCAGCTCGGCGGAGTCGCGCACGACGTGGTCGCCGATCTTGGTGATCACGTCGCCTTCCTTGATCCCCGCGCCCGCGGCCGGACCGCCCGGCGCGACGTTGCGCACCTGCGCGCCCATCGTCGACGAACCGGCGACCGTCGAGGCCGCGTTGATCCCGATGTCGGCGTGCTTGACCTTGCCGTCCTTGATCAGCGCCTTGGCGATCTTGATGGCGTAGTCGCTGGGAATGGCGAACCCGATGCCGATGCTGCCGCCGTCCGAACTGGACGAGCGGATCGCCGAGTTGATCCCGACCAGCGCCCCGGTCGAGTCGACCAGCGCACCGCCCGAGTTGCCGTGGTTGATCGCGGCGTCGGTCTGGATGGCCGAGTAGGTGACCGGAGCCGCCCCGTTGTCGCCGCCCGCGGTGACCGGCCGGTCGAGCGCGCTGACGATGCCCGAGGTGATCGAGTTCTGCAGCGCCAGCGGCGAACCGACCGCGATCACCGCGTCCCCGACCTGCAGCGCGGACGATTTCCCGACCTGCATCACGACCGGGTTCGTCACGTTGACCTTCACCACGGCGAGGTCGGTTTTCTGATCCGAGCCAACGACCTTGGCCTCGGTGCGGGTCCCGTCGTTGAACACCGCGGTGATCTTCGTGGCCGCGTCGCCGACCGCGGTCGCGACCACGTGCTCGTTGGTGAGGATGTATCCCTGCGGGTCGATGACCACGCCCGAGCCCTGCTCGCCGCTGTCCGCTCCGGGCTTGACCACCTCAAGCGAAACCACCGCGGGCGACACCCGCCGCGCGATGTCCGCGAGCGACCCCGGAGGCCGCTCCTTGGCCGCGTCCGCCTCGGAAATCGTGGCACTGCCGGTCAGCGAGGACCCGGTGTCCCCGACCCACCAGCCGACCAGCCCGCCGACCGCGCCGATCAGCAACGCGACGACGCCAAGCAGCGCCAACGCCTTCGGCTGCACCCGCCGCCCGAACAACACCTCGGGCAAGCTCAACTGCGCCCCGCTGGGCAGCTTCGGCTTCTCGCCCTCGTCGTCCTCCGGAGCCACCGCGGGCCCACCCAACACGGCCCCGGCCGCCGGATCCCGCCAAGGATCGCTGGCATCAGTCCACAACGGATCTTCCGCCGCGCCATTCTCCCCGGAGGCCTCGAGCGGCCGCTGCAACCGCACACCCTCAGCTCCCGCAGGCCGGCTGAACGCCTCCGCGAGAGATTCGGGCGTCGGCGGCGCGAGACTGAGCTTCTGCTGCCCGTTCCCGTTGGACACCGGGGTGTAGAGCTTGTCGAACGCCCCCTCCACCCCGTGCGGACGCCCGAAGACAGCCGCCTGCTGCTGATCCACCGCAGGCCGCTCAAGCGGCCGAGGACCCAACCGGTCCGTTCCGACGGCACCGGACTGGTCAGAATTAGCGTTCGGCTGGTCGGTCATCATTCCCCGGGAGCGTTCAGTAAGGCTGGGAGTCGACGATACCCAAGCCTAGGGAGAGTGTGCCCAGACCGCAGTGAAATGCCTGTTGCCTGCCCCACCAGGACCACCACCCAAGGCAACCAGCACACCCAACCCAGCCCAGCACCCAGACCCAGCCCAGTACCCAGACCCGGCCCTGCACCCCGATACGAAGCCAAAACACGGCGCGGAGGTGCTTGTCAAGGCATCTTTCCCGCCTTGACAAGCACCTCCGCGCCGTAGTCACAATCAGCTTCGGGGTGCCCCCACGCAACCAAGCGAGGCGCAATGTCGCCGCCAGGCGACGAGCCCCTCCACTCAAAACCTACCGAGCCGCGACAGCAGCCCCAGCCCGAACCACCCCAGGCTCAACCTCGGGCTCCGGAGCCACCGACTCCGCCCCACCGGCCTTAGGCACATTCATCTGCGCAGGAAGCAAATTCGCGTTGGGCACCCGAACCGGCCCGGTCCCCGTCGACCCTTCCCCGCTATCCGCCGAGGTCCCGACGAGCGCGAGCGCGCTCAGCACGAGCCCGGACACCACGACCCCGGCCCCTTGCGCCGCCCGTTTCCGGCTGAATGCGAACCGACCGCCGCCGAGCACGTTCGCCGACTGCCCGAGCGGCGCGGTTGTTCCCAACGGCGCGGCACCCCCGAGCACCCCGGCGTCCCGCAGCCCGGCCACGCGCTCCGGCCGCTGGATAGCCACCAGCTGACCGTCGGCGGTGACCGCGAGGTTGTCCGGCGCGCCAGGCAGATCAGTGTGTTCCGGAATGGACCGGAGGCTGGCCAGGAAGCCCGCCGACATCGACGGCGCACCCGCGTCCTTCACCGCGGCGACGGCCTGCCGCTGCGAGGTCACCTCGGCCGCGCAGTCCGGGCAGCGCGCGACATGCGCGAGCGCCCGGTCGTGGGCGACGGGCGTCAGCTCGCCGTCGACCAGTGCGACTACCGCGTCGGGCATGAGGTGGGATTCGGCGAAACGCCAGCCGGTCATACGGACACCTTCGCAGATTCCTCCCGGGTCGCGCGACGGCGCTCAAGCGACGCGCGAAGCGCCGAGCGGCCGCGGTGGATACGGCTGCGCACGGTGCCGAGCTTGACGCCCAGCGTCGCGCCGATCTCCTCGTACGACAGTCCTTCCACGTCGCACAGCACGACCGCGGCCCGGAACTCCGGGGGCAGCTCGTCGAGCGCCTCCTGCAGATCCGGGTCCAGGTGGGTGTCGCTGTAGTGCTGCTCCGGGCTCGGGTCGTCGCCGACGATCCGGTCGGTGTCCTCGGGCAGTCCCTCCATGCGCACGCGCGAGCGGCGGCGCGCCATGTCGAGGAACAGGTTCGTGGTGATCCGGTGCAGCCAGCCCTCGAACGTGCCGGGCTTGTACGACGCGAGCGACCGGAAGACGCGGATGAACGTCTCCTGGGTCAGGTCCTCGGCGTCGTGCGTGTTGCCGGTGAGGCGGTAGGCGAGCCGGTACACGCGGTCGGCGTGTTCGCGCACGACCTCGTCCCACGAGGGCGGCGTCCAAGCCGTCTCGGCTGCGTCCACGGTCACCGGGGCGGCTTCCGGCAGTTCGGCGTTCTGCATCAGGGGAGCAGGCACCTCCATCTGGGTCAACTCCTCTTCACCTCTGCCAACGCGGGCCGGGCACACGGTGTTCCCGTGTGGTTGAGACTCAGTCTGCCGAGCTTCCTTATGGAACTCATGAGACCGATCTGAGAGCAGCCTGAGAAGTTGGCCGGCGAGGGCCTTTCCAGGGTTTTCGCGGGCTTTCCCCCGGGCCGGAAGGCGCTTACCAGGGAGCCTTCGCTGATTTATCGACAACCAGCGCTAACCTTCGCGCGTGAGTTCGGGGACAGAGGCGGCGGCCGAGACCGGGGCGGTCGGCGCCGAGCAGGTCGACGGGTACCTGCCCGACGACGACGTGCTGACCGCGGCACGGCTGCGCGCGGTCGACCTCGGTTGCGCCCCGCTGGCCCCTGGAGCAGGCACGACGCTGCGTTTTCTCGCCGCGACGGTCGCTGCGAGGGCGGTCGTGGAGGTCGGCACCGGATCCGGCGTGAGCGGGCTGTACCTGCTGCGCGGGATGGCCGCCGACGGCGTGCTGACCTCGATCGACGTCGAGCCGGAGTATCAGCGGGCGGCGCGCAAGACCTTCCTCGAAGCGGGCTATCCCCCGGGCCGGATGCGGCTCATCGTCGGCCGCGCGCTCGACGTGCTGCCGCGGCTCACCCCGGGCGGCTACGACCTGGTGTTCGTCGACGCCGCGCGGATCGAGTACCCCGGCTACTACGAGCAGGGCGTGGCGCTGCTGCGCCGCGGCGGGGTGATCGTGTTCCACCAGGTCCTGGCTGGCGGGCGGCTCACCGACCCGTCCCGGCGCGACCCGGAGACGATGGCGCTGCGCGAGGTCGCGCGCGCGGTCCGCGAGGACGACCGGTTGATCCCGGCGCTGCTGCCGGTCGGCGGCGGGCTGCTGGTGGCCACGGCGTGCTCGTGAGCAGCGATCACGGTTAGACGCTCACGACCCCACCAGCACCCGCTCAGCACTCCGCACCCGCGTGCCCACCGAGACCGCCGCCACGGCCAGCCCCAGCCACACCACGACGGCCACGATCAGCCAGCTCCACCCGGCCCGCCCGTAGACGACGCTGCCGACCCCGCCGCCGATGCTGCTGCCCAGGTAGTACATGAGCATGTACAGCCCGCCGACCTGGCCGCGCGCGTTCTCCGGGGCCTCGGCCGCGGCCCAGCTGTTCGCGATCGAGTGCGCGGCGAAGAAGGCCGTCGTCAGCACGAGGAAGCCGACGACGATCAGCGGCAGCGAGTCCGGGATCGTCAGCAGCGCGCCGACCGCGGTCAGCAGCAGCACCCCGACCAGCGCCTGCCGGCGGCCGAGCCGCGCGGACAGCCGGTTGGCCGTGGCCGACGAAACCGAGCCCAGCGCGTACGACACGAACACCAGCGACGCGATCGCCGGTGACAGGTTCAGCGGCTCGCCGGTCAGCCGGAACCCGGCGGCGTTGTACAGCGCGACGAACGCCCCCATGGCCAGCAGCGCGACGGCGTACTGCGCGAGCAACACCGGCCGCCGCACCGCGATGAGCAGGCCGACGCCGATGTCGCGCAGACCTTGCCGCTCCCCCGTCTTGACCGGCGAAGGCGGCAGCATCACCACCGTCACGACCGCGCAGACCAGCGAAACCCCCGCCACCACGTACAACGCGCCGCGCCAGCCGAACGGACCGGCAGTGAACCCGGTGGCCAGCCGTCCGGTCATGCCGCCGATGGTGTTGCCCGCGATCATCGCCCCGACCGCGGCCGCGACGCCGGTCTTCCCGAGCCGTTCCACGAGGTAAGCCGTGGCTACGCCAGGGAATCCGGCGATCGCGACGCCCTGCACCGCGCGCAGCACCAGCAGCAGCGAGTAGTCCGGCACCAGCGGCAGCAAGAGCCCGAGCACCGACGAGAGCACGACGGACGCGATGATCACCGGCCGTCGCCCGACCACTTCGGACAACGCGGCGATGGGCAGCACGGAGATCGCCAGCACACCGGTCGCCACGCTCACCGCGAGCGCCGCGCCGCCGGGATCGAGGTGGTACTGCCCGGCGAGCTGCGGCAGGACCGCTTGCGGAGCGTAGAGCAGGGCAAACGACGTGAAACCCGCGGCGGCGACCGCGACCTTGACCCGGCGGGCGGAGGAGAGCATGAGCTTGAAAGTAAGCCTGGCTAATCAATACGTCTAATACGTTGATCTGCCATCATTCATACCGTGCCGAATGAGAACCTTACCGCGCAGCTCGTCCCGCACCTGTCTCTGCTGGCCACACTGCGGAGCACCGGAAACGTCACCCGCACGGCCGAGATCCTCGGAGTGCCGCAGCCCACAGTCAGCAGGCGGCTGGCCGCGCTCGGACAAGCCCTCGGCGCGCCGCTGACCGTGCCCGAGGGCCGAGGCGTCCGGCTGACCCGCGCCGCCGAACTCCTAGCTGACGCCGCCGAACGCGCATTGCCCGTGGTCGACGCCGGAGTCCGTCTCGCCCGCGAGGAGATCGAACCGGCGAGCGGCCGGGTCGTGCTCGGATTCCTGCATCTGCTCGGCCGTTCGCTGGTGCCGGGTTTGCTGCGCGCGTATCGCGAACAGGCCCCGACCGCCCGGTTCTGTCTCGTGCAGGGTTCGCTGCAGGACATGGTCGACCGGCTCGTGTCCGGCGAACTCGATCTCGCCCTGCTCGCACCGGTCGTCGAGGACGAGCGACTGGAGACGGCCGTCCTCGACCGGCAGCCGATCCACCTCTCGGTTCCCGCCGGACATCGACTGGCCGGACGACGCAGCGTGCGCGTGGCGGAACTGGCCGACGAGCCGTTCGTACTGCTCGAACCCGGCTACGGCCTGCGAAGGATCACCGACGACCTCTGCGCCGCCGCCGGCTTCACGCCGAAGGTCGCCTTCGAGGGCCAGGAATCCGACACCGTCCGCGGGCTCGTCGGCGCAGGCCTGGGCGTCGCGCTCCTGCCGCGCTTCGAACCCGGTTCCCCGGCCGGCGTCGCGGAGGTGCCGCTGCACCCGCCGGTCCACCGGACGATCGGGCTCGCCTGGCGTGCCGGGGAGCCGCTTTCTCCCGCCGTTCAAGCGTTCCGGGACCACGTGCTCGGCATGCCGGACTAGCGGCCAGGGTGGTATTTGTATCCCGGTACCGTGCTACCGTTTCCGGTATAGAAATACCGGAACTTGAGGACGCGAGGTAGTCGTGATCGAGCTGAAGACGCCTGCGGAGATCGACCGCATGCACGTGACCGGGCGGTTCATCGCCGAGGTGCTGACCGAGGTCGGCAAGCTCGCCGACGTCGGCGTGAACCTGATGGACCTGGAGCACCACGTGCGCGGCATGATCAAGCGGCGCGGGGCCGTCTCGTGCTACTGGGACTACGCGCCGTCGTTCGGCGAGGGCCCGTTCCGCAACGTCATCTGCCTGTCGGTCAACGACGCCGTCCTGCACGGCCTGCCGCACGACTACACCCTGCGCGACGGCGACGTGCTCACCGCGGACATCGCGGTCACCATCGACGGCTGGGCGGCCGACTCCGCGCGCACGGTCATCGTCGGCACGCCCGCCGAGGAGGACCAGCGGCTCATCCGGGCCACCGAGGAAGCGCTGGAAGCGGCGATCGAGGCGTCGCGGGCGGGCAATCGGCTGGGCGACATCTCGGCTGCGATCGAGGCGGTCGCGACCGGCTACGGCTACCCGGTCAACACGGAGTTCGGCGGGCACGGCATCGGCCGCACCATGCACGGCGACCCGCACGTGTCCAACCGCGGCAAGGCGGGCCGAGGCATGAAACTCCGGCCGGGCCTGACGCTCGCGCTGGAACCATGGCTCGCGCGCACGACGGACAAGATCGTTTACGACCCGGACGGCTGGACCATCCGTTCCGCGGACGGTTCGCGTACCGCGCATTCGGAGCACACGGTGGCGATCACGGACGGGGAGCCGATCGTGCTTACCCGCCGCGAGGAAGAGTCGGCGGGGAAGAAGTAGCTGGGCTGCCGCGGCGACACCGCCGCGGCAGAAACCGGCTAGCTGCCGTAGGAAGCCGCGAACTCCACCAACGTCCGCGCCGCGAACCCGGACGCGCCGGGCACCACGTCGTCGTACGCCTTGTCCGCGCGCGCCGGGCCCGCGATGTCCAGGTGCGCCCACGGCAACCCCGCCGTGAACTCGCGCAGGAACAGCGCCGCCATGATCCCGCCGGGGCCTCCGGGAGCCTGCCGGACGTCTCCCAGCTCGCCCTCGACGCCGGTCGCGTAGTCCTCGACCAGCGGCATCCGCCACCACGCCTCGCCAGCGCGGGCACCGGCCTCGATCACCCGCGCGGCGAGGTCGTCGTCGGTCGCGAAGACGCCGCCGGTGCGCACGCCCAGCGAGACCTTCATCGCGCCGGTCAGCGTGGCCGCGTCGACGATCAGGTCCGGCTTGAACTGGGCGATCCCGTACGCGAGCGCGTCGGCCATCACCATCCGGCCCTCGGCGTCGGTGTTGCCGACCTCGGTGGTCTGGCCGCCGTAGTGCCGCACGATGTCGCCCGGCCGGTACGAGCCGCCGGAGACGTGGTTTTCCGCCGCGGGCACCAACGCGGTGACGCGCACCGGCAGCTTCAGCTCCGCGATCGCGCGCATCGCGGCGATCACGGCCGCGCCGCCCGCCATGTCGGTGCGCATCAGGTGCATGCCGTCGGCCGGTTTCAGCGAAATGCCGCCGGTGTCGAAGGTGATCCCCTTGCCCACGAACAGCAGGTGCTTCGTCGCTCCGCGCGGACGGTGCGTCATTTCGATCAAGCGCGGCGGCGAAGCCGAACCGGAACCAACCGCCAGCACTCCGCCGAACCCCTTGTCGGCGAGCCACTTCTCGTCTCGCACGGTCACGTCGACAGTGCTGCCCAGCACCTTCGCCGCGGTGTTCGCCAGCCACGCCGGGTTCTTCACGTTGGACGGCGTGTTCGCGAGATCGCGCGTAAAGGCAGCAGCCGCCGCGAGAATGCGTACGCGCGCGATTGCGTCTGTGTACGCGGGCACGGCGCGCTCATACGCGACAACGAGGCGTACGGCGGGCACGGGAGGCTTCGGCTCTGTCGTGGTGACCACGAACCGGTAGCCGCCAAGCGACAGTCCAACCGCGAATTCGGCGGCGTGCTCCGCTGTCGAGTCTTCGGGCAGTACGACCTGGACTGTCCGGATCGGACGGTTCTCGGCCGCTTCGCGCATCGCGCGCGCCAACGCGGCACCGGTCCGTCGAAAGTCCTTCGGCGTGCCTTCGCCGATACCGGCGACCCAGCGCGGACCATCGCCGTCTTCGGGCACTTCGCGCACTTCGGCGGTGCGTCCGCTCGACCCGTACGCTGCGCCTTCCTCCGCCTCGGCCGACGCGACCAGCAGTGCTCGCGGGACTCCGCGGCGCGTCGCGGCGACGACCTCGATTTCGGGCAGCTTCGTGGGAACGGGTGGTAGCGAGTTACGCACAGCGAGCAACCTTAGGGCGCAGACGAACCGACCCCGGCCTCCAAGAGGAGACCGGGGTGCACAGTGGACAGAGCGGGGAGAGCGCAGGTCAGCCAGTGACCTCCTGCAGCGCAGCGCCGAGGTCCTTCGCTTCCTCCGCGGAGAGCTCGACGACCAGCCGGCCGCCACCCTCCAGTGGCACCCGCATGACGAGGCCCCGCCCCTCCTTGGTCACTTCGAGGGGACCATCTCCGGTCCGGGGCTTCATGGCCGCCATAGCGTGCTCCCTCCGTCTCAACCGGCGCGCCCGGGTCGCGCACTCCCATGCCAGCCGGGTCTCGTCCCCCATTGTCCCTCATCAGCGCCCGGGCGCGAACGCGGACCGATCATTTGCCGCCGCATCGGTGCTGGTATGCCGCCCGCCGAGGGTGCGAGACTCAGTCCCGAGAACCCGAACCGCCGCTTCCGAGGAGCATTTCGTGACCACATCCGACGTCCTGTTGACCGCCGACGCCGACGGCGTGCGCACCCTGACCCTGAACCGGCCGGAGGCGTACAACTCGCTGACCGTCGAGCTCAAGGAGCGCCTGATCGCCGAGCTGCGCGCGGCCGCCGAGGACCCGGACGTCCGCGCGGTCGTGCTCACCGGCACCGGCAAGGCGTTCTGCGCCGGACAGGACCTCAAGGAGCACGTCGGCCTGCTGCAGGCGAACGACCCGGCCCCGCTGCACACGGTGAGCGACCACTACAACCCGATCGTCAAGCTGATCACCGGGATGGCGAAGCCGGTCATCGCGGCGGTGAACGGCACCGCGGCCGGCGCTGGCGCGGCCTTCGCGTACGCGAGCGACCTGCGGATCGCGGCGGAGTCGTCTTCGTTCTTGATGGCGTTCGCGAATGTCGGGCTCGGACCGGACTCCGGGGCGTCGTGGACGTTGCAGCGGTTGATCGGGTACGGCCGGGCAGCGGAGCTGATGCTGATGGCTAGGACGGTGGACTCGGCGGAGGCGTTGCGGATCGGGCTCGTCGGGGAGGTCGTTCCGGACGAGGAGTTGGCCGCTCGGGCGCAGAAGGTGGCTGCGAAGTTGGCGGGTGGGCCGACGGTGGCTTACGCGAAGATCAAGAGCGTGTTGGGGGTGGCGGCGGAGTCTTCGTTGGAGGAGGCGCTGGCCGCTGAGGATGCTGCGCAGACGGAGTTGGGGGGTACTGCGGATCACAGCGAGGCGGTGGAGGCGTTTGTGGGGAAGAGGAAGCCGGAGTTTCAGGGGAAGTAGCGGGAAGAGCGGCTGCGCCGCGGAAGAGAAGGTTGTGGTGGGGCACCCCGAAGCCTGACTGTGCTGACGGTCTGGGGTGGCTTGTCAAGGCGGGAAAGATGCCTTGACAAGCCACCCCAGACCGCAGGAAGGCTTCGTATCGGGGTGCAGGGCAGGGTCTGGGTGCCTGGTTTGTTGGGTGCGCTGCTGGCGGGTGGGTCGCGAAGGGTGTCCATTACGGACTTCAGGCTGCGCGGAAGCAGCCTTTTACGTGGTCGTCGACCATGCCGGTGGCTTGCATGAGGGCGTAACACGTGGTGGGGCCTAGGAAGGCGAAGCCGCGTTTCTTCAGGTCCTTCGCCATTGCCTTCGACTCGTCGGTGATCGCGGGTACGTCGGCCATGGTGCGGGGGCGGCGGTGTTTTGCCGGGGCGAAGGACCACAGCAGCTTGTCCAGCGGGATATCCAGCTCAGCCATGGCGCGCGCGTTCTTCACCGCCGCCTCGATTTTCGCGCGGTTGCGGACGATTCCGGCGTCTTGCATTAAGCGTTCGACGTCCTTCTCGCTGAAGCGCGCGACCTTCTCGGGCGCGAAGCCACGGAAGGCTTTTCGGAAGTTCTCGCGTTTGCGCAGGATGGTGATCCAGGACAGTCCGGACTGGAACGACTCTAGGCACAAGCGTTCGTACAGCTCAGCCTCGCCGTGGAGTGGGACGCCCCACTCCTCGTCGTGGTACGTCGCGTAGTCGGGAGCTGAGTTGCCCCAGCTGCAGCGGGCGATTCCGTCCTCGCCCAGCAGGTCCGTCATTGTTCCCCCATCGAATAGTTTTCCGCGAACCTCGCGAACTGCCGCAGCGAATGCCGCACCCCCAGTGCGAACGCCGGGCGCGCCAGGGGCCAGCCTGCGCGGCCGAGCAGGCCGAACGGCAGTTTGAGGTGTTCGGCCCAGACGAACGTGCAGTGCCCTGGCCCCTTGGCCAGCACTTGGAAGACCCCGGTCCCCTGCACGAGGCTGCCCAGATGGCGCACCGTGCAACGCAGCGGCGGTTCCCAGGTCGTTATCTCCATGGTGTCGGTGAAACCGATGCCGCCGAAGCCGGTGAAGGCCGCGAGCTTCGAGCCGACACTGCGGCCATTGCCCTCGACGACGCGCACCTGCGTGCCGAGCATCCATTCGCCTTGCCGGGCCCAGTCGGTGAGCGCGAGCCAGGTCGTGCCAGCCGGTGCCGCGACGTCGACCGACAGCACCAGATCACTCACCCGTCGGCCTCCGGTGCGCCGCTTCGCGCGGCTGCTGCGCGGCTTCGAGCCGGGCGACCCGTTCGCGCAGTTCGTCCAGTTCCACGCCGGTCCTGCGCAGCACCCAGTCCACTTCGGACATCTTGTAGCCGCGGAACACGAGCTGGAAGCGCACCTGGCGGACGTCCTCGCCGGTGATGTCCTCGGCGGGAAGTCGGGTGGGCGAGCTGCCCGGCGGCAGCGGCGCCAGTTCCTCGCCCCGGCCGAACACCACAGCGGCCAGGAGGAACACCACGGCGGCCACCAGCAGCATGACTACGAGGTAGATCAGCGCGGTCGTCACGCGACGATCGTGGCACATCGTCCCCAGGAACGTCGCGCTAGCACGACAAGTCAGGAGGACAAGACGATCGGCAGCCCGTGCACAGCGTGACGTACAGTTACCAGCCGCGTCCAGGCAGACGCGCGCCTGCTGGCCCGCGCGAGCAAGCCGACAGACGCGTCGTTCGCGGGTCCGATCCCACGTCCTCGAGAGCCGGGCACCTGCGCGCTGGTCCTCGATAGTCCTCATCGGACTTGTCGCCGCCGCGACGTCCATCGCCCGGTGCCACTCCAAGGAAAACGCGACCTATGTCCTATGTGGACACTACGGCCGCCGGGCGGCCAGCACGTCCCGCATCGGAGGCCGGTCCGCCACCGGCACCTCCGTCACGTCCGGCACCCACTCCCCGGACACCTGCACGAACTGCGTGAACCGCGCCGCCTCCGCGCTCGGCATTCCGCAGCGGACCAGTGCGGTGCCGAGGATCTGCCGGGACATCACGCCGAGCTGCAGCAGCGACCGGTTGCGGTGTTTGCGCACCCCGAGGTTGACCTGCGCCAACCCGTCGAGGCCGTAGCGCTCCTCGGCGTCCAGCAGCAGGCCTATCTCCACGCCGTACCCGCCGGCGAACGGCACCGATTCCAGGAACTCGCGCGTGCCCGCGTACTCGCCGCCCAGCGGCTGCACCAGTTCTCCCAGCGCCGGGCGCAGCGCGGACAGCACCGGCCGGGCCAGCAGCTCGGTGACGCGTCCGCCGCCGGTGCTCTCCAGCCGCAGCGGGCGGCGGTAGAAGCCCTTGACCAGGTGCACGCCGTCCTCGGTGAGCAGCGGGCCGAGCAACGACGGCACGAACGCCGGGTCCGGGTCGACCAGGTCGGAGTCGAGGAACACCACCACGTCGCCGGTCGTCGCGGCGAGCGAGCGCCACAGCACCTCACCCTTGCCGGGGCGCGGCGTCAGCTCCGGCACGACGTCCTCGCGGCGCACCACGCGAGCACCGGCGGCCGCGGCGACCTCGACGGTCGCGTCCGTGGAACCGGAGTCGACGACCACCAGCTCGTCGACGACCCCGCCGAGCAGCGGGCGCACCGAGGCGACCACGGTGCCGACCGTCTCCTGTTCGTCCAGCGCCGGCAGCACCACCGACACCGTCCGGCCGCGTTTGGCGGCGAGGATGTCCGCGGCGCTCCACCCGGGCTCCTGCCAGGTGCGACGGTGAAACCAGCTCATGGAGGCGATCGTGCCATGCTGGAGCCGGTGCCTGATCCTCCGGAGGGAGAACCCTTGCTGACGCTGCTCGTCCGTTTCGTGCTCGGACCGCTGGTCCGCGCGCTTTACCGACCCCGGGTCGAGGGCGTGGAGAACATCCCCGAGGACGGCCCCGTCCTGCTCGCCTCCAACCACCGGGCAGCGCTGGACACCGGTGTGATCACGTTCACCACCCCGCGGCAGGTCCGGTTCCTCGGCAAGGCCGAGTACTTCACCGGCAAGGGGATCAAGGGCCGGTTCATCGCGAAATCGCTCGACGCGCTCGGGTACATCCCGGTCGAGCGCGGCAACGCTCAGGCCGGGCTCGCCGCGCTCGAAGCGGGCCGCAAGGTGCTCACCGACGGCGGCGTGTTCGCGATCTACCCGGAGGGCACCCGCTCGCTCGACGGACGACTGCACCGCGGGCACACCGGCGTCGCCGCGCTCGCGCTGTCCACCGGGGCCAAGGTGGTTCCGGTCGCGTTGTACGGCACCGAGGGCATCCAGCCGAACGGCGCGAAAATCCCGCGGCCCGCCAAGATCCGGGTCCGGTTCGGCGAACCGCTGGACTTCTCGCGGTACGAGGGCCAGGACTCGTCCTCGGCGATCCGCCGGTCGGTGACCGACGAGATCATGTACGCCATTCTGGAGCTGTCCGGACAGGAATACGTCGACACCTATCACAAACGGCCGGACGAAAAAGCGTCGTGAACTATCCGGCCGAACGGCTCATGAGGTCGACCAGCTTTTCGGCGTCGGAGGCGATGCTGATCAGCTCCCGGGTCTCCGGCCGCAGGAAACCCTTCTCCAGCATCTGATCGGCGAACGCCGCCAGCGGCGAGTAATACCCGGCCACATCCAGCAATCCGATCGGCTTGCGGTGAATGCCGAGCTGCGCCCACGTCCACACCTCGAACAATTCCTCGAGGGTGCCGACGCCGCCGGGCAACGCGACGAACGCGTCCGACAGCGCGGCCATTTTCGCTTTGCGCTGGTGCATGTCGGCGACCACGTGCAATTCGGTGAGGCCGCCGTGCGCGATTTCCACGCTCGACAGCACTTCCGGGATCACGCCGATCACTTCGCCGCCCGCCGCGAGCGCGGCGTTCGCCACCACGCCCATGGTGCCGACGCTCGCGCCACCGTAGACGAGGCCGATTCCCCGCTGCGCCAACAGCTTTCCGACACCGGCCGCCGCTTCGGCGTACTCCGGCGAGAATCCCTGCGCCGAACCGCAGAACACACAGATCCGCATCAGTGCGTGTCCTCCCAAGCCTGATAAGAGTCCTGCACGACGCGCACCGCGTCGTCGATGTCGTCGGTCAGGTGCAGCAGGTTCAGGTCCTTCTCCCCGATTTTCCCGCCGCCCAGCACTGATTTCGCGATCCAGTCGTACAGCCCGCCCCAGTATTCGGTGCCGAACAGCACCACCGGGAACTTCGTCACCTTCTTGGTCTGGACCAGGGTGAGCGCCTCGAACAGTTCGTCGAGCGTGCCGAATCCGCCGGGAAGGCAGATGAACGCCTGCGAGTACTTGACGAACATGGTCTTGCGCGCGAAGAAATAGCGGAAGTTCACGCCGAGGTCGACCCACGGGTTCAGGCCCTGCTCGAACGGCAGCTCGATGCCGAGCCCGACGGAGAACCCGCCCGCCTCGTTCGCGCCGCGGTTCACCGCTTCCATCGCGCCCGGGCCGCCGCCGGTCATCACCGCGAACCCGGCGTCGGCGAGCGCGGCCCCGATCTTGCGGCCCAGTTCGTACTCCGGGTTGTCGCGCTTGGTGCGCGCCGAACCGAACACGGTCACCGCGCGCGGAACCTCGGCCAGCGCGCCGAACCCCTCGACGAACTCGGCCTGGATGCGCAGCACGCGCCACGGGTCGGTGTGCACCCAGTCGCTCGGCCCCCGCGAATCGAGCAGCCGCTGATCGGTGGTGCTGCCCTGATCACGCCGATCGCGCCGGAGCACCACCGGGCCCTTGTGCCGCTCCACCGGACGCTCGGGGTACTGGCCGTCGGGAAACTCAGACTGTTCACTCACCAGCCAAGCCTACGGCCCGAGGCGCCCGCGCGGGCGCCCGCGTAGGCACCGGAGCGTGACGGCTCGGTTGCCCGCGGCTGAACGCCGGAAAGCGGACCACCAGCGGGTTCCGGTCCTCCTACCAACGGCCGGTTGTCGGCAACTACCGACGAAAGTCGCCCGGCCCGTCCCGAATCGGTGTTTTCCCTGCTACGGGGCCACCTGAGAGGAATAGTCCTGATCGCCCGAGGGGTCCCGCTGGTCCGTTCAGCGCATTGACCGCCCCCGTGAGCGCTTTTTTACTCACGGTGTCCGCGGCCTGATCAGCCCAGCTCAACGCGTTGCGCTTTTCCCCATCGTGTACCCCGAAAGGACTGTCGATGACGTCCAGAAGAGGGCTCGCCACCGGCATCGCAAGTGTCGCCGGTCTCGCCCTTTCCCTGCTCGCGCTGCCGGTGATCCCGGCATCCGCGGCCCCCGCCCACCCCACCGCTGACCCGCAGGCGGCCGCGATCGCGGCCGCCGACCGGGCCGCCGCCGCAGGCGCGGTCGGGCTCCGCAAGAGCTCGTCCGAAAGCCTGCACCGCGTCAGCACCACCCTGGGCGACGCCGGGCTGTATTACAACTCCTACGAGCGCACCTACGACGGCCTCCGGGTCGTCGGCGGGGATGCGGTGATCGTCGCCGACGGAACGGGCCGCGTGCGCGGCACCGATGCCGCCGAAGGCGCGGCGATCGCCGTGGGCACCACGCCCACTGTCGACGCGGCGCGCGCGGCTTCGGTCGCCCGCGGTCAACTGCCGACCGTGAGCACGGTGAGCAAGCCTGATCTGGTCGTTCTCGGCGGCGCACAGCCGAAACTGGCCTACGAGGTCGTCGTCAAGGGCCGCACCGCGAAGGCCCCGAGCAACCTGCACGTCTTCGTCGACGCCGCCACTGGCAAGGTCCTCGACCAGCGCGACGACGTGAAGGCCGAGAGCCCGGCGAAGACCGGCTCGAACGCCGCGCCGATGGTCGCGGGCACCGGAAACAGCTACTACGCCGGCAAGGTCAGCATCGACACGAGCGGCTCCGGCAGCTCGTACTCGATGCGCGACTCGACCCGTCCCGGCATCAGCTGCGGCCGCGAGGGCGGCTCGGTGTTCACCAAGTCGTCCAACAGCTGGGGCAACGGGTCCGGCACGGACCTCGAAACCGGCTGCGTCGACGTGCTCTACACGGTCCAGACCGAGTGGAACATGCTCAAGGACTGGCTGGGCCGCAGCGGAATCGACGGCAACGGCAACGGTTTCCCGGCGTCGGTCGGCCTGAACGACGTCAACGCCTACTGGGACGGCTCGTCCACCCACTTCGGGCACTCGCAGGACAACCAGCGCCAGGCGACGTCGATGGACGTGGCAGGCCACGAGTTCGGGCACGGCATCTTCCAGAACACGCCGGGCGGCGCGGGTTCGGGCAACGAGAACGGCGGGCTCAACGAGTCCACCGGCGACGTGTTCGGCGCGCTGACCGAGTTCTACGCGAACAACCCGGTCGACACCCCGGACTTCACCGTCGGCGAGGGCGTGAACCTGGTCGGCAACGGCCCGATCCGCTACATGTACGACCCGAGCCGCGAGGGCGACCCGAACTGCTACTCGTCGTCGATCCCGAGCACCGAGGTGCACGCGGCGGCGGGCCCGCAGAACCACTGGTTCTATCTGCTGTCCGAGGGCACCTCGCCGACCGACGGCCAGCCCGCCAGCCCGACCTGCAACAACAGCAGCATCACCGGCATCGGCATCCAGAAGGCCGGCAAGATCTTCTACAACGGCCTGCTGCACAAGACCTCGTCCTGGAACCACAAGGCGGCCCGCAAGGCCACCCTGCAGGCGGCGGTCGACCTGTTCCCGGGCAGCTGCACCGAGTTCAACGCCACCAAGGCGGCGTGGGACGCGGTTTCGGTCGCCGCGGTCTCCGGTGAGGCCACCTGCACCGGCAACCCGCCCGCGGGCAACGACTTCTCGGTCAGCCTTTCGCCCTCGACCGCGACTGTCCAGCCTGGACAGTCGGCCACGTCGACGGTGACCACCAAGATCACCAACGGCAACGCGCAGTCGGTGAAGCTGACCGCGAGCGGCCTGCCCTCGGGCGCGACCGCGACGTTCAACCCGGCCACCGTGCAGTCCGGCGGCACCGCGACCCTGACGATCGCCACCACGGCGAGCACGCCGAACGGCAGCAGCAAGGTCACGATCACCGCCACCGGCGCGAACGCCACCCACACCGCCGACTTCACGCTCACCGTGGGCTCCGGCAACCCGGGCGGCTGCGGCGGCGTGGCGGCGTGGGACTCGAACGGTTTCTACAGCCCCGGCGACGTGGTTTCGTACAAGAACCACAAGTGGACCTCGACGTGGTACTCCGTCGGCGCTGAGCCGGGTGCGCCCGGTTCCTGGGCCGTCTGGACCGACAACGGGCCCTGCTAACGCAGTAATCGCTCCCTAGTTCCCCCAGGACCAGCCGGGCACGGCGCTTCGTGCCCGGCTGGTCCGCGTTCAGGCTTGTCCAGACCACCTGACGTGAATTTGTCTAGACCATACGATCGGGGGTAGGCATCCCCTCCGCCCGCCGCTTACCGTTGCGGCAACACCGTTATCGGGGACGGGAGCCGTGATGTTCGAACGGAAATCGCGCTGGTTTGGGACCGCCGTGGCGGCCCTGCTCGCACTGCCGCTCGCGGGAGTCGCCCCCGCCTCAGCGGCCGCCGCACCGCGATCGGACACCTGCGCGGTAAAACCGAGACCGTCCGGTTCGGTGCTGCAAGGCTACTGGGAAAACTGGGACGGCGCCTCGAACGGCGTCCACCCCGGCATGGGCTGGGTGCCGATCAACGACCCCAGCATGGCCGCACACGGGTACAACGTCATCAACGCCGCGTTCCCGGTGATTCTTTCCGACGGCACCGTGCAATGGGAAGACGGCATGGACGCCACGGTCAAGGTCTCCACTCCCGCTGAGATGTGCGCGGCCAAAGACGCCGGAGCCACCATCCTGATGTCCATCGGCGGCGCGGCGGCGGGCATCGACCTGTCGTCCAGCTCGGTCGCCGACAAGTTCGTCAGCACCATCGTGCCGATCCTGAAGAAGTACAACTTCGACGGAATAGACATCGACATCGAAACCGGCCTGTCGAGCAGCGGCGACATCAACTCGCTGTCCCCTTCGCAGGAAAACCTGGAACGCATCATCGACGGGGTGCTGTCCCAAATGCCGTCCGGCTTCGGCCTGACCATGGCCCCGGAAACCGCCTACGTCACCGGCGGTTCGGTCACCTACGGCTCAATCTGGGGCGCATACCTGCCGATCATCAAGAAGTACGCCGACAACGGCCAGCTGTGGTGGCTGAACATGCAGTACTACAACGGTTCCATGTACGGCTGCTCCGGCGACAGCTACGAAGCCGGGACCGTGCAAGGCTTCACCGTGCAGACGCAGTGCCTGGACAAGGGCCTCACCGTGCAAGGCACCACCATCCGCGTCCCGCTGGAAAAGCAGGTCCCCGGTCTCCCCGCCCAACCCGGCGCAGGCGGCGGCTACATGGACCCCGGCCTGGTCTCCCAGGCCTACCAAAGCGTCCCCGGTCTCAAGGGCCTGATGGACTGGTCAATCAACTGGGACGGCTCAAGGGGCTGGACCTTCGGCGACAACGTGAAGTCGCTGCAAGGCCGCTAAACCGCTGTGGGCCGGGGTGCTGCGCCAAGCGCCGCCCCGGCCTCAGCTCACAAAAACGGGCCGCCGGAACACTCCCCCAACCAACCTTCCGTGAGGGGAACCCTGAAGGAATCAGATTCCCTCAGGGTTCCCCTCACAGCCCTAAAACCGGCACCCACGCCCCCCAACCATCGAGGCACCCAGCCCCTCCCCCGCACCCCGATACGAAGCCTCCCTGCGGTTCGGGGGTGCTTGTCAAGGCATCTTTCCCGCCTTGACAAGCACCCCCGAACCGTCAGCACAATCAAGCTTCGGGGTGCCCCACGCAACCAAGCGAGGCGCAATGTCGCCCCCAGGCGGCGAGCCGCCCCCAGACCGCTCAGCTCAAGAACCGCCTCAAAACCTCCGCCACCCCCCGAATCTCCCCCACCCGAACATTCTCCTGCCGCGTATGCGCCAAAGTAGGATCCCCCGGCCCGAAATTCACCGCAGGCATCCCCAACGCGGCGAACCGAGCCACATCCGTCCACCCCAATTTAGCCGCCGCGGACCCCCCAGCCGCAGCCACCAACTCCGCCGCGGCAGGCGCCCCCAACCCAGGCAACGCCCCCGGCGACATATCCACCAACGTCACCTCGAACCCCTCGAACACCCCACGCACATGAGCCTCCGCCTCCTCCGCCCCCCGATCCGGCGCAAACCGATGATTAACCGTCAGCACCGCCCCATCCGGCACCACATTCCCAGCCACCCCGCCGGAAATAGCAGTGGCCTGCAACCCCTCCCGATAAGTCAGCCCGTCAATCTCCACCACCCGGGGAGAATAAGAAGCCAACCGCCGCAACGGCTCGGCCAACGCGTGAATCGCATTCGAACCCATCCAAGCCCGAGCCGTATGCGCCCGCACCCCAGACGTCCGAACCTCAACCCGCAACGTCCCCTGACACCCAGCCTCAATCACCCCGTTGGACGGCTCCCCCACAATCGCGAGATCCCCGGCCAGCCACTCCGGCAACTCCCGCTCAATCCGCCCAAGCCCGTTCTTAACCGCCTCAACCTCTTCATTGTCATAAAACACAAACGTCACATCATGCCGAGGCTCCGGCAAGGTCGCGGCCAAGTGAAGAAAAACCGCGTCCCCACCCTTCATGTCCACGGACCCCAGCCCGTGCAACACGGCATCATCCCCAGCCCCAGTAAGCCGAGAAGGCAAATTGGCATTCTCCGGAACCGTATCCAGATGCCCCGCGAGAATCACCCGAGAAGGACGCCCCAGATTAGTCCGCGCCAAAACAGCGTCCCCATTGCGCACGACCTCCAAATGCGGAGCCTGCTCCGCCAGCGCGGCCTGCACCAAGTCCGCGAGCTTCCCCTCCTCCCCGGAGACGCTGAACACATCCACAAGGGCGGCGGTGAGCTCGGCCGGATCGGCGCGCAGGTCAAGGGAGGTCATACCGGCACCGTACCCAGCCAGCGCGGGGGCTACCGTGAGGACGTGCGCACGCGAAGCTCCCTGGTCGCTCTCGGCGTCCTAGCCCTCGTCCTCACCGGCTGCAGTACCGAGGCCGGGCCCAAGGCCCGCCCGGGAGCCGGCGATCCGGGTCCCGACGCCCTGCCGACCAAGCTCGAAGCGCTGTCGGCCGACTCCTGCTTCACCGGCCCGCAGACCCAGCTGCCCAAGGGCTGTGAGAAATACGTCACCGAGGTCGGCAACACCGCGGGTTCGGTGCACAAGCTGGCGAAAGCGGGCAAGACCGTCAACCAGCCGCTCGACCGCGACGCGACCGCGATCGACCAGGCGGTCGGCGAGTTCCGCCAGGCGGGCTGCACCACCGCGGCGACCCCGGGCGGGGCGTGCACGCAGGCGCTCGTCTCCATCTCGGCCGCGCTGACCGAGGTCAAGCAAAAGGTGAACCAGCTGGCCACCACAGGTTGATCCGGCTCGCTTCGGCTACCGTGACCAGCGTGAGCGAGCAGACCCCTGACCCCGAAACGACCGGCGCCGTCGGCGTCGGGCTGGCCACCGTCACGTCCGACGGGACCGTGCTGGACACCTGGTACCCGCATCCGAAGCTGGTCGACGCAGGCACCAGCGGCACCGAGCGGCTGACCGCGGAGCAGACCGCCGAGCTGCTCGGCGAGTCCGCGGCCGCGCTGCTCGGCCCGGACACCGACCGAGGTGTCGAGGTCGTCGCGGTGCGCGTCACGATCGGCAGCCTGGCCACCGCGCCGGCCGACGCCCACGACGTCTACCTGCGCCTGCACCTGCTGTCGCACCGGCTGGTCCAGCCGCGCGGGCAGAGCCTCGACGGCATCTTCGGCCTGCTGGCCAACGTCGTGTGGACGAGCCACGGCCCGTGCCCGGTCGAGGGCTTCGAGCAGACCCGGCTGCGGCTGCGTTCGCGCGGCGCGGTCGCCGTGTACGGCGTGGACAAGTTCCCGCGGATGGTCGACTACGTGCTGCCGACCGGGGTCCGCATCGCCGACGCGGACCGCGTGCGCCTCGGCGCGCACCTCGCGTCCGGCACCACCGTGATGCACGAGGGCTTCGTGAACTACAACGCGGGCACGCTCGGCGCGTCGATGGTCGAAGGCCGCATCTCGGCGGGCGTGGTGGTCGGCGACGGCAGCGACGTCGGCGGCGGCGCGTCGATCATGGGCACGCTGTCCGGCGGCGGCACCGAAGTGATCTCGATCGGCGAACGCTGCCTGATCGGCGCGAACGGCGGCGCGGGCATCTCCCTCGGCGACGACTCGGTGATCGAGGCCGGGCTGTACATCACCGCGGGCACCAAGGTCGAGGTCGACGGCAAGACTGTCAAGGCACGCGAGCTGTCCGGCATCTCCGGCGCGGTCTTCCGGCGCAACTCCGCGACCGGCGCGGTCGAGGTCGTGCCGCGCGGCGGCGTCGGCATCAAGCTGAACGAAGCACTGCACGCCAACTGATCCAGCTTTTCGAGAGGGTGCGCTTCCCGGCGACGGGAGCGCACCCTCTCGCTGTTTCGGCGGTCTCCGATCCGATCGTTGTTCACCTACCATTAACCAGGTGACTTCCGAAGCGACCAGCCGCCGCCGTACTCCGGAACCGACGACGCCGGCCGCACTCGGGCTCCCCGCCGAACCGGCGAAAGCGGGCCCCGCGGCCCCGGCGGCCGCGCACGTGCGCGCCAAACTCGATCACGAACTGCGCGAACTGCTCTCCCGCGAACCAGGCACCCGAGCCGGTGCCGATCCGGAAGAACTGCACCAGATGCGCGTGGCGCAACGGCGGATGCGGAGCGTGCTGAAATCCTCCAGCGCACTGGTCGGGGCGACCGCGGAACCGGTGCGCGCCGACCTCGGATGGCTGGGCCAGGTGCTGGGCGAGGTCCGCGACTACGACGTGCTGATCGGCCACCTGCGCGAGGTGATCGCCGAGTTCGACGTCCGCGACCAGGCCGCCGGGCGACGGCTGGTGTCCCGCTTCGTCGCCGAGCGCACCACCGCCCGCCGCCGGCTGAACCGGGCGCTGTCGAGCCCGCGGTACGCGACCCTGCTGCAGGGCATCGCCCAGCTGTCCCGCACCGCGGACCACGAGATCGACGAGACTCCGTCCGAGAAGCCCGGGTTGGCCGCCGACGTGCGGAAGCCGTACCGAAAGCTCGCCCGCGCGGTCGCCGCCCTTCCGCCGAATCCGCCGGACGCCGACCTGCACGCGCTGCGCATCCACGGCAAGAAACTCCGCTACACCGCCGAATTGGCCCGATCCGCGGCGAAGAAGAAACAAGCCGGGAAGCTGTCCGAACTGATCAAGGCGACCCGCAAATTCCAGACCGTCCTAGGCGATCACCAGGACGCGGTCTACGCCGCGGAGAAGGTGCGCGGCGCACTGGCCGGCGCGGACGCCGAGATCGGCTTCGTCGCCGGCCGGATTGTCGAGCACGAGCTGGCGAAACGCGCCCGGGCCCGTGCCGCGTGGCTCGAGGTGTGGCACCGCATCGAAAAGGCCGAGCACGCGGTCAGTTAACCGACCACACATACCCGTCCGGCCGCACCAGCACCCGCTTCCCCGGCACGCCCTCGTACGCCGCATACGCGTGTCCGCCCACATCGACGAATTCCCCCGTCGCCCCCTGCGGCAGAATCCGATACGCCGGATGTTCCGTCCCGAGCGGTCCGTCGCCGAACACCAGTTCTGTCGCATGTGGACCCCGGAACAACTCGAACAGCCGCACGCCCTTGCCATTCCCGTCGACAAGCGGCGCGTCCGGTGCCCGATCGCCCGGCCGCAACGCACCCGTACCCACCGGTGACAGCGGTCCGCCCCGGTAAGTCAGATCAAGCTGCTGCGTCTCCGGACCGCGTTCGTGCGCGTCGTCCGCACCCTCCTTGTACTTCTCCAGCAACGCACTGCTCACCCCCAGCACCCGCGCCGCGACCGCGCGTCGTTCCGTCTCGTAGCTGTCCAGCAGCGCGGGCGATCCGTCGGCGAGCTTCCAGGCGAGGTTGTACGCGTCCTGCACGCCGGTGTTCAGCCCCTGCCCGCCCGTCGGCGGGTGCACGTGCGCGGCGTCCCCCGCAAGGAACACCCGTCCCTTCCGGAAGGCCGCAGCCAGCCGGATATTCGGCCGCCACACCGTGGACCACGCCAGGTCGAGCAGCCGGATCCCGCCGCCGGACACCCGGTCCAGGTGCGCCTGCAACGCGGTCAGCGAGGTCTCCGCGTCGCCGTCGCCGAGTGGGGAGGAGAACTGGAAGTACGGCGTCCCCGCGAGCGGCGTGAACGCGACGCCGGACATCGGCTCGTCCGCCGTCGCGAACCAGTAGCCCGAGTCGTGGTCGAGCCCCTCCGCCGAGACATCGCCCAGCAGCAGCCGGATCGATTCGTCGGTGGTCCCCTCGAAGGCGATCCCCAGTGCTTTGCGGACGAAGCTCTTCCCGCCGTCCGCGCCGACCAGGTACTCCGCCCGCACTGTCTCCCCGGTCGACAGCTCGACGGTGACGCCCTCGTCGTCCTGTGTGAAGCCGGTCAACGCGGTGTTCAGCTCCACCCGCACGCCGAACTCGGCCAACCGGTCCCGCAGGATCCCCTCGGTCTGCGACTGGCCGAGGAACCAGGCGGTCGGATACGGCACCGTCGGCGTCGGCTCGACCGGCTCGGCCATCCGCCGCACCATGGTGAACTCCCCGTCGAGGTACACCCGCATCGGATACGGCGGCGCACCCGCGGCGAGCACCGCGTCCAGCACGCCCAGGTCCTCGAAAACCTCCATCGTGCGCGGCTGCAGCCCGTCGCCGCGCGAACCGGCGAAGTACTGCTCCGCCTTGTCCACCACCCGCACGCCGACCCCGCGCCGCGCCAGCTCGATCGCCAGCGTGAGCCCGGTCGGCCCCGCTCCCGCCACCAGCACCGTCATACCCCTCACCCCTCTCGGTGAATTACTATTCAGTGAATCTGTATTCAGAGTGCCCGCTGATAGCGTTCCCGTCAAGGGAGGTGCCGGATGACGGCGACGAGCCGCAAGGACAAAGCCGCCGAAACGGAAACGGCGCTGAAGGAAGCGGCCAAGCGCGTGTTCGCGGCCAAGGGCTACCTGAACACGAAGATCACCGACATCACCAAGGAAGCCGGCCGCGCCGCGGGGTCGTTCTACAACCACTTCGCGAGCAAGGAAGAACTGCTGGTCGCCCTGCTGGCCGACTTGTCCGCGGCCAGCGACCAGCAGGCCACGGGCGACGACCACCTGTCCGACTTCAGCGATCCGGCCGCGGTCCGCTGGCACGTGCGGCAATACTGGGATTTCTACCGCGCCAACGCGCCCACGATGATCGCGCTGCGCCAGGCGGCGATGGTGAACGAGGACTTCGCCGCCACCTACGCGAGCTTCGGCGCCAGCGAGGCCAAGGACGTCGAAGGCCACCTCGAATACGTCACCGCGGCCGGTTTGCGGCTCCCGGCGAACGCTCAGCTCACCATCGCGATGATGTACCAACTGGTCGACAACTTCGCGCAGATGTGGCTGCTGAGCCCGCCACCGGCGGGCTGGGACCCGCCGTCGGACGAGGAAGCGGTGGAGGCACTGACGCGGTTCGTCTACCGCGGCTTCACCGGGCGCGACTACTAGCCCGCGGTCACCTTTCCGAGCCCCGCCCCGTCAGGGAAGCGGGACCGGAAAGGAGCAACCATGGAAACCGGACTTCTCGTCGCCACCTTCGCCTGCGTCGCGATCAACGCCTTCGAGGTCGCCGCCAAGGCCGTCCGGGCGCAGTTCGTGCTGCAGAACTCCGCCGAGGTCGGCGTCGGCGCGCGATGGATCCCCTGCCTGGCGATCCTGGAAGGCGCGGGTGTCGCCGGGCTGGTCGTCGGCCTGCTTGGCTGGCCACGCCTAGGGCTGGCCGCGGCGATCGGGCTGACACTGTTCTTCATCGGCGCGGTCGGAGCCCACCTCCGCGCGAAGGTGTTCCACAACATCGCGTTCCCGGCGGTCTTCCTCGCGCTGGCGATCGCGGCGGCCGGGTACTTCACCACGACCGCCGCCTGAGGCGTCAGCTCCGCGCCAGCCGCTCCGCAGCCGCCTCGATGCGCTCGTCCGTCGACGTCAGCGCGACCCGCACGTGTTCCTTGCCCGCGGGCCCGTAGAACGTGCCCGGCGCGACCAGGATCCCGCGCTCGGCAAGCCATTCCACAGTGGCCTGCGCGGATTCCCCGCGCGTGGCCCAGAGATACAGCCCAGCCTCAGAGTAAGTGATCTCAAACCCGCTGTCCTGCAACGCTTTACGCAGCACAACCCGGCGGGCACGGTAGCGTTCGCGTTGCGCGGCAAGGGCTTCGTCGTCGGTGAGCGCGGCCACCATCGCCTGCTGCACCGGGCGCGGCACGATCATGCCAGCGTGCTTGCGCACCTCCAGCAGGTTTTTCACCAACGCGGGGTCACCGGTCACGAATCCGGCGCGGTAGCTCGCCAGGTTCGCCGACTTGGACAGCGAATGCACCGCGAGCAGACCGTCCGTCTGTCCACCGTGGACGGACGGATGCAGCACCGACAGCGGTTCCGCCTCCCAGCCGAGCGAGAGGTAGCACTCGTCGGAGACCACGACGGTGCCGCGTTCGCGCGCCCATTCGACCACCTTGCGCAGGTGGTCGACGCCGAGCACGCGGCCGGTCGGGTTCGACGGCGAGTTCAGCCAGATCATCGCCGGGCGGCGCGGGCCGAGCTGGGTCAGCCCGTCCGCGCGCACCACCTCGGCGCCCGCGAGCAGCGCGCCGACCTCGTACGTCGGGTACGCCAGCTCCGGGATGACCACCACGTCGCCCGGCCCGAAGCCGAGCAGCCGCGGCAGCCAGGCCACGGCCTCTTTCGAGCCGATCGTCGGCAGCACGGCCTCCGGTTCGACACCGGTGATCCCGTACCGCCGCCGCAACGCCGTGACGGCCGCTTCGCGCAGCTCAGTCGTGCCGTGCGTGGTCGGGTAGCCGGGGATCTCCGACACCGACGCGAGCGCGGCGCGGATCGAGTCCGGCACCGGGTCGACGGGCGTGCCGACGGACAGGTCGACGATGCCCCCGGGATGCGCCTGCGCGCGGGCCTTGACCTCGGCGAGCGAATCCCAGGGGAAGTCGGGCAGCCGGGTCATTCGCCCTGCGGGGGCAGCGCCTTGATGAACCCCGGGTCGTGCGCGGTCTTGCCGACCTTGGAGGCGCCGCCGGGCGAGCCCAGCTCGTTGAAGAAGTCGACGTTCGCCTTGGTGTAGTCGGACCAGTTGTCCGGCACGTCGTCCTCGTAGTAGATGGCCTCGACCGGGCAGACCGGCTCGCAGGCGCCGCAGTCGACGCACTCGTCCGGGTGGATGTACAACATCCGCTCGCCCTCGTAGATGCAGTCCACGGGGCACTCGTCGATACACGCCTTGTCGAGCACGTCGACGCAGGGCTCGGCGATCACGTAGGTCACTGCGTACTCCTGGCTTCTCCTGCTGGGCCGGTCGGTGCGGACATTACGCGCTTCCCCGGCCCCCGGTGGTGGTTAGGCGACCCTTATCCCACCCCTGGAAACGGGGCGGATCCGCGCCGCTCAGCGGTCCCGGCGACGCGGTTTCGGCGCGTTCCGGGCATCGCCGGTAATCGTGAACGAGGCGCCGGCGGGTTTGCCGTCCTCGCGTTTCTCTTCGAGAGTCCGCTTGAAGCCATCGGCGATCTCGTCGACAAGCTCGTCGTTGTGCCGGTCGTCCTTGCGCGCGTAGCTCATGGGTTCTCCTGCGGAACGGGACAGCTCTCTCCGTCACAATCTAACCGTGAACTCCCGGGAAAAGCTCGAAATCGTGTGCGCGAAAGCGTGGCCGGCGGTGGTCGAGGAGCCGCTCGGCGAGTGGACTTTGCGCTGGGCGGACGGCTTCACCGGGCGCGCGAACAGCGCACTCGCCGTCGGTGACCCCGCCGCGGAGTCCCGGACGCGCTCGAGGCCGTATGTGACTTCGCCCACGCCCGCGGCATTCCGCCCGCCGTCCAGGTGCTGGAAGACAGCGAACTGGAGCGCGAGGTGGCCGCGGCGGGCTGGCGCGAACAGGTCGAACACCCCGCCGGGCACCACGTGTCGGTACTGACCGGTCCGCTGCCGTCCGGGCCTTCGCGCGACGCCGAGGTCCTCGACCAGGCGACGCCGGAATGGTGGGCATTGGCCGAGAACACCACCGAGCCGAGTTCCGCCCAGTGGCACGTCGTGACCACCGGAAAGGTCGGCTACGGCGTGGTTCTGGCCGGCGGGAGCACCGCGGGCGCGGTGCGCGGCGCGATCGTGGACGACTGGCTGCACGTCTCCCGTCTCGCGGTCGCGCCGGAGTTTCGCCGCCGCGGCCTGGCCACGACGGTGTTGCACGCGCTCGCGGACTGGGGCCGCGCGCACGGAGCGGAAAACTGGGTCCTGCAGGTGGCGGTGGGCAACACCGGCGCACTCGCGTTGTATTCCGCGCTGGGCTGTTCGGAGCACCACAGGTACCGGTACTGGGGCCCGGCGCCGCGGACGTGCGAGGATCGCCAGTCGTGAAGATCGTCGTACTGGTTGGCGGGGTGGGCGGCGCCCGCTTCCTGCTCGGGGTCAAGACCGCACTCGGACTTCCCGCGATCGGCGCGGGCGAGTCCCCGGAGTCTCCGCACGAGATCACCGCGCTGGTGAACACCGGCGACGACGTGTGGATGCACGGCCTGCGCATCTGCCCGGATCTCGACACCTGCATGTACACCCTCGGCGGCGGCATCGACTCCGAACGCGGCTGGGGCCACGCGGGCGAGACCTGGACGGTCAAGGAGGAACTCGCCGCCTACGGCGCGGAGCCGACTTGGTTCGGGCTGGGCGACAAGGACATCGCGACGCACCTGATCCGGTCGCGGATGCTGCGCGCGGGCTATCCGCTGTCCCAGGTCACCGAGGCGCTGTGCGACCGCTGGCAGCCCGGCGTGCGGCTGCTGCCGATGTCGGACGACCGGGTCGAGACGCACGTCGTGATCGACGATCCGGAGCAGCCGGACCAGCAGAAGGCCGTGCACTTCCAGGAGTGGTGGGTGCGTTACCGGGCGAGCGTGCCCGCGCATTCGATCGTCGCGGTCGGCAACGACGAGGCCAAGCCCGGCCCCGGTGTGCTGGCGGCGCTGGCCGAGGCGGACGTCGTGCTGTTCGCGCCGTCGAACCCGGTCGTGTCGGTCGGCACGACGCTCGGCGTGCCCGGGGTGCGCGACGCACTGCGGAAATCTCGTGCGAAGGTCGTCGGGGTGTCGCCGATCATCGGCGGGAAAGCGTTGCGCGGCATGGCCGACGCGTGTCTCACTGCGATCGGCGTGGAGACCTCCGCGGAGGCCGTCGGCCGGCATTACGGTGCGCGTTCGGAGGGCGGCGTGCTCGACGGATGGCTCGTCGCGCCGGAGGATCACGAGGTCACGGTGCCCGGCGTGGACGTGCGCGCGGTGCCGCTGCTGATGTCCGATGTGGACGCGACGGCGGACATGGTCCGTGCGGCGCTCGACGTAGCGGGAGTCTCCCTTGACTGACCACGCTTCCCAGAAGATCGAGATCCTGCCGGTCCCGGGGTTGCCGGAGTTTCGTCCCGGCGACGACCTGACCGGAGCGATCGTTTCCGCCGCGCCCTGGTTGCGTTCCGGCGACGTGGTCGTGGTGACCAGCAAGGCTTTCTCGAAAATCGAGGGCAATTTGGTCCGGGTGCCGAGCGACCCCGAAGCGCGCGACGCGGCCCGGCGCGAGCTGATCGAACAGGAATCGGTGCGGGTGGTCGCCCGGATCGCGCGCACCCTGATCACCGAAAACCGGCTGGGCATCGTGCAGGCGGCGGCCGGGATCGACGCGTCGAACGTGCGCGGCGACGAGGTCGCGCTGCTGCCCGCGGATCCGGACGGGTCGGCTTTGGCTCTGCGCAACGGTTTGCGGGAGCGGCTGGGCGTCGAGGTGGCCGTGGTCGTCACCGACACCATGGGCCGGGCCTGGCGGGTCGGCCAGACGGACGCCGCGATCGGCGCGTCCGGCCTGCGCGTGCTGCACGGGTATGCCGGGCAGGTCGATTCGCAGGGCAACGAACTGGCCGTTACGGAAATCGCGGTCGCGGACGAGATCGCCGCCGCCTCGGATCTGGTGAAGGGCAAGCTCGGCGGACTGCCGGTGGCGGTCGTGCGCGGACTGCAGATCCACGACGACGGCTCAACCGCGCGCGACCTGATCCGCCCGGTCGACGAAGACCTCTTCCGCTTGGGCACCAACGAATCCATCGCACAGGGCCGCCGGGAAGCCGTGCCGCACCGGCGTTCCGTCCGGCAATTCAGCAACGAGCCGGTGGATCCCGAGGCAATGCGTCGCGCCGTCGCGGCCGCGCTCACCGCGCCCGCGCCGCACCACACGCACCCCGTGCGATTCATCTGGCTGCGCGACGAAGGCCTGCGCCGCAAACTCCTCGACGCGATGCGCGCGTCCTGGGAAGCCGACCTGACCAGCGACGGTTTCACTCCCGAACAGATCGCGAAACGCCTGTCCCGCGGCGACATTCTCTACCGCGCGCCGGAACTGGTGATCCCGTTCCTGCTCCCCGAAGGCGCGCACACCTACCGCGACGACCGGCGAAACCGGCACGAACGCACGATGTTCACCGTCGCCGCCGGCGCCGCCGTGCAAGGCCTGCTGGTCGCGCTGGCCGCCGAAGACCTCGGCTCGTGCTGGATCGGCTCGACCATCTTCGCCGCCGACCTCGTCCGGTCCACTTTGGACCTGGACGACCAGTGGCACCCGCTCGGCGCGGTCGCGATCGGGCACCCGGCCGAACCCGCGCCCCCGCGCGGACCGCTCACCACCGGCGATTGGCTGATCGAACGATGACCCTGCACGAATCCGCCGTCGCCGCGCTGACCGAGTGGAAGCCCGAGGCCCCGGCGCAAGAGTCGCTGCGGCAAGCGTTTCTCGGCTTCCTGGCGTCGCGTTCGGACACTTGCCAGCGTTCCTGCGAGGCCGGGCACCTGACCGCGTCCGCGGTAGTCCTCGACTCGACCGGCACGCAGGTCCTGCTCACGCTGCACCCGCGCGTCGGCCGCTGGCTGCAGCTCGGCGGGCACTGCGAACCGGCCGACGCGTCGCTGTCCGAAGCCGCTCTGCGCGAGGCGACCGAGGAATCCGGCATGAGCGGCCTGGTGATCGGGGAAACGCCGGTGCACCTGGACGTCCATCCGATCACCTGCTCACTCGGCGTCCCCACGCGGCATTTCGACGTCCGTTATGTCGTGCACGCCCCGCCCGGCGCGGAACCCGTGCGCAGCGACGAATCCGACGACCTGCGCTGGTGGCCGGTCGACGCGCTGCCCGCGGGTTCGGAAGATCTGGCCGAACTGATCGCGGCGGCCCGTTAACCTGGACGCATGGACCTGGCGCGACCGCACCCGCACCCGGGCGACACCGGTGTCGCCATCAGCGGATGGGTGGTGCTGATCGGCTTCGCGGTGGCGTTCGCGCTGCTGGCGCTGGGCATTGTGGTGAGCATCCGAAGGAAACGGCGGCAACGATGAGCATCAGCTACGACCCGGCTTCGCCCGTTCCGCCGTTCGAACAGGTCCGGACCTCGCTCGCGAACCAGATCAACGACGGCACCCTGGCCGTCGGCGCGAAACTCCCGACGGTGCGCGGACTGGCCGCGGACCTGGGCATCGCGCCGAACACGGTGGCGCGCGCGTACCGCGAACTCGAGGAAGCCGGTCTGCTGGAAACCCGAGGCAGGGCAGGCACTTTCGTCGGTGCGACCGGCGACGAGACGCTGTCGCGCGCGCAAGCCGCCGCGGCCTCGTACGCCGAGGTGATCCGGGGATTGGGATTGTCGGCGGAACAAGGCGTGGCGATCGCGGCGGCTGCCCTGCGCTGACCGCGGCGAGGAATTAGCATTTGGTTTTGTCCGTGCCCGACCGAGGGGAAACCCATGCTGAACTTCGTCCTGCCGGGCGCGCTGGTCCTGCTGCTGGTGGTCGTGCTGGTGCTGAAATTCACGGTGGGACGGCCGAAGCAGCCGCCGCAGGCCGGGCCGGGCGCTCCGTACGGTCAGCAGCCGCAGGGTCCGTACCCGCCGCAGCAGTTCCCGCCGCAGGGCCAGTACCCGCAGCCGGGTGCGCAGCAGCAGTATCCGCAGCAGCCCGGTCAGCAGCAGTATCCGCCGCAGAACCCGCAGGGCTGACTCACTTTCCCGGCTGAGCCGTCCTACGATTAAAGCCTCGACCAGGGGAGGGTCTTCAACGTGGCTTTGCAGCCTTGGCATCTCATCGTCCTGCTGCTGTTGGCGGGCCTGGTGATCGCGATCGTGGCCGCGGTGCGGGCCTCGTCCCGGCGGAAGCAAGGCCCGCCGCCGGGCTACTTCCCGCCGCAGCAGGGCTTTCCGCCTCCTGGCCAGGGCTATCCCCCGCCCGGCCCGCAACAGCCCGGCTATCCTGCCCAGAACTACCCCGGCCAGCCCGGCTATCCGCCGCCTGGCGCTCAGTACCCGCCGCAGCCCGGCGTCCCGCCGCAGGCGCAGAACCCGCAGAACCCGTACCCGCCGCAGCCCGGGTTCCCGCCCCAAGCGCAGAACCCGCAGAACCCGTACCCGCCGCGCTGACTCACATAGCCCGGTAACCCCGCAGCCGGAACCTCAGCCTCCGCACCCCGCCCACACCCACCGCGGTGACTCACATAGCCCGGTAGTCCCGCAGCTCAATCCGCGGCCCGAACCGCGGCCGTCGAGCACCAGCCGCCCCCAGATACCGGATCGCGCGCTGCCGTTGCGGGGCATACGGCTCCAGCACCCGCGCCATCTCCTCGTCGTCGATCTTCCGCCCGAGCAGCGTGTGCCCGACCATCGCCGGGATGTTGTAGTCGCCGAAGCTGACCGCGTCCGGGTCGCCCCACGCGCGCTGGGCGATCTCCGCCGCCGTCCACACGCCGATGCCCCGCACCTTCCGCAGCCACGCGCGTCCCTCGACCCCGCGCAGCCGCACCGCTTCCTCCAGCCGCGGCGCCACCCGGGCCGCCTCGATCAACGCCGTGCGGCGCTTCAGGTCCACGCCGATCTTGTGCCAGTTCCAGTCCACAATGGACCGAATGGCGACCGGATCCGGCGGCACCCGCAGGAATTCCGGCCCCGGTCCGGGCGCGCGCGTGCCGAACCACCGGCACAGCTCCGCCCACGACCGGATCGCTTCCTTGCCGCTCACCTTCTGTTCGAGGATCGCCAGCATCAGCGCGTCCCACACCCGCCCGGTCGACCCGAGCCGCAGCCCGGGCGCGTTGCGGCGGCCTTCGGCGATCACGTCGTGGTGCGCGACGAAACCGGTGTCGTCATCGTCCGCGCCGAGCAGCGCGGGCACGCCCTCAAGCAGGAAATCCGCGCCGTCGCCCCAAGCTTCGGCCTCGACGACGCCGTCCGGCCGGTGCAGCAGCGCCAGCGTTCCCTTGCCGCCGGGCGTGTTCGCGGCCAGCCACCAGACGCCGCGGTCGCGCCGGAAGTTCAGCGAGCCGCGCCCACGGCTCAGCGGACCCAGCACCTCGGCCAGGTCCACCGGAAACCCCGGACGCCACTCCATCACGCGTCGCTCGAAAACCGGATGCCGCCGTCCGGCACCGAAACGCCAGGCCAGATCCGGACCCCGTCGAGCAGTTCGCAGCGAGCCCCCACCGACGCGCCGTCGCCGAGCACCACGCCGCGCAGCACCGCGCCCTCGCCGACCTGAGCTCCGCGACCCAGCACCGAATTCTCCACAATCGCGTCCGGGCCGATCACCGCGTCGTCGAACACGACCGAGCCGGACACCGTCGCGTCCTTCCCGACGACAGCCCTCGCACCGATCGTCGTACCGCCGGTGAGCTTCGCGCCAGTAAAGATGGAAGCCGCGTCCAGCACGAGAAAATCGCCGGTCGGCCCGGCCATCGCGGACGTAGGCGCGACGCCGCGAACCAGGTCGGCGCTGCCGCGGACAAACGCCTCCGGGGTGCCGACGTCGAGCCAGTACGAAGAGTCGACAAATCCGTGCAGATGCGCACCATTCTCGAGAAGCCCGGGGAACGTCTCGCGCTCGACCGACACCCGCCGCCCCACCGGAATGGTCTCGATCACCGGACGGCGGAAGACGTAGCAGCCGGCGTTGATCTGGTCCGTCGGCGGGTTCGGGGTCTTCTCCAGGAAAGCGGTGACCCGTCCGTCGGGATCGGTCGGCACCGAGCCGAACCGGCTCGGGTCGGGGACGCGCTGCAGATGAAGGGTGACGTCCGCGCCGGAGTCGAGGTGGGTGCGCAGCTGGGCGTGGAGATCGGCCCCGGAGAGAATGTCGCCGTTGAAGACGATCGCGTGGTCGGCGCGCAGCCGGTCGTAGACGTTGCGGATGGCGCCGCCGGTGTCGAGCGGCTCGTCCTCCACCACGTACTCGAGTTCGAGACCATGCGCGGACCCGTCGCCGAAGTACTCCTCGAACACCTCGGCCCGGTACGACGTGCCGAGCACCACGTGCCGGATGCCGGCCGCGCGGATGCGGGAGAACAGGTGGCTCAGGTAGGGCGTGCCCGCCGTCGGCAGCATCGGCTTCGGCGCGGACAGCGTGAGCGGGCGCAGCCGCGTGCCCTGGCCGCCGACCAGTACGACGGCGTCGACCTCGACCTCGGACGTCACAGAAATCTCCTTTGTATCACGCACCGCTGAGCGACAAGCCGCGGGAAACGTGGGCGGCGCGGGCCCCGAGGGCCTACCCTAGACAGGAAACAGGCGGGCCTTTCCCCAGAGGCCCCGGGTCAGTCGGGAGGCCGAGGGGAATGGACCCCCGCGATCGCGCGGACGCTTTGCTCGCACGCGCACGATCCCGCGGCGCCTTCGTGGTGACGCCGGACAACATGACGTCTCCGATGGATTCCTCCAGCACCCAGCAGATCTCCAGAGCGGTGGTCTCCGGGCTGGACCCCGACACCACGACGCAGCTGCCCGCGTCGCTGATCGAAGAGAACGACCATCCGCTGGCCCGCGGCGCGCAGACCCAGCCGTCGCCGCATCCGCTGGCCCAGCCGACGCCGACGCGGCCGCTTGAGATCCCCGGCCCGCAGAACACCTTGCCGCAGCCGACGGTGCCGAGCCCGGCCGGTCCGCAGACGACGACGCCGCTGGTCCCGCGCCCGCAGGCGAAGCCGGTGGCGAGCCCGCTGAAGGAACCGGCCGAGGAGGAAATGACCGGCCTGGTCCCGACGATCAAGCAGAACAGCGGACGGTCGAACCTGTCCCGGCGGCTCGACGGGCTGTGATCCGCGCGGGGTCTCCCCCGGCCCGGGTTGCCCGGATCGCCCAGGGAGGCTTCCCGTGCGGGAGGTCGCGCCTCCCGCGAGCGATCTTTACGACCGCAAAGTGTTGCGGCTGCTGAGCATCCGGACGCCCGCGGAGGCACGCCGGTTGCCCTGCTGTCCTTTGCGGACCCTCAGCCCTTGCGGGTCTCCAGCTTCACGCGCAACGCCAGCCCGAGCTTCACCGCCGCCAGCACCGGCTTCCACAGCAGCCCCTGGTGCCGGTCGGCGAGGTAGCGGTAGGCGCTCGCGTGGTGGGCGCGCAGCATCTTCGCCGACGCGCGCGCCGTCGAGTGGCCACCGATGTGCATCACGCTCGACGACGGGGCGTAGACGTTCTGCCAGCCCGCCTTCGCGAGCCGGTCGCCGAGGTCGACGTCCTCGAAGTACATGAAGTAGCGGGTGTCGAAGCCGCCGACGGAGTCGAACGCTTCGCGCCGGAAGAGCTGGCAGGAGCCGGACAGCCAGCCGGACGTGCGCTCGGTCGGCGCGGCGTTCTCCTGGCGGTATTCGCGGGTCCACGGGTTGCCCGGCCAGATCTTGCCGAACACCGCGTGCCCGATCCCGCGCCCGAACGACGGCAGCAGCCGCGCGGACGGGTAGACGGTCCCGTCGAGGTCGTGGATCAGCGGCCCGAACGCGGCCCCGCGCGGCCAGCGTCCGGTGACCTCGATCAGCGCGTCGAGCGAGCCCGGCTCCCATTCGAGGTCCGGGTTGACCACGACGACCCAGCCGTAGCTGTCGTCGAGCGCCGCGACGCCGCGGTTGGCGGCCGTCCCGTAGCCGACGTTCTCGCCGATGCTGACGAGCGTCACGTTCTCGCGTTCGGCTGCCTTTTCCGGAGCGCCGTCGGTGGACGCGTTGTCGGCGACGACGACATGCACGTCGCGGTCGGTCGCCTTGTCGAGCGTGTCGAGGAACTTCTCGAGCGTTTCGCCGGGGAAGTAGGTCACGGTCACGACGCCGACGCGGTCACCATACGTGCGCTGCTCAGTCACCGCGCCATTGTCCACTGCTCACCGACGGCTACTTCAGCCCACCGAACCGGTCACCCGCAGTCACTCCCGTTCACGCCTTCAGCTTGGCCAGTTCATCGTCGATCAGCAGGGCCGGGTCGAACCCCATCCCGGCGAAGTGGCCGGCCAGTTCGAGCGACAACACCCCGTGCAGCCGGGTCCAGAAGGACAGCGCGCGGTGCACCGCACCGGTACCGACGTTGTCGCCGGGCGCCCACTCGCGATGGGTTTCCAGGTGCTGGTGGAACGGCGTCGCCGGCTCCGGTTCGGCTGGCCCCGAGTTCGCCTCGATCAGGACTTCCATGACCTCGTTGGAGATCGCCGTCGTGTCCGGCGGCGCGTGGTAGCCGGGCACCGGGGTGCCGTAGATGAGGAAGTACCGCTGCGGGTCCGCCTTGGCCCAATCCCGGATGACGTGCGCCAGGGCCAGCAGGTCCGCCCCGGAATCCGCCGCCGCCCGGACGGCGTCGGCGAGGCTCCGGAACGCGTCCCGGATCAACGCGGTGATCAGCTCGTCCCGGCCGCGGTAGTACCGGTACAGCGCGGGCACGGTCATGCTCATCTGCTTGGCGATCGCGGTCAGCGACAACGCCGGCAGCCCCGCCTCGGCGATCTGGTTCCGGGCGTGCTGCTTGATCTCCTCGCGCACCTGCTCGCGGTAGCGCTCCCGCGGTGCCTGTTCGGTCATCGGCCGTTCCCCTTCGCTCATCCCCGCCCAGTGTAGTTAAGCCCCTTCACTTCCGCTATTGACGTTCACGGTGACGAGCCAGCATGGTCTTAACCAGAGTTAATAGCACTAACTACAGCTAATGGAGTTCACCAATGTCGCACACCACGCCCCGCCGTCGCAGCCTGCGCGCCGCCCTCCTCGCGCTTCCGATCGCCGCCGGACTGCTCGGCGCCGCACCCGCCCAAGCCGCCACGCACCCGGGTTCCCTGACCTGCCAAGGCAACGGCATCGACCCGGCAGCCCAGCTCCACCACCGCGCGGAAACCTTCATCAAGGCCCCGCTGAGCACGGTGTGGCGGCTGCACACCAACGTCGAAAGCTGGCCGCGCTGGCAGAAGCCGGTCACGAGCATGAAGCGCCTCGACCCGGGCAGGCTGCACCCCGGTTCGCGGTTCCGCTGGACCACACCCGCCCCGGCCACGCCGTCGACGCCGCCCACCACGCTGGTCATCACCTCGACCGTCCACCAGGTCAAGCCCGGCCAGTGCGTCCGGTGGTCCGGTCCCGCGATCGGGCAGGGCCTGCGGATCGACAAGGGAACGCACGTCTGGAACTTCGTCCCGGTGCGCGGCGGGGTCATCGTCCGCACCGAAGAAAGCTGGACCGGGCAGCAGATCGAGTCCGACCCGGCCACCGCGATCAAGTACCTGGCTCCGGGACTGGACCTCTGGCTCGCCGATTTGAAGACCGCCGCCGAAGCCCACTGCCACCACTGAGCACAACCCCTCGAAGGAGAATCGTCATGACCGCGTCCCGCGCCTCGCTGCCCATCCTGATCACTGCCTGGTCCGTTCCCGCGCTCGTCCTAGGACAGTTCGCGTTGCTTTCCGGCCTCCCGCTGATCGCGCTCGTCGTCTCCAGCCTGCGCGATTCCCAGCCGCGCGCCCTGCGCTGGTGGTCCGCCGGACTGACCGCGGTCTATCTCGGAGTCCTCGCGCTCTGGGCGTTAAGTCCGGAAAGCACGCCCAGTTTGTCTAAATTCATGAATCCGATGGTTACCGCATTCTTCGTCGCTTGCGGAGTCGTGGTCGCTATCGCGCACCACGTCCGCAAAACGCCCACGGCCGGTTAAGCGAAAACTGGTAATCTCGAAACCACCAGCCGCAGTGAGGAGGCCGATGAAAACCGTCGCGATCGAGGAGCACTGGACCACCCCCGGCATCGACCGGATGCTGCGCGCCGAATCCGGCGACCCGAGCATCGCCCACAACGACCGGGGCGACCTCCCGGAACGCCTGCTCGACATCGGCGACCAGCGCGTCGCGTGGATGGACGAGGCGGGCATCGACGTCCAGGTCCTCTCGATCGCGCCGCCGGGAACGCACGGATGCCCGCCGCCGCAAGGCATCGAGCTGAGCCGCGAGGCGAACGAACTCGCCAGCGAGGCCGTCGCGAAACACCCCGATCGCTTCCGGGCCATGACGACACTGCCGATGTCCGATCCGGACGCTGCGCTCGCCGAACTGCAACGGACCGCGAAAGATCCAGCGCACGTCGGAATCATGTCGTACGGCCGCAGCGGCGATCGTCCCCTCGACGATCCCGCTTACGACGAACTGCTCGGCGCGGCCGCGTCGCTCGGGCGGCCGGTTTTCGTCCACCCGCAGATCCCGGTGGAGTCGGTGCGGCGAGCTTCCTACAGTGGATTCGGCCCGGAACTCGACCTCGGGCTGGCCACCTACGGCCTCGGCTGGCACTACGAGGCCGGACTCGCCGTCATCCGGCTGATCCTGCGCGGGACCTTCGACCGCCACCCGAACCTGCAAGTCGTTCTCGGACACTGGGGCGAGGTGGTCCTGTTCGCGCTGGACCGCATCGACAGCCTGTCGCACACCGCGACCCATCTCGAACGTCGTGTCTCCGAGTATTTCCGCACCAACATTCACCTGGCGACCAGCGGAATGCTCGCCCCCCGAATGCTGCGCAACGCACTCGAATACACGACGACGGACCGGATCCTGCTCTCCGGCGATTACCCGTTCCATCAGATCCAAGCCACGGCCATCACGGAATTCCTGGAGAAATTGCCGAACCAGGAAGACCGGGAAAAAATCGCGCACGCCAACGCGGAAGCCCTTTACGGCCTCCGTTAGCGATTGCGCAAATGCTGGTGCCAGGCTTTTCCGTAAGCCTCGCGGTGCCGATCCGCCGTTGTCGTCCACGAGAATTCCTTGGCGCGCCGCTGCGCCGCGGAAGCGAGCACTGAGCGACGCGACGGATCGGCCAGCAATTCCGTCAACGCCGCGGCGACATCGCCCGCCCCGACGCCGCAGTACGCCACCGCGTCCCCGCCGACTTCCGGCAGCGACAGCCGGCGCGTGGTCAGTACCGCCGCACCGCAGGCCATCGCTTCGAGTACCGGCAGTCCGAAGCCTTCGCCGAGGCTCGGGTACGCCACAAGTTCCGCGCCGCCAAGGAATCCGGCGAGCGTGCCGAACGGCAGATAACCCGCACGAATCACCCGAAGCCGGTGCGGCACCGCGTCCAGCGCGCGCTCGACCTGGGTGTCCCAGCCGGGCTGACCGGCGAGCACGAGCGCCGGAGCGTCCCGCTGCCCGGCGACCGCGCGGGCGTAACCGCGGATCAGCGCGGGCACGTTTTTCCGCGGTTCGAGCGCCCCGAGGAACGCGATATACGGCGTCGCGCCGAGCCCGACCGCCTTCCGCGCCGCCGCGACCTCCTCCGGGGACGGCGGATGGAACCGTTCGCTGTCGACGCCGTGATGGATGATCTCCAGCTCGGCCCGCCGCACCGGGCTCACCCGAGCCAGTTCTACTGCTGTCGCGTGACTGGGAACTACGCAGAGTGTCGCCCGGCGCAGCGCGGTGGCGGTCCACGAGCGGAAGAACCGGGCCTTGACCGACGAGTGCAGGACGGCGTCGGTGAAGAACGTCGCGTCGTGCAGCGTGACCACCGAAGCGGCCCCGCTGGCGAGCGGCATCGTGTAGTGCGGAGAGTGCACGACGTCGGCGGCGAGCCGGCGCACGAGCCGAGGCAAGGTGGCTTGTTCCCAGGTCAGCCGAGCGGTGCGCGTCGAGGTCGCGGGCGATGCGGCGACGATCCGGGAATTGGGCGCGAGCTGCCCGTACAGCGGCAGGTCGCGCGGCTGGCAGACCACCGTCAGCCGGGCCCCGTCCTGGTCGAGCGCGCCGACGAGCGAGTCCACGTATCGGCCGACCCCGCCCCGATCCGCGGGCACCGCGGTCGCGTCGATCAGCACACGGGGATCACCGGTCACGAGTGCAGCGTACGGCGATCACCCACCGCACAGGTCAGGAACCGGCAAACTGCCGCCCACTCCGGGGGTGCCGAACCTCGCCCACCTGCGCTCACCCGTCCGGGTTCACCCGACCGTGTGACCTCGGAGGTTCTGCCTGACTGTCAGCTCGCCCGCCGATGCGCGGCCCACCCCGCCTCCGCCACAAGCCCAGCTCCGCCGCCTCGCTCAGTCCGCGTCGACTCGGAGCATCTCGATCGCAGCCCCCACCGGTCAGCTCGCCCGCCGATGCGCGGCCCACACCGCCTCCGCCGCGGCCCGCCACGTGAACGTTCGCGCTCGCTCGCGGCCCAGCTTCGACATCTCCGCCGCCTTGTCCGGCGACAACAGCACCTCTTTCAGCGCCCGCGCCAGCGCGTCGGCGTCGCCGCGGGGCACCACCAGCCCCGCCCCGCCGGACACCTCCACCAGCGCCGGGACGTCCGTGTGCACCACCGGCACCCCGATCGCCATCGCTTCCAGCAGCGGCAGCCCGAAGCCCTCGGCGAGGCTCGGCATCGCCAGCACGCTCGCGCCGCGCATCGCCGTCGCCAGCTGGGCGTCGGTCACCTTCCCCAGCACCCGCACCGACTTCAGCCCCCGGTCGGCCGCCAGCCGGACCGGGTCGATCCCGCCCCAGCCGGGCTGGCCGGCGAGCACCAGGCCCACCTCGCCGACCTCGTCGGTGCCGTCGAGCAGAGCCACCGCGTCGACCAGCACATCCATACCCTTGCGCGGTTCGATCGTGCCGACAGCCAGCACGTACCGCGACGGCAGATCGAGCTTCGCGGACCCCTCCGGCACGGTCACCCCGTGCGGCACGACCCGCACCGGGACGTCCACCTCCAGCAGCACCGCCAGCTCGTCGGCGACCGCGCGGGTCGGCACGATCAGCCCGGACGACCGCCGCGCGGCCCGCGCGATCATCGACCGGTGCCAGCTGACGCCGCGCGCGGTCAGGGTCTCCGGATGCGTCCACGGGACCGTGTCATGCACGGTGACGGTCAGCGTTCGCCCAGCTGGGGGACGGGGCGGCGCGAACGGGGTCGGCGCGTGCACCGCGTCACCACCCGGCCACCAGCGCAGACCCAGCTGCCACAGCGCGACCAGCGCCCTCGGCGGCAGTGGCAGCACGCGCGGCCCTTCGACACCCTCGATCCGCGCCGCGGAGACGTCCGCGTGCCGCGCGACCACGCTGGACACGGTCCAGCCGGGCGGCGCGGTGCGGGCGAGCGCGGGCAGCAGTTCGGCGGTGTACCGGCCGGTGCCACCCGGAACGGGGGCGAGCAGTTGCTCGGCGATCACGACCAGTTCGGGCACGCCGCTATTCTCTCCCAGGTGACCAGCGCGGAATCCGGCACCACCGTCGTCGTGGTGACCTGGCGTGGGGCAGACCACCTCGGCGCGTGCCTCGACGCGCTCGCCGCCCAGGACCGTCCACATCGGACACTCGTGGTCGACAACGCCTCAACCGACGGCACCGCAACGATTCTGGCCGCGCACCCCAGCCGTCCAGAGGTCCTCCGGCTCCGCCGAAACACCGGTTACGCCGGCGCGATGGCCCACGCGCTCGACCGCGTCGACACCCCGCGCGTCGCCTGGCTCAACGACGACGCCGCCCCCGAACCGGACTGGCTCGGCACCCTCGAAGACACCCTCGACAGCCAGCCGCTCGCCGCCGCCGTGACGTCCCGGCTCGAACTGCCCGACGGCAGCACCCAGTCCACCGGCGTCCGGCTCACCTCCGACGGCCACGGTGCCGACCTCACCGAACCCAGCGACGAGGTCTTCGGCTTCTGCGGCGGTGCCGCGCTGCTGCGCACCGAAGCCGTCCGCGCGGTCGGCGGAGTTCCGGCGAGCTTCTTCTGTTACTACGAAGACACCGACACCGCGTGGCGGCTGCGGCTGGCCGGATGGCACGTCGCCTCCGCGCCGAAGGCACGCGTCCAGCACCTGCACGGAGCCAGCACGAACCCTGGTTCACCGCTGTTTCACCGGTGGAACGAACGCAACCGGTTGCTCATGTTGCTGCGCTGCGCACCTATGAAAGTCGCCTTCCGGGAGCTAGCCCGCTTCGCCGCGATCACCGCTTTGCTGCCGCTGCGCCGGCACCGCCCGGACGCGGCGAACTTCGACCCGGCACTACGGTCGAGGGTGCTGGCGGAGATCGTCCTCCGGCTCCCCCGCACGCTGCGGGAACGCGGTCGCGTGAGCCGGATCTCGGCGCTGGGCCGAGGCGCGATCTGGGAAGCCTGGGCTGGCCTTTAAGCTGGGCGGACATTCGACGGAGGAGCTCGTCTTGGCAGTGGGGGACCCGCAACCGCTCGTCTCGGTGATCGTGGTGAACTACCGCGGCGCCGACGACACCATCACCTGCCTGCGGGCGCTGCGAGCCGACCTGGACTACGCGAATGTCGAGCTGATCTGCGTCGACAACGCTTCCGGCGGCGGCGACGCGGCCCGCATCCGGGCCGCGGTGCCGGACGTGCAGCTCATCGAATCGCCGGTCAACACCGGGTTCGCCGGCGGTTGCAACCTCGGCGCGCAGCACGCGAACGGCACCGTCCTCGGCTTCCTCAACAATGACGCGCGCCCTGCTCCGGCGTGGGTCTCCGCGGCCGTCGCCGAACTGCGCGCGCAGCCGACCGTCGCCGCGGTGGCGAGCAAGGTCGTCGACTGGGAGGGCACCGGCACCGACTTCGTGGACGCGGGTCTGACTTGGTTCGGCATGGGCTACAAACGCCACGCCGGCAGCCCGCTCGCGGACGTGCCCGAGGCCGAACACGACGTCGCCAAGGATGTCCTCTTCGGCACTGGCTCAGCGCTGTTCGTGCGCGCTTCGGTATTCGCCGAACTCGGCGGTTTCGACGAGCGCTTCTTTATGTTCTACGAGGACGTCGACCTCGGCTGGCGGCTCAACCTGCGCGGCTGGCGCGTCCGGTATGTGCCGGAATCGCTCACCTACCACCGCCACCACGGCACCATGTCCGCCGTCGACGCACCGGACACCGGCCGCGAGACCTTCCTGCTGGAACGCAACGCACTGGCCGCGCTGTACAAAAATCTCTCCGACGAATCGCTCGCCCGAGCCCTGCCCGCGGCACTCGCGCTGGCCGTCCGCCGAGCGACCGCCCGCGGCGGCATCAATCCGGACCAGCTGGACCTGGAGAAGGGCGTCGGCCCGGTCGACACGTCGGACATCTCGGTCCCGCGCACCACTCTCGCCGGAGTCTTGGCGGTGGACCGATTCGTCGAGATGATGCCTTCGCTCGCCGAGTCCCGCGCAGTCGAGCAAGCCGCGCGCGTGCGCACCGACGCCGACCTGCTTCCGTTGCTGCGCAAGGCACTTGAGCCCGCCTACCCGCTGCCGGACTACCTGCGGGCACACGAAATCCTCGTCGAAGCGTTCGGCATCAAGGACGTTTTCGGGCAGCGGCGCAAGATCCTCGTCCTGACCGGCGATTCGATCACCGAGCGGATGGCCGGCCCCGCGATCCGGGCGTGGAACATCGCCTCGACGCTGTCCGCCGAGCACGACGTGCACCTGATGACCACCAACCCGCTGGTCTCGCCTCCGCCCGCGGCCTTCCAGGTCAGCTCGGGCAAGCACCGCGATCTCGACGGCCCCATCGAATGGGCGGACGTCGTGATCCTGCAGGGGCACGTGCTGGAATTGGCCCCGTCGCTGAAGAAACAGCACGAGAACAAAATCGTGGTCGCCGACGTCTACGACCCGATGCACCTGGAGCTGCTGGAACAGGGCAAGGACGCCCCCGACGACCAGCGCGCGCTCGACCTCGCGGGCGTCACCCGGGTCCTGGACGCCCAGCTCGAACGAGCCGATTTCTTCCTCTGCGCTTCAGAACGCCAACGGCACTTCTGGCTAGGCCACCTCGCCGCACTCGGCCGCCTGTCCCCGCGGCTCTACGACGCCGACCCGACCACCCAGTCGCTGCTCGCCGTCGTCCCCTTCGGCCTCTCCCCGCAAGCCCCGACGCGCACCGGCCCCGGCCTGCGTTCCGCCTTGGGCATCGGGGAATCCGACCGCGTAGTCCTGTGGGCAGGCGGCGTCTACAGCTGGTTCGACCCGCTGACCCTGATCCGCGCCTTCGACCTGCTACGCCACCGCCGCGACGACGCCCGTCTCGTGTTCCTCGGCATGAAGCACCCGAACCCCGAGGTCGCCGAGATGGACATCGGCGCCCGGACGATGCGGCTCGCGGATTCGCTGGGCCTCACGGACAAGAACGTCTTCTTCAACGAGCAGTGGGTCCCGTATTCGGACCGCCAGAACTGGCTTCTCGACGCCGACTGCGGTGTCACCACGCATTACGAACACGTCGAGACGACCTTCGCTTTCCGCACCCGGGTTCTGGACTACCTATGGGCCGGCTTGCCGATCGTGACGACAGACGGGGACGCCTTCGCCGACCTCGTCCGCGCGGAGAATCTCGGCGTGGTCGTTCCCGCCGAGGACGCTGGCGCACTGGCGGATGCGTTGGAAAAGTCGTTGTACGACCGAGAATTCGCCGACGCCTGCGTCGAACGGATCCGGGTGGTCGCGCAGCGATACGCGTGGCCGGAAGCGCTGAAACCGCTGGTGGAGTTCTGCCGCAACCCGCGTCCGGCCGCCGACCGGTTGCCCGGCGGCGCGGATCTCACCGTCAGCGACCCGGTGCGTGGTTCCGCACTGGTACGGCGGGATTTGGCTCTGGTACGCGAATATCTCGCGGCCGGCGGCCCAGGCGAATTGGCGAGGCGAGCAGCGGGACGGGTCACGAAGGTGGCGCGGGAGCGGTTGCGCCGTGGCTGATCGTCCGCTGCGCGTCCTGCTAGACGGCACCCCCCTGCTCGGTTCCCGGACGGGGATTGGCCGGTACACCGCCGCGTTGAGCGAAGAGCTGGCTTCGATGTCCGAAGTGGACCTTCGAGCCGTCGCGTTCACTTTGCGGGGTTGGCGAAAGTTGCGGCATGTGCTGCCGCACGGGGTCCAGGCCCGGGGAATGCCGGTCTCCGCTCGCCTTTTGCGGGCCACCTGGCTGCGCACCCAGCTGCCGCCAGTGGAACTGTTCGCCGGACCCACCGATGTCGTTCACGGCACGAACTTCGTTCTCCCCGGCCGCCTCCGTGCCGCCGGGGTGCTGACCATTCACGACTTGGCTTTCATCGACGCCCCGCAGGAACTCGCGCACTCTGACCGAACGCTGCCTGAGTTGGTCCGACGTGGCGCACACCGAGCGAATGTCATCTGCACACCCACCGAGGCCGTCGCGGATTCTGTCGCCGAGAAGCTGGATGTTGACCGATCGAAGATCATCGCCACCCCGCTCGGGGTGAATCCGGCTTGGTTCACCGCCCGCCCACCGGACGACGGAGTGCGAGCGAAGCTGCGGTTGCCGGAGAAGTACCTGCTGTTCGCCGGTGCCGCCGGACCACGCAAGGGGTTGGACTGGCTAGCCGCCGCCCATGCCGCCGCGCCGGATTTGCCGCCGTTGGTTTTCGCTGGCCCTGGACCGTTTCCGAGGCTGCCGAGGTCGGGACAGACCGGATATCTGTCCGATGTGGACCTTCGCACCGTGGTAGCCGGTGCCGCCGCCCTCGTACTCCCTTCCAGGGATGAAGGCTTCGGACTGCCTGTCCTGGAAGCAATGGCCTCGGATGTCCCCGTCGTCTGCACGGATATCCCCGCCCTGCGCGAGGTAGCAGGAGACTGCGCCACCCTCGTCCCGTATGACGATGTAGACGGCCTAGCGGAAGCACTCCGCCAAGCCGTAACCGACCCCCACGGCCTGGCAACATCCACCGCCCGCCGAACCCACGCAGCAAGCTTCACCTGGCACAACACCGCACTACGCACACTAGATGCATACCGCCAGGCGACCGAAGCGTAACGCGGTATAGAAACCGCAGCGAAAAGCACAAGCCGGGCAACCACCCAGACCCCTCCCGCAACCCCGATCCTCGCCGAGCACGCGGTCTGAGGTCTTTGTCAAGGCATCTTTCCCGCCTTGACAAAGACCTCAGACCGTAGTGACAATCAAAAAATCGGGGTGGGGGTCCCCCAAAGGAAACCCGGCGAAGCCAGGGAAAGAACCGGCGAAGCCGGAAAAGACCACGAAGAAAGGCACCCCGAAGCCGTAATTGTGCTGACGGTCGGTGGGTGCTTGTCAAGGCGGGAAAGATGCCTTGACAAGCACCCACCGACCGCAGAGAGGCTTCGTATCGGGGTGCAGGGAGGGGGCTGGGGCTTTCTCCGTTTAGGCGTGGATGTACCTGTTTAAAGCTTCGCGCCAGTCCCTCAAAGGAGTTAGTCCTGCGTCTCGCCAGGAAGTGTTGGAGAGCAAGGAATAGGCGGGGCGCGGGGCGGGGCGGGGGAATTCTTCAGTCGTGCAGGGCTTTATCCGGGCTGGGTCCGCGCCGATCTCCTCGAAGATCGCTCGGGCGAAGCCGTACCAGGAAGTCTCTCCTCCGCCGGTGCAGTGCAGGATCTTCCCGGCGGGTCCGCGTCCAGAGGCAACCGCTTCGGCCAACTCCCAGAGGCCGCCAGCCAGATCAGCCGACCAGGTGGGTGCCCCTACTTGATCGTCCACAACGGACAGTTCGGCCCGCTCCCCCTCCAGCCGCCGGATCGTCTCTACGAAGTTAGCTCCAGTCTTCCCATAAACCCAGCTAGTCCGCACTACCCAAGCCGAGGCTCCAGACCCGAGGACTGCGTCCTCCCCGGCAGCTTTGGTCCGCCCATAGGCATTCTGCGGCCCGAGCGCATCATCCACCTCGTACGGCCGATCGCCATCCCCGGGGAAGACATAATCCGTAGAGACATGAATCAACGGCACCCGCCGGGAAGTACAGGCTGCCGCCAACACCCGTGGTCCGTCCACATTCACCGCGAACGCCCGGGCCTCGTCAGTCTCCGCAGCGTCAACCGCCGTATAAGCCGCGGCATTGATCACCACCGGCACCGCTCCGGCAGCCGCCGCTCGCTCCGCCAGTTCGCCGACCGCAGCGATCACCTGGCCGGTCGCCGTGACATCCAGCTCCGCCGACGAAGGGGCGAGCACCTCCGTTTCCGGGCCCGCGGAATTCACCAGGTCCCGGCCTAGCTGGCCAGAACCGCCGGGCACGAGCACTGCCAGCCGCACCGGCGTACCTCCTACTGCGAAAGAGTTTTCAGGACGTGCCGAGCGCGGCGCGGGCCTTCAGCGGCTCCCACCACGACCGGTTGTCGGCGTACCAGCGCACTGTCTCCGCCAGACCGTCCTCGAACGACACCCGCGGAGCGTAACCGAGTTCCCCGCTGATCTTCGCGATGTCGACCGAGTACCGCCGGTCGTGGCCCTTGCGGTCGGCCACCGGTTCGACCATTTCCCAGCCGACCCCGGTCGCCGCGAGCAGGCGTTCGGTCAGTTCCCGGTTGGTCAGTTCGGTGCCGCCGCCGATGTTGTAGATCTCGCCGGGACGGCCGCCGTCGGCGACCAGCTGGATTCCGTGACAGTGGTCGTCCACGTGCAGCCAGTCCCGGATGTTCAGACCATCGCCGTACAGCGGGACTTTCTTGCCGTCCAGCAGGTTCGTCGCGAAGAGCGGGATGACCTTTTCCGGGAACTGGTACGGGCCGTAGTTGTTCGAGCACCGCGTGACGCACACCGGAAAACCGTGCGTGCGGAAGTACGACCGCGCGATCAGATCCGACGACGCCTTCGAGGCCGAGTACGGCGAATTCGGCTCCAGCACGTGGTCTTCCGACCACGAACCGTCCTGGATGGACCCGTACACCTCGTCTGTCGAGACGTGCACGAACTTCCCCACCTGCGCCTCGAGCGCGGCCTGCAGCAACGTCTGCGTGCCGAGCACATTGGTGAGCACGAAGTCCGCCGAACCGAGGATCGAGCGGTCCACATGGGACTCCGCGGCGAAGTGGACGACCAGGTCCACGCCGCGCATCAGTTCGGCGACCTGTGCGGTGTCGCAGATGTCGCCGCGCACGAAGCGCAGCCGCGGGCTGTCGGCGACCGGGGCGAGGTTCGCCTCGCTGCCCGCGTAGGTGAGCTTGTCGAGCACCACGACCTCGGCGTCGGCAAGCGTCGGATACGCCCCCGACAACACCTGCCGCACGTAGTGCGAACCGATGAACCCGGCACCGCCTGTGACCAGGACCCGCATCCTCATCCACCCTTCCGCCCGACCGGGCACTCTCGCCACCAGCCTACGGGTGGCTCACTCGAGAGTCGGTAGAGTTCGGCAAAGCGCGAAACGCGCGGGCATCCTGGGGAGGAACAGTGGCCGAATGGCCGGGGACGCCGCTGCCGGTGCACCGCGGTCGCGGCGTGGTCGTCGTGCTGCGGCGAAGCGGGAAGATCCTGCTGTCCGTCGTGTCCGTGGTCGTGCTGGCGCTGACCTGGTACGGCTGGCAGTTCATCGGCGACCCGCAGTCCGGTTTCTCCACCACGGCGATCTTCGGCGAGCAACAGCCGCACGCGAAACCGCTCGACGGGGCCATTGACATCCTCCTGGTCGGCCAGGACAGCCGCACCGACGCGCAGGGCAACCCGCTGCCCCGCGAGGTGCTCGACATGCTGCACGCCGGCGAGTCCGACGGCGAGAAGCAGACCGACACGATGATTCTCGTGCACATCCCGCAGAGCGGGGAGCACGCGATCGCCATCTCCTTCCCGCGCGACTCCTACGTCGAGATCACCGGCGGCTTCGGCAAACACAAGCTGAACAGCGCGTACGTCTACGCCTACAACGACACCGCCAAGACGCTGCAGGCCAAGGGCAACGCCGACCTCAAGGACGTCGACGAGAAAGCCAAGCTCGCCGGGCGCAAGAACCTCGTCGCGACGCTCGAGAAGTTCATCGGCAAACCGGGCATGATCGACCGCTACGCCGAGGTGAACCTGGCCAGCTTCTACGAGGTCACCAAGGCCATCGGCGGCGTGCAGGTGTGCCTCAAGAGCCCGGTGAAGGAAAAGAAGTCGGGTGTCGACCTGCCCGCGGGCAAGCAGACCATCGAGGGCGTGCAGGCGCTCGCGTTCGTCCGGCAGCGCTACGGCCTGCAGAACGGCGACCTCGACCGGATCGGGCGCCAGCAGGCGTTCCTTTCCGGACTGGCGAGCAAGGTGCTTTCGTCCGACGTGCTGGCCAACCCGGTGCGGATCGCGCAGCTCATCGAGGCGGTGAAGAAGTCCGTGGTGCTGTCCGCGGGCTGGAACCTGTCGGAGTTCGTCGAGCAGATGCGCGGGCTGACCGGCGGCAACGTCGAATTCCACACCATCCCCACCGAGGGCAACGCGGTCATGGGCGGCGCGGACGTGCTGCGCGTCGACCAGGCGAAGGTCCGCGCCGAGATCAACCGGCTGACCTCCGACGGCAACGCACCGGAACCCAGCAACGCACCGCTGCCCGGGGCCGAAAAGGTCACCGTCGAACTGTTCGACGGCTCCGGCTCGGGTGCCGCCGAACAGATGCAGAGTCTGTTGCAGGGCAAGGGTTTCCAGTTCGGCACGAGCACGAAGCTGTCCACCCGCGCGACGACCGTGCTCCGCTACCACCCGTCCGACGAAGCGGCCGCCGACCTGGTCCGTCAAGCCCTCGGCAACAACGCACAGGCCGAGCCGGACGCCGATGTCGCCGCCGGGCACGTCCGGGTGATCCTCGGCAAGGACTCCCGGGACACCGCGAGCGCGTCGGCCACGACCTCGTCGGCCCCTCCCGCGGCGCCGCCCTCGTCCTCGCCGTCCGCGCCGCCCTCGTCCGGACCTTCGACCTCACCCGCACCGCTGATCACGGCGGGCGATGTTCCCTGCGTCAACTAGAGTCGAGCACCCAGCGTGGCGGCGCACCGCAGGCCGTACGCTGGTGAGCGGGGAGGTAGCCGGGGTGAGTGAAAACCAGGACAAACCGGACCGGACGGCGGATTCCGCCGACAGTCCGGCGGTTTCCGACGCCTCGGGCCGTGAATCCGACGGAATGCAGGAGCCGAAGCACGCTGCCGCTGAGCCCTTAGCCGAAGAGGCGACCGAGGACAGCGGGGCTGAGAAAGCCGAGCCGGTTACCGAGGGTGCCGCCAGCTCCGAAAGTGTCGACGGCTCCGAAGGCGACGCCAGCACCGAAGCTGCCGCCAACCCGGAAAGTGCCGCCGCGGAAGCCGCTTCCGAGTGGAAGCCCTCCCCGCACCCGCGCGTCGAACTCCCCCAGCCGTCGAACCCGGCGCCGGAACCGCGACGCCGCACGGGCCGGGTCACCCGGATCACCCGCCGGGTCGCGATCGGCCTGGTCTCCCTGGTCGCACTGGGCGCGACCGGCTACGCGTACGTCACCAAGGACAAGCTGCAGGACAACGTCGCGACCACCGACGTCCTCACGCCGCGCGCGGGCGAACCGCCCGCCCCGCCCGCCGACGACGGCGGCACGGACATCCTGCTCGTCGGCAGCGACGCGCGCACCGACCAGCAGGGCAACCCGCTGCCGTTGAGCATGCTGAAGTCGTTGCGCACCGAGGGCACGTCCGGCATCAACACCGACACCATCATCCTCGTGCGGATCCCGAAGAACGGCGGCAAAGCCTCCGCGATGTCGATCCCGCGCGACACGTGGGTCGACGTGCCCGGCCGCGGCAAGGCGAAGATCAACTCCGCGTACGGCGTCGCCAAGGCGCACGCGGCGGAGGAGGAGCGCGCGCAGGGCGAGCACGACCAGGCGAAGATCGCCCGCGACTCGGACGGGGCGGGCCGGCGCGCATTGGTCCAGACCGTTCAGGACCTCACCCAGGTCCGCATCGACCACTACGCCGAGGTCAACCTGCTCGGCTTCTATCTGCTCACCGAGGCCGTCGGCGGCGTGCCGGTGTGCCTCAACCACTCGACCTCGGACAAGGACTCCGGCGCGGACTTCCGCCGCGGCGTGCAGACCGTGACCGGCGGCGCGGCGCTGTCTTTCGTGCGCCAGCGCAAGAACCTCCCGAACGGCGACCTCGACCGGATCAAGCGGCAGCAGGCGTTCCTGTCCTCCGCGGTGCACAAGGTGCTGTCGGCGGGCACGCTCACCAACCCGGGCATGCTCAACAGCCTGATCGACGCGGTACACCGGTCGATAGTGCTCGACGACAACCTCGACGTGCTCGAGTTCGCCCAGCAGGTGAAGGGCCTCGCGTCGGGCGACCTGACCTTCGCGACGATCCCGGTGATCACCACGAACGGCCGCAGCGAGGACGGGCAGAGCATCGTGGAGGTCGACCCGGCGACAGTGCAGAAGTTCGTCGCCGGCCTGGCCGGGCGGAACAGCTCCGGAGGCGGCGGCGCGGCGGCCGGGGCGGTGCCGCGGGGCCTGGACTCCGGAATCCCGGGCGTGCCCTGCGTCGACTGACGGCGCGGCTAGCCTGAGGACATGAGCCTCACCGAGCAGCTGCTGCGCCCGCTTCTGGCCTCGCCGGCGAAACCGCTGGTCACGCACTACGACGACCGGCTCGGCAGCCGGGTCGAGCTGTCCGTGGCGACGATGCAGAACTGGGCCGCGAAAACGGCGAACTGGCTGGTCGACGAGTTCGACGTGGAGCCGGGCGACGCCGTCGCGGTGCGGCTGCCCGCACATTGGCAAACCGCGGGGGTGCTGCTCGGCGCGTGGTGGTGCGGAGCGCACGTGGTCGCGGAGCCGGACGGGGCACGGGTCGTGTTCACCAGCCCGGACGAGGAGATCGACGCCCCGGCCGTCGCGGTGGTGTCGCTCGACCCGATGGGCCGCGGCCTGTCGACGCCGCCGTCCGGTGGAGCGCTCGACTACCTCAACGAGGCCCGGATGTCCGGCGACCAGTTCTTCCCGATGCGGCCGACCCCCGGCGACACCCTGGCGCTCGGTTCCTCCACTGTGGACGAAGTGTGGGCGGAAGCCACTGCCCGCGCGGCAAAACTCGGCCTGACCGCGGCAGACCGAGTTTTGTCCACGATGGACTGGACGGTGCCGGACGGCGTACTCGACGGCTTGCTCGTTCCGCTCGCCGCCAGCGCGCACCTGGTCCAGGTGACGAACGCCGACCCGGCGAAACTGCCCTCCCGCCGCGAGGCCGAACGCACCACCGCCGACCTGGCCGCGTGAGTGCTGGCGGCCGCTGAAACCGGGCCAGCACTCACCGCGGTTCTCAGGCGGTCTGCAGCTCGTTCGCACCCTCGCGGCGACGCCGGAACAGCACGTGGTCCAGGGACAGCCGGCCACCGTTGAAGCCCAGCGCCAGCGCGGTGAGGCCGAGCACCAGCACCAGTTCGTAGCCGCCCTCGCCGGTGAGGCCGTGCGCCGCGTGGACCGAGATCAGCGCGCCGGCCATGTTGATCGCGTAGCCGATGGCGACCACCGGCAGCAGGAAGCCCACGACGAACGCGATCGACCCGAGCAGTTCGAGCACGATCACGAGGAACGCGGCGACGCTCGGCAGCGGGATGCCGATCTGGCCGAACATGTCGGCGGTCGCCCCGACGCCGCTGTCCCATTTCTGCAGGCCGTGGGCGAAGAACACCACCGCGATGCCGATCCGGCCGAGCAGCAGCGCGACGTCCTTGACTCGAGTCAACATGGAGACAGCTCCCGATAGGTGAAAATTCAACTGACCCGGCCCACGGTAGGGCACTGAACACCGCCGCGGGGGTGTCAGCCAGTGATCGACAGGAAACCGACAGGCACCGAAAACTCGCTGTACACCACGCCCGGCCCGGCGCTACCGTGCCGCTATCCGCGAGTGTTCGCCTGCTCGCGGCCGTGTTTTCGACCCGCGAGGAGCCCCGATGCGCCGACAGTCCGATCGACCCCAGTTCGGCCTGTCTCCCGTACCTGAGGACCTCCGCACGCATGAAAGCACTGACCATCGGCATCCTGGCGCACATCGACGCAGGTAAAACCAGCCTCACCGAACGTCTGCTGTTCGAGACCGGCGTGATCGACCACGCCGGCCGGGTCGACGACGGCGACACCCAGACCGATTCGCTCGAACTCGAACGCAGGCGCGGCATCACCATCAAGTCCGCCGTCGTGGCGGTCAGCACGCCCGGCCACCGGCTCAGCCTCGTGGACACCCCCGGCCACCCGGATTTCATCGCGGAGGTCGAACGCGCCGTCGGCGTGCTCGACGGCGCGGTACTCGTGGTGTCCGCGGTGGAAGGCGTGCAGGCCCAGACCCGCGTGCTGATGCGCACGCTCGTCCGGCTCGGCATTCCGGTGCTCGTGTTCGTGAACAAGATCGACCGCACCGGTGCTCGCGAAGCCTCGTTGCTGGAATCCTTGCGTACCAAGCTTTCCCCGCAATGTGTGCCGATGAGCACGGTGACTGGGATCGGCACCGCTAGTGCGCATCCGACTCCGCTAGCCTTTGACGAACGCCTAGCCGACGCACTGGCCGGAGACGACGTCTTCCTTGAGTCCTATGTGTCCGGTACAGCGTCCTCAATGGATTACCGAAAAGCTTTGGTACGTCAGGTCGCCGCGGCCTCGGCGTATCCAGTCTTCTTCGGCTCCGCAGTCACCGGAGCTGGCGTCTCCGACCTCATCGCCGGGGTTTACGAACTGCTGCCGTCCCGCGAACGCCGCGCGGACGGACCTCTCGACGCCACCGTCTTCAAAATCGAACGCGGCCGTTCCGGCGAGAAAATCGCTTACGTGCGAATGTTTTCCGGCTCGCTGGCGGCGCGCCGACCGGTGCCGTTCCGGCGCTTAGGCACGGAAAGCGTCGGCCGCCCCTCCGCAGTACGGGTGTTCGAACACGGCGCGACCCCAGTGTCCGGCGAGGCACTGGCCGGAGATGTAGCACGCGTCTGGGGTTTGCCGGAGATCCAGATCGGCGACCGACTCGGCGACAGCGTCGACGTATCCCAGAATCGGTTTTTCGCTCCGCCGAGCCTGGAAACGCTGGTGTACCCGGTCGATCCAGACCAGACCAGCGCGCTGTACATCGCGCTGACCCGACTGTCCGAACAGGACCCATTGATCAGCATCCGCCGACAGGATCAGGAAATCACCGTCCGCTTGTATGGCGAAGTGCAGAAGGAAGTAATCCGGACGACGCTCACCGAAGAGTTCGGAATTGCCGCCGAGTTCGAGGAATCGCGCCCGCTGCTGGTCGAACGTCTGCATGGGACCGGACATCGCGTACGCCATCCCGCTCCAGACGAGCGAGTGTTCTTCTGGGCCACAGTCGGACTTCGCGTCGAGCCTGGCCCACCTGGTTCCGGCACCGACTACCGGCTGGGAGTCGAACTCGGCTCGCTGCCGCTGTCGTTTCACAAAGCCGTTGAAGACACTGTGCACGAGATCCTGCGCGAAGGTCTGCACGGCCGGGAAGTAATCGACTCCGTGGTCACCCTCACCGATACCGCGTTCTACCCGCCAGTCAGCACCGCCGGAGATTTCCGCGGCATGACCCGGCTAGTTCTGCGGGAAGCCCTTCGCCGGGCCGGAACGCGGGTGTACGAACCGGTCCACGCGTTCGAACTCGAAGCACCGGCTTCCGCGGTCAGCGCGGTGCTGCGCAAGCTCGTCGAACTTCGCGCAGTGCCCGGCGAACCAGTGCTCACCGGTGACCGGTGCACTGTGGACGGTCATCTCCCGGCCGCCTCCGCGCACGAGCTGGAACAGGCGTTGCCCGCGCTCACCCAAGGCGAGGGCACGCTGGTCACCAATTTCGCCGAATACCGGCTCAAGCCGGGTGGCGGCGGGCCGCGTCGAGTTCCGTCCAGCCGCCGTGGGCGGACAACAGCGTGAGGACGCGCTCCGCGAGGGCCGAGAAGCGGCGCAGGTCCTCGTGGAGCGCTTTGGCGCGGGTGGAGTCGAGCGGGGCGTGGTCGTCCCACCACAGGCAGATGACCGCGCTCGCGCACAGCACGAGCGGTTGAACGAGGTCCGTGAACTCCGCGGACGGCTCGGCCGTTTCCCGGCACGTGCGCTCGATTTCGTCGCACGCGTCGAGCAGTTCGCGCAACGGGCCCACCGCGCCGGACGGGGTGCCGTCCCACGACGCGGTGGGCCACGCGCGATCGCTCAGCTCGAGCCAGAGCCGCCATCCGGCGACCAGCTCGGCCTCGTCGTGCGGCGTCCAGGTGTCGGGGAGCAGCCAGAACATGTCACCGACTGTGACATCGCGGCCGGAGCCCGCACAACCAAGTCGGCGAAAGTGTTCGCGTTTTTACCCCGAGGCGGGGGTATCTCAGCTGATCACCGGGGGCACGAACACGCAACTGGGCTTCTTCGCGTGCTGCGGGTCGAGCGCGTTGAGCACCTCGCGCTGCGCGATCGGGTCGTAGGTGATGCCGAGGTGGTCGGTGTAGTCGAGTCCGCAGACGTCCTGGAGGACGAGGTTTTTCACGTTGGACGCGGGCTTGAGGAAGGCGTTGGTGTAGGGCGTGACAACGTCGTCATACCTGGTCTGGATGACGGTGTAGTCGACGCCCGGAACCGTGTCGCCGCCCGCGTTGAGGTCGGTGAGGAACGCGGAGCCGGTGGACTGCTCATTGCAGGCCGCGCAAGCCGCGCCGACAAGGTCGCGCGCGGGCGGGATCGCCTGGATCGCGGTGAGCAGGCCGAACAGGTTGGTGCCGTAATTGGACGGGGACAGCCCGATCAGCTTGCCGATCTTGCTAGCGCCGCCGAGGTATTTGATCCAGTAGCGGGGATTCATCCCGCCTTGCGAATGCCCGACGACATCGAGCTTCGAGGCCCCGGTCGCCTTCAGGATCTTGTCCCCGAAGGTCGCGAGCTGCCCGGCGGTCCCCGCCACCGGCCCCACCGTCTGCAGGAAGGCCCCCGGCGACCCGCCGAAGTTGCCCGCGAACACGCAGTACCCCGCGTTGGCGAGCCTCTGGGAGAGATTCGCCCAGTTCTCGTACGCGTTGGCGGTGGTGCCATTGGACAGCAGCACCGGGTTCGGATGCTCGGCGGACGGTTTGCAGTTCCAGTCGTTGGCCCCCGGCGGCGCGATCGTCGGCTGCCCGACCGAGTAGATCGCCGCGGCGATGATGTTCGGCTGCACCGGACCAGTCGGTTCTTTCCCGGTTGTCGCCGATGCCACCGCGGTGCCGCCGCCGAGCGCGACCACCGTCGCCGCCAGGAGGACCATGCCTCGTCCGAACGCGCGTACGCCCATCCGTTTCACCTCTCTGTGAACCCGATGCATTGGTTAACGCGGAACACGAGAAAGGGAAACGCGGTTACTAGTTTTTATCGCAGGCTGGCGAGCGTACGGTTAACCGCATCGATCAAGGACGCCCGATTTCCCGGGTAGACGCTGATCCGCGCCTCGCCGCCCCTGGTGCTCTGGAAGCTCAGCACCCGCCCGCGCCCGCTGAGATCGATCACCGACAACGGCGAGCTGTAGCGCCGCTCGCCCCGCTCATCCCGGACCGCCGCATGCAACTGATGCACCGCGTCGCGCGGTGCCCGCATCAGGTACCGCAACTCGTCCGCCTCGCCGCCCTCCTCGGCCAGCGGATCGGCCCCGCCGTTGTCGTAGTACTCCCGGCTGACCTGCATCGCCCGAACCGCCGCCGGCGGGCATTCCGGCATCGCCATGACCAAACAAGCCGCCAGCTCATCCGGCGACACCGGGTCGAGCTGGACGAACTCCGCGTCAGTGATCAGCCGAACGGCTTCTTGTCTGGTCGCCGCGACGAGAATCGCGCCGTTGTCCTCTTGGTGGGTGCCGAAATCAGTCCACCCGTACACCTCATGCCGCGCGGTGGCGAGCAGCTTTAACGTGCCCCGCAACGCATCCGCTGCTGTTTCGCCAAGCTCGTTGAGAAGATCCCGCGTCCGCTTCGCCCTTTCGGCGGCGCCTTCCTCGGTCAGGTACATCGGGGTGTCCTCGACCACCACCGGCACCTTGCCGAGGTCTTCGCTGTGCCAAAGCGCCAAAAACACCGGCCGCGGCATCCGCAGCGGCCTGTCGATGATCGTCATCGAGCCCCTCAACCGCCGATCGTCGGGGGTGTCGGAGGCAGCCCAGTGCGCGGATCGAGGGCGCGCTCGCCGTTCTCGTCGACGAGCGAGAACGCGGAGTCGTCGTCGATTCCGTACTTGCGCTGGTGTTCTTTGTCTTCCTCGCCCTTGCCTTTTCCGCCGCCAGCCATGCCACCCATTCCAGGCGATCCCTTGGCCCCGGCCGCACCCTTGCCCGCCGCGCCTGCTGCCGCGCGACCCTCCTCACCCGCACCTACTCCGGCCCCGGTCCCTGCTCCGGTGCCTACGCCCGCGCCCCCGCCAAGCCGCGCCGCAATCCCTCCGCCGCGCCCCGCGGCGTCGCCTCCCCCGCCGAGCGGCCCAAACCCACCCGGTGCCCAGCCGCCGACGCTGCTGTTGCTACTGCCGCCCCCAGTCCCCCAGGAGGTCGGATTCGGTGTCGGAGGTGTCCAATTCGACCCGCCAACCCGATCAACCGACGGCGGCGTCCACCCAGACGTCGAAGTCCCGTCGTTGCTCCCCGGGTGATACCCCGGCACCACCCCACCGGGCGGCGAGGTGACCCCACCGGTGCTGCCCGGACCACTCCCGGGACCGCTCCCCGGGTGGAACGCCCCTCCACCAGGCCCGCTCCCCGGCCCGCTGGTCCCAGGCTGCGTTCCCGGCCCGCTCCCCGGCGAGTTCCCAAGCCCGCCACTGGCTCCCGGCCCACTCCCCGGTCCGCCAGAATCCTGGCCAGGCCCGCGATAAGACCTCTCGTGCGATCCGGTCTTGCCCTTGGAGTGATCGCCACCGGAGTCGATCTTGAGATTCTGCCCGTCGAATCCGGAAACCTGACCGTAATTGCTATTCAGGCCCTGCCCGTTGGTCTTGGCCTGATCCGCGTACTTCTGATACCGCTCGACGTTGTGATTGGCCGCGGCGTTGTATTCGTTGATCTGTTTCTCGGTGTCGGTGTCCCAGGGAGTCCCCTGGTCCCAAAGATTCTTATGCGGGGGTGTCGGAGGCATCGACTGCAGCGCGATCTTCATGTCGTTGTAGCCGTGCGTGGTGTCGACCAGTTTCTGCCCATTGACCACGTAAGCCTGCGCGGAGGTGGAAGATGCGTCGGACAATGGCCTGAGCCGCGCGCGAGCCGCGTCCGCGCCGTCGCCGGTCCAGACGGATTCCAGCATGGTGGTGATCTGCTGCGCGTCGTCGCTGTTCTGGTGGTGTTCCTGGATCATCTTCCGAACCGTGGAACTGCCACTGTCCCACGACGATGTCCCCGGACCTTGCTGAACCTGCTGCACAATCGCCGGCGCCGGGACAGCCTGATCGCCGAGGTTTCCGTGGTAGAAGTCGGAAAACCAACCGCCCGCGTCCTTGAGCCGATCGTTGACCCAGTCATCCGCGTCACTGATGCGGTCGCCGATCCACTTGGCGCCCTCCCCGATGAAGTCGAAGAACCCCATCGGTCACGCACCCGCCTTCTGCTTCAGGTTGGTGACAACCATGTCGGCCACGGTCGTCGCAGCATCACACGGGTCTTGTTTGCCAGCCTTTGAATCGCCAAGCGTGACTGACGCATCAATTGTTGTCTGGTCACTGATACCAACGATCACCTGACAAAACGCCTTGACCGTCGCTTGCTGTTTGTAAACTGAAGCGGCTACGGCTGGAAGGCCCTGGATAGGGGAAAGCGGCCGCCACACTGTCGCCTGCGGCTTCGTGTTCGCATAGGACGCGCTCAGCCCGTCAGCGATCTTCGTCGAGTAGATCACCGTGACCAATGAGCCAGCGTCACTGTTGAGCCAGTGACACTCCGTGCCAATTGCTGGGTTGTCCGCGTGTTCGCCCTGCATCGGCTTCCCGAGAAGATATTTCACCTGCTCCGAAGTGAGCGCGCCATCACACGGATGCACCGACAACACCGACTCCGGCAACGGGTGTTCCACCTTCGGGGCACCCGCGTACGGCAAGGTCTTTCCCACTGGCGAGGACGACGCCGGAGTACCTGTAGCACCAGCAGTCGGACTTGGCGTCGAACCGCCAGAGCAGCCCGCCAGCAGCGCAGCCGCCGCGACGCTGACAACCGAGACCGAGAACCGCATCCTCATCCGAGTAACCCCTTGCCCTGATCGCCGTTGCCGACAGCCTTCACATCCGCTGCCGCATGACCGTCCGATTCGCTGACAATGCCCAACGCCTTCTCCAAGCGTCCAATCAGCTCCGTCATGTACTGATACATAGCGTCAAGCGAGTCTCTGCCAGCTGCGAAGGTGTTGACTGCCTGCTGATTGAACCCAGCACTTCCAGGATCCTGCGACGGCGGGGTGAGTTTCGTCAGCGCTTGCGCATCCGGCTGCATCTTCATCGCGTTTTCCCGGAGTCGCTTCGCTCGCTCAAGCAGCGAACGCGCCTCATCGGGACTTAGCGTGAACCCTGCCCCGGCCTTCGTGGCAGATGCCACCGCAGCGGCGTCCGACACCCCTTTGGCCACGTTCATCGCCGCCCCCACGACGGTGATCGGCAGCCCGGTCAGCCAGCCGGTCGTTTCTATCGCTTTTCCTGGGTCGTTCTCAGCCATGCCCGCCCCTCCCCTGCATCGCGCACCGCCTCTTGACCAGGCAAACCAGCCCTGAGGCCCCTCCGGCTGTCACTGTAACCAACTGCTCACAGCGGGGTGGCGGAAACCGGCAAACTCACCCCACTGAGCACCAGGTCGAGCGTGGGTCACGCGCCCGCCCTGTGCTTCAGATTAGCGATGACCATGTCCGCCACCGTTGCCGCGGCATCGCATGGATCCTGTGTCCCCACCCTCGTTTGCCCTAGACCAACCGATACATCGACGGTGTACTTATCCGTAATGCCGACACTTACCTGGCAGTTATCGTGTTTCCGCGAGTCAGTGGAAGTGGCATGAGCTACAGCCGGGAGACCTTGAACAGAAGGAAGCGGACGCCAGACTTTCGCCAAGGGTTGAGTATTGGCGTAGACAGCACTAAGACCGTCAGCCTTCGTGGCGTAGAGCACCTGGACCAGAGCACCAGTGTCCTCGTTGAGCCACTTGCACTCGGCACCCAGCGCAGGAATGTCGGCATGCACTCCCCGCGGCTGCATCCTGAAAATCTCCTTGATTTGCGCCGCAGTGAGCGCGCCGTCGCACGGATGCTCGGACAGCACAGATTCCGGAAGCGGTTTCTCAACGTGCGGTGCGCCTGCATATGGCAGGGCTTTCCCCGTCGCTGACGACGGCATCCGATCGCTAGCCGACTTCGAAGGCGGGCTTGGCGTAGAGCCGCTCGAACACCCCGCTATGGACATGGCTCCGGCCACTGCAACAGCGGTCAAGCTTGCGAACCGCACCTTCATTCGGCAGTCTCCCCCTGCGAATCGGTCTCCAGTCGCAACTGTAGCCAGTCGCGCATCTCGAGGCGGCAGGTTCGGGGGCAAAAAGGAGCCCCACCACCCGATCCGGGTAGTGGGGCTCTTCAGGGGATCGTCGGCGGCTCAGCCTTTCAGCAGGGCCCGCGCCATGACTACCTTTTGAATCTGGTTCGTGCCTTCATAAATCTGCGTAATCTTCGCGTCGCGCATCATCCGCTCGACTGGGAAGTCACGCGTGTAGCCTGCGCCGCCGAACAGCTGGACTGCGTCCGTGGTTACCGACATTGCTACGTCAGACGCGTAGGCCTTCGCTGCCGATGCGGTGAAGCTGGCTCGCTCGTCGCCGCGCTCGGAGGACGCCGCGGAGGCGTACACCAGGTGACGGGCGGCTTCGATTTTCGTTCCCATGTCGGCCAGCATGAACTGGATTCCCTGGAATTCCGCGATTGCCTTGCCGAACTGTTTGCGTTCCTTGACGTACGCGACGGCCGCGTCCAGGGCTCCCTGGGCGATTCCCAGGGCTTGCGCGCCGATCGTGGGGCGGGTGTGGTCCAGGGTGCGCAGTGCGGTTTTCAGGCCGGTGCCCGGTTCGCCGATGATGCGGTCTTCGGGGATGGTGCAGTTCTCGAAGTAGATCTCGCGGGTCGGGGAGCCCTTGATGCCCAGCTTCTTTTCCTTCGGGCCTACCGAGAAGCCTGGGTCATCCTTATGCACGACGAATGCGGAAATGCCGTTGGCCTTCTTTTCCGCGTTCGGGTCGGTTACGGCCATTACCGTGTACCACGACGACTCGCCGGCGTTGGTGATCCAGCATTTGGTGCCGTTGAGGACCCAGTGGTCGCCGTCGAGGCGGGCGCGGGTGCGCATTGACGCGGTGTCCGAGCCAGCCTCGCGCTCGGACAGGGCGTAGGACGCCGACGCTTCGCCCGAGGCGATGGACGGGAGGACGAGCTTCTTCAGGGTTTCCGAGCCGGACAGGATGATTGGCTGCGTGCCCAGCTTGTTGACCGCCGGGATGAGCGATGCGGACGCGTCGACGCGGGCGACTTCCTCGATCACGATGCAGGCGCCGATGGCGTCAGCGCCCTGGCCGTCGTACTCCTCGCCGATGTGGACGGCGTTGAAGCCTGCCTTGACGAGCGCTTGGTTGGCCTCGTCCGGGTAGCGCTCCTGTTCGTCGACCTCCGCCGCGTACGGGGCGATCTCCTTTTCGGCTAGAGCCCGGACCGCGGCGCGCAGTTCCTCGTGCTCTTCGGCCAGCTGATACAGGCCCTCGGCCACCTTCAGTCACCTCTTCTGCAGCGAAACGGGAGAAAGTCCCCCGATGTTAGCCCGCGTTCACACCGAACGCCGGAGCTCGCTGCTTGTGTCCTCGGCCTCACCGTTCGTATGGTCAAGCGATGCCTGCCACTGCGTCGACCCCGCCGCCCGGATTGCCCGCTTCCCTTGACTACCCCCAGGTGCCGATCGGTTCGGTGCTCGCTGGCGCCGCGACGCGCTACGGCGACCGTGTCGCGTTCGCGATGGGCGACGACCAGCTCACGTTCGCTCAGACCTGGCAGGCCTCCTGCCAGTTCGCGCAGGCGTTGCTCGCCCGCGGCATCGGTCGAGGCGACGTGGTCGCCGTGCATCTGCCGAACTGTCTCGCATATCCGATCGCCTACCACGGCATCCTGTTGGCAGGGGCGACGTTCAGTCCGACGAATCCGCTGCTTCCGCCGGATGATCTCGCCTTTCAGCTGACCGACTGCGGGGCTGCCGCCGTGGTGACATTCGGGCCGGTGGCGGGCACGCTCACGGCGGTCGCGGACCGGATTCCGGCGCGGCTCACGATCGTTGTCTCACCGGCCGGCGAGCTCGGCGAGGGGAGCGTGGAGTTCCGCGAATTCTTCGCTGGCCAGCCTGCGACCAGGCCTGACGTGGCGATCGATGTGGACAACGACCTCGCGCATCTCGCCTACACGGGTGGCACGACCGGGCGGTCCAAAGGCGTCGAACTCACGCATCGCAACGTCGTCACGAACACGCTGCAGCACACCTGCTGGTCGACCGGTTCGGTACCGGCACTCGACGCGAACGGCGACCTGACGCTCGACCAGATCGGCAGCCAGGACGAGTGGCCGACGCGGCTCGGCACCGGCACTGCGATCAACTTGACGCCGTGGTTCCACGCGATGGGCGTGATCGCGGGACTCAACGGTCCGCTGATGGGCGGCGGGACGACCGTGCTGCACGCCCGGTTCGATCCGGCCGCGTATGTCGCGGACGCTGAGCGGCTGCAGGTCACGACTATCGGCGGCGCGCCCGCGCTGTTCGCGGCGTTGCTCGTGACTCCTGCGTTCCACACTGCCGACCTGTCGTCGGTGCGCAACATCGGCTCCGGTGCCGCACCGATGAGCCACGAGATGATCCGCGCGCTGCACGAGCGGTTCCCTGACGTGGTGATCGCCGAGGGGTACGGGCTCACCGAGGTGACGATGGGCGCGGTGATCTCGCCGAGTTACCGGTCCGGCGTGCGCAAGGTCGGGTCGGTCGGCGGGCCGATTTTCGACACGGAGGTCAAGCTCGTCGCGGACGGCCGCGAGGATCCCCTGCCGCCTGGGGAAGAGGGCGAGGTGTGCTTGCGCGGGCCGCAGGTGATGCGCGGGTACCGGAACCGCCCGGAAGAGACCGCCGCCGCGCTGGTCGACGGATGGCTGCATACCGGTGACATCGGCGTTCTCGACGAGGACGGCTATCTGTCCATTGTGGACCGCAAGAAAGACATGCTGCTGTACAAGGGGTACAACGTCTTTCCGCGCGAACTGGAGGAGCTGCTGAGCGCCTCGCCGGGCGTGCTGTCGGCGGCGGTGGTCGGCCGGCCCAGTCCGGAGGTCGGCGAACTGCCGGTGGCGTTCGTGGTGCGGCGGCCGGATTCCTCAGTGGACGCCGAGCAGCTGATGGCGGCGGTGAACGAGAAGGTGCTGCCGTACAAGCGCTTGCGGGAGCTGCATTTTGTGGAAGAGATCCCGGTGTCGGCGGCGGGCAAGGTGCTGAAGCGCGAACTGCGGAAGCAGCTGCCCGATCCGGCTTGAGCTAGCGGTGCGTGCGGATGCCGGTTGCGGACTGGCATCCGCGCGCACTGGCTACTTGCCTGCCTTTTCGCGGAGTTTGGCGTCTTTGTCGAGCACCAGCTGCTCCAGGTCCTCCTGGAACTGCGTCAGTTTCGCCTGCAACTGCAGGTCGGCGGCGGCGAGAATGCGCACCGCGAGGAGACCGGCGTTGCGCGCCCCGCCGACGGACACGGTCGCGACCGGGATGCCGGCGGGCATCTGCACGATCGACAGCAGCGAGTCCATGCCGTCCAGGTACTTCAGCGGAACCGGCACGCCGATCACCGGCAGCACCGTCGCCGACGCGACCATGCCCGGCAGGTGCGCGGCGCCGCCCGCGCCCGCGATGATCGTGCGGATGCCCCGGTCGGCAGCGGACTTCGCGTAGTCCAGCATCCGCTGCGGGGTGCGGTGTGCCGAGTAGACACCGACCTCGTACTCGACGCCGAACTCGTCCAGCGCTTGTCCCGCGGCCTCCATCACCGGCCAGTCGGAGTCGCTGCCCATGATCACGCCCACCTGCGGCGCCATTGTGTTCCCCTTCAGTGGATCTCGTAGCCGTCGAGCCAGACGGCGTGGGACAGCCAGTGCGCGGACAGCAGCGCGCGGTTGCGCAGGTCGTCCATGCGGTCCCCGACGAAGTTGACGTGCCCGAGCTTGCGGCCGGGCCGGTCCTGCTTGCCGTAGAGGTGGATCTTCACCTCGGGGAACCGCGCGAACAGGTGGTGCACGCGCTCGTCCGGGCTCATCTGCGGCGAGACGTCCGCGCCGAGCACGTTCGCCATCACGCACGCGGGCGCGATCAGGTCGGTGCGGCCGAGCGGGTAGTCCAGGACGCCGCGCAGGTGCTGCTCGAACTGCGAGGTGCGCGAGCCGTCCATGGTCCAGTGCCCGGAGTTGTGCGGGCGCATCGCCAGCTCGTTGACGAGCAGGCCGGTCTCGGTCTCGAACAGCTCGACCGCGAGCAGCCCGGTGACGTCGAGCGTCGACGCGATGCGCAGTGCCAGCTCCTGCGCCTCGTGCACCCGCGACTCGGCCAGCCCCGGTGCCGGGGCGAGGACCTCGGTGTTGATGCCGTTCGTCTGCACGGTCTCGACCACCGGGTACGCCGCGCCCTGGCCGAACGGGGAGCGCGCGACCAGTGCGGACAGCTCGCGCTTCATCACGACCTTCTCCTCGACCAGCAGCTCCGTGCCGGCTTCGAGGAGTTCGGGAATGGTCTCGCGGGCCTGCTGCGCGGTGTCGAGCATCCAGACCCCCCGGCCGTCGTACCCGCCGCGCGACGCCTTCAGCACCACCGGCCAGCCGTGCTCGCCGCCGAACTTCACCACATCGTCCACAGTGGACACTTCGGCGAAGGCAGGGCCGGGCACGCCGAGGCCGGCCATCATCTCGCGCATCACGAGCTTGTTCTGCGCGAACCCGAGCGCGGTGGGCGCGGGGCGGACGACGAAGCCCTCGGTGGCGAGGGTGAGCAGGTGCTCGCCGGGCACGTGCTCGTGGTCGAAGGTGACCACGTCGACCTGCCGGGCGAAATCGATCAGCGCGTCGAGGTCGGCGTGGTGGCCGATGACGACGTCGCTGGCCACGAGGGCCGCCGCATCGCCCTCGTCGGCCGCGAGCACCTTCAGCGACTGGCCGAGGGAAATCGCCGCCTGCTGCGTCATGCGGGCGAGCTGCCCGCCGCCCACCATGCCGACGATGGGGAGACCGGTTCGTTTGTCCATAGCGGAGACCAGGTTACTGGGCGGGAGCTGGCGGACCATCGGCGACCTGCGGCGGAGGCGGCGGGCTGGGCGCGGCCGGGCTGGCGCG
>NZ_JBVKDQ010000008.1:0-123458 GCF_055633755.1 Amycolatopsis sp. NPDC114484 | reverse complement strand
CGGCTGGGCGGGAACGGCTAGGCCGGGCGCAGCTGGACTGGCGCGGCTGGGCGGGAACGGCTAGGCCGGGCGCAGCTGGACTGGCGCGGCTGGGCGGGAACGGCTAGGCCGGGCGCAGCTGGACTGGCGCGGCTGGGCGCGGCCGAACGGGAACGGCTGGGGTGTGCGGGCCGGTGGCGGGAACCGGCCGGAGCGGGGCACACCCAGAGAATCGGGCTGAGGCACCCGGCGAATCGGGCTGGCGGAAGCAGCTCGACGGCACCCGGAGAACACCTTTCCCGCCGCGCTGGTCAGTCCGGAGATGGGGATTCGCAGGGCCAGTTCCCCGGCTGGGGTTCGCTGCTCGTCGGCCGGGGACGCCACTCGTCAGCCGGGGTTCACTGCTCGCCAGCCGGGAGTCGCCGCTCGCCAGCCAGGGCTCGCCGCTCGCCGACCGGGGCCTCGCTGCTCCCCGTCCGGGATTCGCTGCCCGTCGACCGGGGTTCGCTGCTCGTCGGCCACCCAAGCGGGCAACACCCGAGTACCGAAACCCCACCCCAAACCGTCCCGCTGCAGCAGGATGGGCGGATGGATTCCGTCACCCTCCCGCATCCGGTTCTTCACGCCCTTCGCCAAGCCAGCCTCCCCGGCGTGGCCACCGGGATGCTCACCGGCGAGACCCGGCCGCTGGCCTTTCCCCCGGGATTCGGCGACGTGCTCGCCTGGCTCTGGACCACGGACTCGAACTCAGCCGTCATCTACCTCGCCGAGCTGATGAAGCAGCTCCGTGAACGGCACCCGCTCGCCAAGATCGTCACGCCACCACTGCAGTTCGACGAGTTGCTCACCGCAGCCCGCGCGTGTCTTCCGGACGACTTCGCGCACGCCGATCTGCTGATCCGCCACACCCGCACCGCACTGGGCGACTTCTACGGCGGCTCCGCGGAGTAACAGGGCTCACTATTCGGTTGGTCTGCCCGAAACAAACGCCGGAGCAGAACGATGGCCGTGCCCGTCCGCGAGTCAGGCTCCGGACGGCCGCGTAACCACCGCGATCCAGACAGTAACCGCCACCACCGACAAAAACCGCGAGCAAGCCGCTGACCAGCGCAGGAACGCTACGGAGACTCCCGTTCAGCCCGGTTGCGAGCACGCCGCTGCAAACCCCACCGCAGCACCAGCGCGACGGCCAGCACGACCGGCATCAGGATGTAAGCGTCGCCGAGAATGTTCTGCCACACCTTCCAATGCAGCTCGACATTCCGGCCGTTCGGCAAGATCAGCAGCACGCAACTGACGAACACGAACGCCACCAGGAACGTCCCCAGCCACCGTTTCCACGCGGTCGCCGGGGTGGTTTTCGGCAGTCTGGACACCAGGAGCACGACCAGCGGCACGACCCAGACCCAGTGGTGCGTCCAGGAAATCGGCGAGATCAGCAGGATCCAGAACGCCGTGACGAGCAGCGCGGCCAGCGCCTGCCCGCGCCGGTGGAAGCGGAACATCAGCCACAGCGCCGGAATCGCCAGCACCAGGCCGATGACGGTCGCCGCGCTGGAGGCCCACGGGGCCAGGTCGGTGGCGCGGTTCATCAGTGCGTTCAGGGACTGGTTGCCCGCCCAGTGCACCGGGCCGATCCGGCCGGTGTCGGGCAGCGTTTTGGTCCAGTATTTCCATGAATCGTGCGGGTTGATCAGGAACAGCAGCGCTTGCATTCCGACAAACGTCGCGAGTCCGCGCAAAGCGTCTTTCCAGCGGCCGGTGACGAGCAGGTGGCCGAGAAAGACAATGGGCGTCAGCTTGATCGCGGCCGCGAGCCCGACGAGCACGCCGCCCCAGCGGCTGCCGCGCGCGCCGATGACGAGCATGTCCAGCAAGACCATCGCCATCAGGATCAGGTTGATCTGCCCGAGGAAGATCGTCCGCCACACCGGTTCGAGGCCGAGGAAGACCAGGAAGAACACGATGGTCGACCGCGCGGGCGAGGCCCACCAGCGGGGGCCGTCGGCGGCCGGGCGGGGCAGCGCGCCGATCGCGATCCGCACCGACAGCGCGAGCGCGCCGAGCGACACCACGGTGAGGAAACCCCACGCTACCTGCACCGGGACGAGCGCGAGCGGCGCGAACAGCAGCGCCGCGGTCGGCGGGTAGGTGAACGGCAGCAGCGCCCAGCCCGGTTCGGTGGGCAGCGTGTTCGCGTCGTAGAGGTTGTCCCCGCGCAGCAGCTGCAGCGCGCCTGCCCGGTAGACCGCGCTGTCCACGCCGAGGTTCCAGTCGTGCGTCCAGCCCCAGAACCCGACCGCGATCGCGAGCAGCGGGAACACCGCGAAGATGAGCATCGAACGCGGACGCACGGACAGCCGTGCCAGAGATCGGCGCAGAGCCAGCCTAGGCTGCCCGGATCGATTCACCGGAGCGTCGCCGTCGGCAGCGGAGGGTACGGTCCTGGTCACCACACCAGGAAAGCACGAACGCGGGAACGCTGGCCGGGAAGGGGGACCGGGGATCAGCTGTGCGCCAATTCCGTCAGCAGTTCGCAGGCCCGGTCGTGCGTCCCGGGAAGCCTCACCGCCGACACGAGCGGACGGGCGACATCGCGCAGCTGTGGATCCACCGAAAGGCGTTCGTTGAGCGCTCTTCGCAACGCGACCCCACGGGTGGCCAGGCGTTCGTTGCGTTCGGCCAGCACCGCGACCGCGGACGGGCCGATCGTCGCGTAGCACTCGCCGGTGTCGAATACGGCTCGGACGGCGTCCGCGGCGAGGATCATCGCGGTCAACCGGGGCCAGCCGGACACCGCCGTCAGGTCCAGCGACACGGTGAGCAGCACGTTCGCTTCGCTGACCCCGCCGCGGTAGATCTCGCCGAGCCGGGTCCGCAGGTACGCCGCGGACGGCAGGCCGGTGAGCGGATCGGTGACCTCGGTGTGCACGAGCTGATCGGTGGCGACGTCCGCCCAAGCCAGCGCCGTCACGCGCAGCAGCCGGGCAGGCGTGGCGTCGACGTCCGGCGCGACGAATCCGTCGACCGCGTCCGGGTCGGCGAGCACCGCGTGCAGGGCGGCCAGGTCGGACAGCGTTTCCGACAGCCCCGCTCCCGCCGCGGCCCGCGCCCGGCCCAGTCCGGCCAGCGCGTTCTCCGCGCCGGTCGAGCCGTGCCGCACGACTGCCGCGCACACCGCGTCGACTTCGGGCAGTGCCCAATCGCTCGGGAAACGCCAGCCGGCCGCGAGGCTGGCTGTTCGCCAGCGAGCTCGCAATGCCCGCAAATGGCGGTCCCGCTCGAACCGCGCACGCGTCTCGTCCCCCGACGAGTCGCCTGCGGAGCCGAACCGCGCCCCGGTCGCCGGTACGTCCACCGAACCCCCAGCTCCTTCCGGTATCTGTCGATCTTGTCCCCAATCACGGAGGGGACGCGGGGGAACTCCTCTCGTGACGCGTTTTCCCCGATCTTTTTCGCCTAATCACCAGACGAGAAGGTGAACTCGTTGGGCCTACTGAGGCATCTGTCGGACCACGGCGTGACGAGTGTCGCCGCATCCGTCACACTTGGTGTGCGTTGTTAGGAGTAAGGCGCGTGGAGTCCGCCGCGCGCGCAGCCTCAAAGGAGCCCCGTGTCCACCGTTCCCGCCGATCTCTCCGGAAAGAGTGACGCCGAGCTGATCGCAGAGGTGCGCGCGGGAAAGATCGCGTCCTACGGTCCGCTCTACGAGCGACACAGCGGAGCCGCGCACAACCTCGCCCGCCAGCTCGCACGGTCCAGCTCGGAGGCCGACGACCTCGTTTCAGAGGCGTTCTCGAAGGTTTTGGACACGCTGCGTGGCGGGAAGGGCCCGGACAGCGCCTTCCGTGCGTACCTGCTTACCGCGTTGCGTCACACCGCGTATGACAAGACTCGCCGCGACCGCCGGATCGACCTCAACGAGGACATGAGCGACGTCGGCGGGGCCGCGGGCGAAGCGCTCACCGTGCCGTTCTCCGACACCGCCGTCGCGGGCCTCGAGCGCACGATGGCCGCGAAAGCGTTCGCACGGCTGCCGGAACGCTGGCAGGCAGTGCTGTGGCACACCGAAATCGAGCAGCAGAGCCCGGCTGAGGTCGCGCCGCTGCTCGGGCTGACCGCGAACGGCGTGTCCGCGCTCGCGTACCGCGCCCGGGAAGGCCTTCGCCAGGCGTATCTGCAGGTCCACCTGCAGGAAAACGGTGCGGACCGCTGCCGCGCGACGGCCGAGCGGCTCGGGGCCTGGACGCGCGACGGGCTGTCCAAGCGCGAACGCTCGCAGGTGGAGAACCACCTCGACGAATGCGACGAATGCCGGATGCTGGCGGCCGAACTGGCCGACGTCAACGGCAGCCTGCGCGCGATCATCGCCCCGATCGTCCTTGGCGGTGCCGCACTCGGCTACCTGGCCACGATCGGCGCGGCCAAGGCGAGCGCGGCTACCGCCGGTGCCGCCGCGGTCGGTGCCGGCGCGGCGGCGGCTGGCGGAGCCAAGGCGGGCGTGGCGGCAGCTGCGTCCGCGCCGCGGCAGTTCGCCGGGGTCGCCATGTCCGGGGCCGCGATGGTGGCCGCCGTGGCGGTCGCACTGGCGGCGGGCGGTGGAACCCAGACCATCCCGGCTGCTCAGCAGGCTCCCGCGCCGCCGGCCGCCGCGCCAGCGCCCGCACCCGCACCTGCGCCGAAGCCCGCTCCCCCAGCTCCTCCAGCCGCGCCACCGGCCCCGCAGGCGCCGCCGCCTGCTCAGCCCGCGCCTCCGGCGGTGCCGCCGCCCGCGGCGCCTCCGGCCGCACCGCCAGCACAGCAACCAGCCCCGAACCCGCCTGCCGGGAAGCCCGAGCTGTCCACGTCCCTGCCGCCAAACGGGGTCGAACTCCAGCCAGGCGGCGGGCCGGTCGCGCTGCCGATCACCGTGCGCAACAGCGGCAACTCCGTGTCCGACCCTGTCCAGGCGACGCTGGACCTGCCGCCTGGCGTGCGAGCTGTCCAGGCGAACGGCGGCGGCGCGGTCGGTGCGTACTCCAGCGAAGCGGCCGCGCAGTCCGGGCCGATGCAGGTCGCGTGCCCGGGCGGCACGGGCACGGTCACGTGCAAGACCGGCAGCGGATTGCAGCCCGGCCAGTCGGCGGTGTTGATGTTCCGGTTGCAGGCGGACGAGAACGCGAAGGGCGGCGAGGTCAAAGGTTCGGTCACTGCGGGTGTTTCGGTGAAGGTCGACGTCAATGTCCGGGTGAAGGTCAATCCTCCGAAGGACGCCCTGTCGCTGGCCGCCGAGGCACACGGCCTGCCGTGGAAGCTGCGTCCGGAGATCCAGGCCGACGTGGTGAACACGGGGCAGAGCACGAAGCCCGTCACGATCACCCTCGACCACCAGTCCCGGTGGCAGTTCAGCGTGAAGCAGTTCAAGTGCGCGTCCGACGATTCGAGCACGAGCTGCACCAGCGCCAAACCGCTGGCTCCGGGCGAGGGCGCGAGGCTGTGGATTAGCGTGGAGCGCGAGCCTTTCGACGGCCCGCTTACCGTCACCGTCAACGCGTCGCTCGGCGCTGCCTCGGCGAAGTCGGTGTCGCTGCCGCTCGGCTGCTGGTGGAACATGTGCCACGAGCCGACGATCGGACCGCTCTCGTCCACGTCGGTGCCGCTGCCGCCGACGTCGTCGCCGTCGACCTCGAAGAGCCACGCGCCGAGTTCGTCCAAGCACCCGAAGCCGAGCAGCGCTCCGCCGATCTCGACGTCGCCTGACGACGAGACGCCGGATCCGACGTCGAGCAGCCCGTCCGCCACCACGAGCGCCCCGCCGAACCCGGGTTCGAGCAGCAAGCCCGGCAAACCCGATAACCACGACAAACGCCCGCCGTCGGTCGAACCCCGGGGGTTCTTCGGCTGGTTCACGGAGTAGCGTCCGACGGGTGCGCGAACTCCTGGCGAAGCACCGTGAGCTGGTCCGTTTCGCCCTGGTCGGCGGCACGAGCTTCGTCATCACGCTGACGATCACGTATGTCCTGAAGTTCACCGTGCTGCGGACCCATCCGGTCACCGCGCTGATCGTCGGTGTGCTGGTCGCCACGATCTTTTCCTACGTCGCGAATCGCGAATGGGCCTTCCGCACTCGCGGCGGCCGGGAACGCGCGCACGAGGCCGCACTGTTTTTCCTGATCAGCGGGGTCGCGCTCGGGCTGAACGCGTTGCCGCAGTGGGTTTCGCGGTACGTGCTTCAGCTGCAGGTGCCGCACCTGAGCGTGGTCGGCACGGAGATCGCCGACTTCGTGAGCGGGATGATCATCGGCACCCTGCTCGGGACGCTGTTCCGCTGGTGGGCGTTCAAAAAGTGGGTCTTCCCCACGGAGGGCGCCCGGCCGGAACCGCGGCGGAATGACAATCCGGATATTCCGGACCGTAAGGCCGCCTGAGACCTGGGGTGACCTCGAATTCTCTAGACTGCGATACGTGACCGTCGTCGAAACCGTGCTCGCCCGCACCCCCGAGCCATTGCGCTCCGTGCTCGTGAAGCACCGGGAGCTGCTGAAGTTCGCGATCGTGGGCGGCACGACCTTCCTGGTCGACAACGGCGTCTGGTACCTGCTGAAGCTCAGCGTGCTGGAGTCGAAACCGACGACGGCGAAGGCGATCGCGATCATCGTCGCGACGATCGTGTCGTACGTGCTCAACCGCGAATGGTCGTTCCGCACCCGGGGCGGCCGCGAACGCGCCCACGAGGCCACGCTGTTCTTCGTGATCAGCGGGGTCGCGGTGGTGGTGAACCTGATTCCGCTGCTGATCTCGCGCTACTGGCTGCACCTGGAAGTGCCGAACGTGTCGCGGTTCGTGCAGGAGGTCGCGGACTTCGCGAGCGGGTCGATCATCGGCATGCTGCTGGCGATGGTGTTCCGGTTCTGGGGATTCAAGAAGTGGGTTTTCCCGGATGAGCTGGGGGAACGGCGGAAGGACGGGGTTACCCGGCTTCCCCGGTGACCCGGCTGGCGCTGTTCGACCTTGACGACACGCTGACCGATCTCAGCGGTGCGTTTCCCGCTGGGCCGGGGAATTCGTCGCGCAGTACCGGCTTCCCGAGGACGCGGTGGCCTGGTTGGTCTCCGCGCGGCGCGGAGGTCCGATGGACCGGTTCTTCGCCGAAGTACGGCAGAGGCTCGCTCTAGCCGGGCCAGCTGAACAGCTGTGGGCGAACTACCGCGCGAGGATCCCGCAACTGGTGCGGCTCTTCCCGCACGCGCTGGACGATCTCAGTACCCTGCGCGCCGCCGGGTGGCGAATCGGCATTGTCACCAATGGTATGCAGGACAACCAATTAGCGAAACTCCAGCGCACCGGTCTCGCCGAAGAGATCGACGGTTACTGCGTTTCCGCCGCCGTCGGCCTGCGCAAACCGGATCCACGTATCTTCCACCGAGCCGCGCAGAACTGCGGAACCACGCTGTCACCCGACGATTGGCTCATCGGCGACAGCCCGAGCCTCGACATCGCGGGCGGGCATCACGTCGGAATTCGCACCCTCTGGATCAGCCACCACCGCGCGTGGCCGCAAGATCCGCAACCACCCCACCGCACCGCACCTGACCTGCGGCAAGCCGTCCGCGTCCTGCTCAGCGAGGAACCGGCTCCGCGGGCCACCGCAATTCCCCCACCTCATCCGGGCGCGGAACCTTCAAGAACAGACTGAAAATCGCCGGACGCTTATTCGACAGTTCCAGCCGTCCGCCGTCCGCCTCGACGAGGGCGCGTGCCAACGCCAAGCCGACCCCAGTCGAACCGCCGCCGGAAAAACCGCGCTCGAAAATATGTGGTGCGATTTCGTCCGGCACTCCAGACCCGGTATCCGCGACCTCGATCACCACTGTCCCCTCCGCGTCGCCGCGGCGGGCGGACAGCGTCACGGTCCCCGCGCCGTGGCGGAGGGCGTTGTCCAGCAGCACCCCGATCACCTCGCGCAGCCGCGCCGGAGTCACTCGCACCATCAAGCCGTCCGCGACCTTCAGGCGTAAATTCCGGCCCTCGACCCGCAGCAGCTGACGCCATTCCTCCGCGACCGCGGGCAGCGCCACCGGCAGGTCGACCGGCTCGGCGTCCACCTCGCGGGCGGCGCGGGCGGCGGCCAGCAACTCGTCCAGGGCCTGGGCCAGGCGGTCCGCCTGCTCCTGCGCGGCCCGGGATTCCTCGGCGACGTCGGGGTCTTCATGGCCGGTCAGCGGTTCCAACCGAAGCTGCAGAGCGGTCAACCGGCTCCGCAGCTGGTGCGAGACATCCCCGACCAGCTGCCGTTCCCGCTGCACGAGCTGTGCCAAGGCGGACCCCGACGTGTCCAGGGCCTCCGCGACCATGTCCAGTTCAGCCACGCGATACCGGCTCGGGTCGGGGCGGAAATCGCCGCCGCCCAGGCGGGACGCGCGGTCTGCGACGTGCCGCAGCGGTTTCGCCAGGCGGCGCGCGGTCACGGTCGCGACCACCGTGCCGGTGCCGACCGACAGCACCACCAGCAGCACGACCAACAGCGTCACCTGCGTCTGCTTCGTGCGCACCGGACCGCTCGGGATCGCCAGCATCACCGTGCCGCTGCGCGCGGTCGGTACCGATTCGACCACGGGATTCGGGCCGGGGTTCGCGCCGAGATGCTTTTCGCTGAAACCCTCGGCGCGCACGATCAGCATGCCGCCCTCGGGAACGCCGACGCGGAATTGCTCCAGGTCGATTTCCTGGCCGTTCGCGACCTGCGTATCGACCGTCGCGGCGATGTTGCGAGCTCGTTCGGCCAGGCTCTCCCGGTTGAGGTTCTCCACCAGCCGCCACGCGGTGACGCCGAGCGGGATGCCCAGCACGGCCGCGGTGACCAGCACGGCGAGGAGGATCGCCAGCAGGATCCGGCGGCGCATGCTCATCGGCGGCTACTCGACATTGAACCGGAACCCGACGCCACGCACGGTCGCGATGCGCCGTTCGGCGTCGGAGTGCGCCGGTTTCGCCTGCCTGCCCGCGGCCTCGTCGGCGGCGACCGCGAGTTTGCGGCGCAGCCAGGACATGTGCATGTCGAGCGTCTTCGACGTCTTGGACTCCAGGTCGTTCCACACCTCGGCGAGGATCTCGTCGCGGCTGACGACCTGCCCGGCGCGGCTCATCAGCACGCGCAGCAGCTCGAACTCCTTGTTCGCCAGCTGCACCTCGTGCGAGTCCACTGTGACCAGTCGCGCGCCGAGATCCATCCGGACACCGCCGGCTTCCAGCACCTCCGGCACCCGGCGGCGCAGCAGCGCGCGGATCCGCGCGAGAAGCTCCGCGAGCCGGAACGGCTTGGCCACGTAATCGTCCGCGCCCGCGTCGAGGCCGACGACGAAATCGACCTCGTCGGTGCGCGCGGTGAGCATCAGGACCGGCAGTTCGGTACCGCTCGCGCGCAATCTGCGGCACACCTCCAGCCCGTCCATCCCGGGCAGTCCGAGGTCGAGCACGAGCAGGTCGACGCGGTGCGCGGCGGTCGCGGCCAGTACCGCCGGGCCGTCGGTGACGACCTCGATCTCGTACCCCTCCCGGTGCAGTGCGCGCGACAGCGGCTCGGCGATGGCCGGATCGTCTTCGGCAAGTAGGACCATGCTCACCTGGCCAACCTTACGGCGAACGGGCGTGAAACCATCGTGACCGTGCCTGCCTACTCGGATGACCTCGCTCTCGCCACCCGGCTGGCGGACGCCGCCGACGCGCTGACCACTGCCCGCTTCCGTGCGCTCGACCTCACGGTGTCCGCGAAACCGGACCGCACTCCGGTGACCGACGCCGACACCGCCGTCGAAGACGCGATCCGCGAAATCCTCGCCGCCGAACGGCCTGGCGACACCGTCGCGGGCGAGGAACGCGGCGGCACCGCGGGCACCGAGGGCCGGGCGTGGGTGATCGACCCGATCGACGGGACCAAGAACTTCCTGCGCGGCGTCCCGGTGTGGGCGACGCTGATCGCGCTCGTCGAGGACGGCACACCGGTGGTCGGCATGATCAGCGCGCCGTTGCTGGGCCGACGCTGGTGGGCCGCGCGCGGCGAAGGCGCGCATCTGCGAGACGCGGCCGGCGAACGGCGCATGTCGGTGTCGAAGGTGGCGACGCTCGGCGACGCCTATCTGTCCACGACGGACTTGAACAGCTGGACCGAGTACCACTCCCGCGAGAAGTACCTCGCACTCACCGAGGCGTGCTGGGAGTCGCGCGCGTTCGGCGATTTCTGGAGCCACTGCCTCGTCGCCGAGGGTGCGATGGACGTCGCGGCCGAGTGCGTCGTGAATCCGTGGGACGTCGCCGCCGCACAGGTGATCGTCACCGAGGCGGGCGGCCGGTTCACCGATCTTTCCGGCGCGGAGACTTACGAAGGCGGCTCAGCGCTGTCCACGAACGGCCTGCTGCACGACGAGGCGCTGGCGATCCTGCGCCGTCAGTGAGCGCCGGGCAGCACGCCGACCGCGCCACGCGCCACCTGTGACCAGGTCAGCCTGCCGAAGAGGTAGTGGCAGGCGACCTGTTCCGAGGTGAACGCGGCCCAGTCGTAGCGGTTGCCCTGCTCGCGCCAGAACACTTCCCAGCCGCCGTCGGACGTCGGCAGCAAGCACCACGTGTTGTCCGCTTCCCGGCCGATCGACACGACTTCCTCGGGTACTCCGATGACGTCCAGCCATTTCCGAATCGACTGGGTGTTCATCGTGCCTCCCGCGTGACATCTACCAGGAATCCCAGCGTGACCAGTTCGTCCGCGGAGAGCACCGCACGGTAGCGGATTCCGCCGCCCGGCCCGTCGAACCACTCCGCCGACGTGGCTTGCCACACCGGCATCGGCTTCAGCACGCGGTATCGGCGGTAACCGGAACGCAGCGCGGCGGGCGGCAAAGCGCGCTCCGAGAACGGCGTGCCGTCCGGCGCGAACACGCGGCCGTGGTCGCTGCCGAAGCGGTCCAACAGCGTGTTTTCCGGCAATACCACCGGATTCGGCTCTTCGACGCCGCCTTCCGGGCACCGCTCCGCGGGCGGCCACACGTATTCGGCGCCGACCACGAACCGGCGCTCCCACTCCGGGCCCTCCGGCGGCGCATAGCCTTCGGTGACCGCCTCGGGCGGCTCCGGATCCACCGGCGGCGCGGGCGAACGGCGGAAGCCCTGCTTGACGTATCCGAGCACCGCGCTGTCGTCGAGCAACGCCGACTCCGGATGGTCGAACAACGGACGCCGCACTCCCTCGGCGACCGCTTCCGAGGGGAGCGGCAACTGCCGGTCCGGACGGTCCGCGGCCACCGGCAAATGCCCGAGCGGGAACATGTGGACCGCGAACAGCGCCAGCACGCTTTCCCGGTCCGTGCGCGGAGAACCGACCGGCGGACGGCTTTGCCCGGGCAGCACGCCGGTGCCCGCGGGCGGGGTGGGCACCTCGTCGAAGCCGCGCTCGAGCAACCCGCCGTACTGCACGGGCACGCGCACCGGGCCGGTGGCGACGTCGGTGTCTGCGGGTTCGGGCTGATCGGACACTGGCACCCTCTTCTCGGTCGTGCCGGCACCGGGTCGGACGCCCGCTCGCGCCGAAAGGTTCCAGGCGAGCGGGAAACCCACCTTATCGGGCGACCGGGATGCGCCGTCGCACCAACGCGCGGGCCGGGCCGCGCTCCTCGACCAACTCGAAGCCCGCGTCGGTGAACATGCCGATCGTGCCGTGGTAAAGATCGGCGGCGGAACGCGTCGTGTCCGACACCGGATACCCCTCGACGCTTTCCGCGCCCTGCTCGGCGGCATAGTCCACGGCGGCCCGCAGCAACGCCGTCGCCAGCCCTCGCCGACGGCCGCGCCGGTGGATGTAGAAGCAGGTGATCGACCAGACCGCGCCCGGTTCGTCCGACGCCATCACGCGCGACCGAGCCAGCCGCGGATTGTCCTTCCGCGGCGACACAGCCACCCAGCCCAGCGGCTCACCGTCGATGATTCCCAAGAGCCCCAACGGTTTCCCGTCCTGCGCCTCGCTTCGGACGTGCTCCTTGCGACCCTCGCGGCCGGCGGCCTTGTAGTCCGGGCCGCTGAGCCGGAAGAACGCACACCAGCAGCCGCCCTGCACGCCGCCCGGACCGAAGAGCCGCTCGAACAACGGCCAGGTCTCCGCCCCGAGCGGGACGAATTCGGGAGCGTTATCCGGCAAGCGCGTTCACGACCCGCGACGGCGACGGGCGGCCCAGCTGCCCGGCCATCCACACGCTGGTCTCCACCAGCTTGCCGAGATCGACGCCGTGCTCCACGCCTAGCCCTTCCAGCAGCCAGACCAGATCCTCGGTCGCCAGGTTGCCGGTCGCCGACTCCGCGTACGGGCAGCCGCCGAGACCGCCGGCCGACGAGTCCACAGTGGACACCCCGGCGCGCAGCGCGGCCTCGGTGTTGGCCAGCGCCTGGCCGTAGGTGTCGTGGAAGTGCACGGCCAGTGCCGACGTGTCCCCGAACGCCTCGATCAACCGGGTGACCTGGTTCGTGGTGGCGACGCCGATGGTGTCGCCGAGGGAGAGCTGCGAGCAGCCGAAGTCGAGCAGCCGCTTGCCCGCCCGCACGACCTGCTCCACGTCGACCACGCCCTCCCACGGGTCGCCGAAGCACATCGACAGGTAGCCGCGGACCTCGAGGCCCTCCTTGCGGGCCCGCGTGACCACCGGTTCGAACATGCCGAACTGGTCGTCGAAGGTCGAGTTCAGGTTGCGCTGGGCGAAGGTCTCGGTGGCGCTGGCGAAGATCGCGATGTGGTCGACGCCCGCGTCGAGCGCGCGGTTGAGGCCGCGGTCGTTCGGCACCAGCACCGGGTAGCGGACGCCGTCGTGGCGGTCGAGCCCGGCGAGCAGCTGTTCGGCATCGGCGAGCTGCGGCACCCACTTCGGGTGCACGAAGCTGGTCGCCTCGAGAGTGGTCAGCCCGGAGCCGGCGAGCCGGTCCAGGAATTCGAGCTTGACCTCGACCGGCACGACCGAGCTCTCGTTCTGCAGCCCGTCGCGTGCCCCGACCTCCCAGATCTCGACCCGCGGCGGCAGTCCGCCCGCGGGGACCCGTTCCGGCAGGCCGACCTCTCGAGCACCCACGTCAGCGTCTCCTTCCGCGCGGTTCCCGGCCGCGCGGGGGCAGAGGTTCGGTGTCCTGCGGACCGGGCGCGCCGTGGTAGTCGTCGTAGGGATTGTCGTTGACTTCGCGGTAAATGACCGTGTGCACGTGCTCGACGTGGGGAATGTCATCGAAGCGCAGCGGCTCGTCCGAGGCCGACTCGATGATGAGCGTGCCGCAGCCGAAGATCCGGTCCATCAGGCCGTGCTCGAACTGCACGCTGTTGATCCGCGACAGCGGGATGTCGATGCCGGTGCGCTTGAGCACGCCCTCGCGCGCGATCAGCCGGTCAGTCGTCACGATGAAGTGCGTCGTGCGCCAGCGGACCAGCGGCGCGAGGAACAGCCACACCACGAAGATCAGCGCCACCGCGGCGACCGCGATCATTGTGATGTTGTTCCACGGCCCGGCGAAGTCCTTGGCGACCACGAACAGCCACACCGCCGCGCCGACGGTGATCACGAACGCCAGGAACGGGAAGATCAGCATCTTGAAGTGCGGGTGGCTGTGCACCACCACGCGTTCGTTCTGGCTGAGCAAATCGTCCGGATAGGCCACGGCGGGCGCTCCCCTGCGAATGTGTGCCGGTGTGGTGGATCCACCGTACCGGCGCGAGCCCCGCGCGGGCGCGCCCGTTCCGGTCAAGCAGGCCGAACGTGCACCACATCACCGGCGAAAACGGTCAGCCGCCGCCCGTCCGGGACGTCGACCTGCAACTGGCCGGACGCGTCCAGGTCCGCGGCGCGGCCGGTGAGCGTCGACCCGTCCGGCAGCTGCACCTGGACGTCCTGTCCGAGCGTCGCGCACCGGGCGCGGTAGTCGCCGAGCAAACCGGCCTCGGTGAGGTCGCCGCCCGCCGTCCGCCAGCGGCGTTCGAGGTCGTCGAACCTGGTCAGCAGGCCGAGCGCGACCTCGGTGCGGTCGGTGGTCGTCGCGCCCTGCTCGGCGAGCGAGGTCGCGGGCAGACCGCCCGGACCGGCCGGGACGTCGTCGCCGAGAGGCAGGACGTTGAGCCCGATGCCCAGCACCACGGCCGCGTCGCCGGTGCCGACAGCCTCGGCGAGGATGCCCGCGCACTTGGCCCGCTCGGGCCCGGCGAGCACGTCGTTAGGCCATTTGAGGGCGACGTCGGCGCCCAGATCGGTGGCGAGCGCGTGCACCGCGAGACCAGCGACCACAGACAGTGAACCGAGCGCGGAGAACGGCACGCCCGCCGGGCGCAGCGCGATGCTCAGGTACAGCCCGGCCCCCTTCGGCGAACTCCACGAGCGAGCCCGCCGGCCCACTCCGGCGGTCTGGTGTTCGGCCAGCAAAACGGTCCGGTCCTCCGCACCCCCGATGAGGGCTTCCCGCAGGTCGGCGTTGGTGGAACCGGTCGTCTCCACGACGTCGAGGCGGGCGTAGCGGCCGCCGAGTCCGTCCCGCAGCCGCGCCGCGTCGAGTTCAGCCATGTGCCCACAATATGAGAGTCCCCCTAACGTGCAAGCCGTTCGCTCGTTACCCAGAGGTGCGCTCTTCTAGATTGGACGCCGTGACGCCGGAGAACCCCACCGCCGACGCGCCGCCGAAGCCCGCCTGGGCTCGCGGCGCGCTGCATCGTGGCCTCGTGGCGTTGCCGCTGGTCGCCGGACTCGCCACCGCGGGCTGGCTGGTCGCCGGACGCGATCAGCCCGCTCCCGTTCCGGCGCAGGCCGCGCTCACCGCGCCAGTGCCCACGCAGACCGTCAGCGGTCCGTCGGTGCTGCAGGCGAGCGCCCCGGTGCAAGCGCAGGAACCGGCGCAGGGCGCGGCTGGCGGAGGCGGTGGTCCGGCTCCGCTGCAGAAGTGGGCGGATTCGCTCGCCGGGCCGCTGGACATCCCGTCCCCCGCGTTGCTCGGGTACGCGAACGGCGAGCTGACCATGCGCAAGGAGCGCCCGGACTGTCACCTGTCGTGGGTCACGCTGGCGGGCCTCGGCGTCGCCGGCAACAACCACGGCCGCGGCGACGGTGCCGCGATGGGGCTTTCGACGCCGCAGTGGAAGAAGTACGGCGCGCAGATTCCCGGCATCGCGAACCCGGCGCTGTCCGACCCGTCGGCCGCGTCGGTCGCCGCGGGCCGCGCACTGTGCGCGAGCGGCGTCGACCTGTCCGCGGGCAATGGCTGGTGGAAGGCCCTCGCCGGGTATCAGAACGGCAGCGGCATGGAGCTGTTCCGGCAGCGGGTGCTCGGCTACGCCCAGCTGTACGCGACGCTTTCCCTTGACCCGGCGAAGTCGAACGCGCCGTCGGTGCGCGCCGCTCGGTTCGCGCTCGGACAGCTCGGCCTGCCGTACGTGTGGGGCGGCAACGGTCCCGACGCGGGCGCGGCCGGGTTCGACTGCTCGGGTCTCACCAAGGCTTCCTACGACAGCGCCGGGGTTTCCTTGCCGCGCACGGCGGACAGCCAGTTCCGTTCGATGCCGCCGGTTCCGGGAGGGCAGGAACCGCAGCTAGGCGATCTCGTCTTTTACGGCAGCCCGGCGCACATTCACCACGTGGGGCTGTATCTGGGGAACGGCCTGATGATCAACGCGCCGACCGAGGGCCAGGCGATCCAGATCCACACGTTCCACCGGCCCGGGGACGACTACGCCGGGGCGGGGCATCCGGCGAACTGACCTCAGGCGGGTCCGGCCGCGGCCATCACGGCGTGCCACGGGGTCGCGTCGAAAATCAGCAGGATCGACGTGATGCGCCCGTCGGTGACACGGAAATGTTCGGCGGTGCGCTGGATGCCGACCGGCGAGGCGGTATGCACGTCGTAGACCAAGGTGGCTTCGGCGTCGCTGTACAGCTCGCTGATCAGCTCGACGCCGGTGACGATGGACAGCATTCCGTCGATTCCGTCGAGGTGGCCCGTCGCGCTTTCCGAGGCGATGAACGGGCTGCGGAAGCGAAAACCCTCGCCGATCTGGGCCGCGGCCGCCGCGATGTCGCCCCGGAACCGGGCTTCGTGATAGGCCCGGACCGTGCGCCGGGTTGCCGCGGTCATGGTGTCTCCTGGGAAAGTTGCTGCTCGATCTGGCGCTGGTTTTCCGCCAGGCGAAGGCACAGGTGCCGGTACTGGGCGAGTTCTTCCGGGCTGAAGCCGCGGAACAGGGCGGCCATCGCACGTTGCGCCGGTTCGCGGAAGGAAGCCAGCCATTCGCGACCGGCAGGCGTGATCCTGGCGCGGACCGACCGGCGGTCGTGCTGGTCTTGGACGCGTTCGGCCAGCTGATCGCGGGCGAGGGTGTCGACCAAGCCGGTGATGTTCCGCGAACTGACCCCCGCGGCGCGAGCGAGCTCGCCGATGCTGAGGCCCGTTTCGGGACCGGTGCTCAGCCTGGCGAGGACATCGAGCGCTCCCGTGCTGAGACCGCGTCCGCCCGCACCGTGTCCGCGCAGCCGGTCGACTGCTTGGGCGGCGGAGCGGATCGCCGCGGCTGCTTCCAACGCGAGAGTGTCCCCGCCCAGCGCGAACGCGCTCATCGCTTCCCGGACGCCTGGGTCGTAGAGCAGACCCGCCGCGTCCGTGGCCGAGGATTTATGTACGTCATTCACAATGAAGGCATTCTATACTTAGGCGGAGCGCTCGGCGCAAGCGGCAATATTCCCGTTTTCGCACGCAGCGCCCGTCTGCCGCTTATGCTCCGGGGCATTCTTCCTGACGGGAAAGGCACGCCATGTCCGCTCGTATGCTCCCTTTGCTCGCCGTAGGCGCTGCCCTCCTGATCAGCAGCTGCTCCGGCGAAAGCAACGGCACTGCCGCTCCCGCGCCTTCGACCGCACCCGCGTCCTCCTCGGCGCCGAAGCCCTCGCCGTCTCCGTCTACCTCTGCGGCACCCTCGTCGTCGGCCGCGGAGACGACCGACGGTGACGCGGTCGAGCGGTACGAAGCCTTCATGCACGCCGCGGGCAAGGAAGACCTCGCGACGGTCTGCGAGATCGCCGGTCCGGCCGCCAAGAAAGCGGAGAGCGAGGGCATGGGCCCGTGCGAGAAGACCATGCCGATGGCGTTCCAGCTAATCTCCCCGACCCAGAAGAAGGCCCTGCAGACCGCCACGGTCGACCGCTCCAAGATCAAGGAGGGGGCCAAGAAGGTCGAGATCCCGGCGCGCGCGGTGAGGGCCTCCGTCAAATTCACCGACAGCGACCTCGGCGACGCGGTTATGGAGAATCGCGGCGGCAAATGGTACGTAGTCGACTGACCCAGTGCGCAGCACCGGCGCGGCGGGCCACTTCGGCGGCCTTGCGGTAGTGCTCTTCGGGCGGCAATCCCAGTCGGACGGCCAGCTCGCCCAGGTAATAGGCGACCGGGCCCAGCGTCACCACACCGGAACCGGCGCCCGCCAGTTCGTTCTCCGCCGGGGCCAGTCGCGCATAAAGCTCACCCGCGTCTCCGGTCGAGAAGATGAGGCAAGCGCGCAGTTCCAGGAACAGGTCCGGGCGATCCGGCGGGAGCGTGAAGTCCACTGCGGACTCAACCCTGTGTTGGACGTAGAGGCAATGTCGGGCCAGCGGCAGCAGGCCACGGTCCACTCCGGACATTCCGCTGCCGGACAATCGCGCCGCAGCACTGCGGTAGGCAGCTTCCGCGGCGGCGACCGGGCCGGTGACCGCCAGGCGGAGCGCGCGGTACCAGTCGGTGAACACGCTGACGAGCGGGAGGTCATACTGCTCCCCCAGCCGATCCGCCGCAGTCGCGTGGGTGTCGGCGGCGGCGAAGTCGGCGAGTGCGGAGCGGGCCTGCATCAGCACCAGGTGTCCGAGCACCTCGAACGTCACCAATCGGTGCCGGGCAGCGAGGTCGACCAGTTCTTCGCCGATCCGGGCACGTTCCGGAGCCAGGCCAGCGCGGGTGAAGGTCTGCGTCCAGCGGGCGTTCAACGCCAACGAGAGCAGCGCCGGGTCCTCGACAGATCGCGCCAGTTTCTCCGCTTCGACGGCCGCGTCGTGGGCGCGTTGACCACCTTCGTTGCGCAGTTCCAACGCGATGGTCGCGAGCAGCCGGGCGCGTACGCGCGGATCGGTGGTGTGGACGCGTTCGGCGGCGTCGGCGATGCGGCGGGCCAGCACCGGATCGTCGTTCTCGGTCCAGATTCCCGGTACGTCGAAGGCGGTCAATACCCGGATGGTCAACGCGGAATCGTCGGCGGCGAGGTCGAGCGCCTCGGCGCGGTAGCGGCGCGCGGCGGCCAAGGAACCGGTGAACGCGGAGGTCCGCGCGAGTCCCATTAGCAATTCCACGGTGCGCGGTCCTTGTGCCAGTGCGGCTTGCCAGAGCCGAAGTGCTTCGTGGGGCGCGAAATCCCGCTCGGCGCGTTCTGCGGCTGCTTGCGCGTAGGCGGTGCCGCGGTCGTCTCCGGCGAGCAGGAAATGGTGGGCCAGCAAGGAAACCTCGGAAGGCCGACGACTCGCTAAGACCTCGCCGACCTCACGGTGCAGCTGTGCGCGCCGAGCCAGCGAAAGGTCGTCGTACACGGCGTCGCGGACCAGCGCGTGCGCGAACCGGAATGCTCGCGGCCCGCTCTCGGTCAGAAATCCTGCCTGTACAGCGGTTTCCAGCTCGTCGAGGACGTCGCCGAGCAGGCCGAGGTCGACGTCCGCTCCGATTACCGCTGCTTTTCCGAGCACCTCACGCACGTGGTCGGGCAACGCGGCGATCCGGTTCCGGACGACGTCGCGCACTCCGTCCGGAAGGTCGCCTTCAGCATCCAGGGCACGGGCGAGTTCCTTGACGAAGAACGGATTTCCGCCGGATCGCCGGTGAACCACCGCAGCGGACTCGGCACCCACCAACTCGGCCACCGCCTCGACCGAAAGCCCGCTCAAATACAGTCGAACCGGGTCGGCCCGCGCGAGCCTGCCCAACGTCGCGGTCAGTTCGGCGGAGACTTCGGTGGTTCGATACGTCGCGACCAGGAGCACCGATTCCGCGGTCATCGAAGTAAGCAGCGCCAGAGTTTCCTCGCTCGCCCAATGCAAATCGTCCAGGACGAGCAGCAGTGGACCCCGACGCGCCACCTCGGCGATCCGCGCGGTCATCGCCTGATGCCATTCGAACCGCGCCACCGCCGGATCTCCGCCCGTCGCCCGCGGCGGGACCGGTTCGCCCAGCGCGGCGAGAATCCGCGTCCACGGCCAGGCGGGCGGCACCCCGGCACCGTCCGGATTCACGCCCCACGCCGTGGTCCAGCCCAGCCGCGCGGCGAATTCCTCCGCCAGCGCGGTCTTGCCCGCGCCCGCCTCACCGGACACCAGCACGAGCCGGAATCGCTTGCGGTCAGCCACTTCCGCCGCGACTTCGGCAAGCCGCGCCAGCTCCGATCCTCGCCCGGCCAACCGACCGGGAACCGACGGCGCCAACTGCGGGGCCTGGGCGAGGATGTCCTGCTCCACCTGCCGCAACGCGGGACCAGGATCGATCCCCAGCTCCGCCGCCAGGCCAGTCCGCGCTCGACGCAACGCGGCAAGCGCGTCACCCTGACGTCCGGCGCGGTACAACGCGAGCGCCAGCAGCCGCCACGCTTCCTCGCGCAGCGGATGAGCGTCCACAAGGGACTCAAGATCCGGCACCGCTTCGGCGGCGCGGCCGAGATCCAGCAGCCCGGCCGCCCGTCGTTCGAGCGCGAGCAACCGAAGTTCGGCTAGCCGAGCCCGTTCGGCGCGTGTCCACGGTTCGTCGGCGAACTCCGCGTACGGCTCGCCCCGCCACCAGCCGAGCGCTTCGTCCAGCTGCGCGACAGAAGGCGTCCCTCGCAGCAACGCCTCGAACCGCCACGCGTCGACCTGCTCCGGATCAGCGCGCAGCGCATACCCCGGCCCCTCGGTGACCAGCAGCTTCGCGGGCGTCCGCGGCGGACGGTCCGGTTCGAGCGAACGCCGCAGCGCGCCGACGAAGGTCTGCACCGCGCCGACCGCGCCCGCCCGCGGCTCGGTCCACAACGCATCGACCAGCGCGTCCGTCGAAACCACCTGCCCGCGGGCGACGAGCAGCCGCGCAAGCACCGCGCGATGCCGCGGCCCGGGCAACGGCACCGGCCCACGCGCGTCGTGGGCCGTCAGCGGGCCCAGCACCGAGAACGAGATGGTCATCGGTTCCGTACTGTAATCAGCTCGGTCGATGCTGATCGGTTGCTGATCGGCCCGGCGCACGCTGGGTCGCATGAACTTCGACTACCAGCGGGTGCCCGTCTCCGGCGGCCTGTCCCTCAACGTGGCGGTCGCGGGCTCCGGCTCGCCGGTCGTCCTGCTGCACGGCTTCCCGCAGACCCACCTGATGTGGCGGCACGTCGCCGCCGACCTCGCCGCCGACCACACCGTGTTGTGCCCCGACCTGCGCGGTTACGGCGACAGCGACAAACCCGACGACGACGGTCAGACCTACTCGAAGCGCACCATGGCCGCCGACGTGGTCGCCCTCGCCCGCGCCTTCGGACACGAGCGCTTCGCGCTGGCCGGGCACGACCGCGGCGCGCTCGTCGCGATCCGCGCCGGCCTCGATCACCCGGACCACGTGTCCCACCTGGCCATCCTCGACGTGCTGCCGACGCTGGACATGTGGGACGTGCTGCACGGCGTCAGCGCGGCCGTCGCCTTCCACCTCTACCTGATGGCGCAGCCGCCCGGCCTTCCCGAGCAGCTGATCAGCGGTGCCCCGGACGCGTTCTTCAGCTACTTCCTCGACCAGTGGGGCGCCGACCCGGAAGCCATCCCAGCCGACATCCGCGCCCGGTACCTCGAAGCGAGCCGGAACGCGGTCCCGTCGATCGTCGCCGACTACCGCGCCTCCGCCGGCATCGACGTCGAGCACGATCGCGCCGACCGGGACGCGGGCAACCAGCTGAAGATGCCGACCACCGTGCTGCAGCAGGATTGGGGCGTCGCGCTGGGCTATGACGCCGTCGCGCTCTGGCGGGCGTGGGCAACGGACCTCGTGCACGAAACCGTACACAGTGGACATTTCATGGCCGAGACTTTCCCTGCCAGCGTTACGAAATCACTGCGGGACCTGCTCGCACGCTGACCCTTCGAAAGTCGTGCCCCGGACGAGTGGTCGCCAGTAATTCACCCACCGACCGCTCTCCGGGACACCTTCGCCGTGGCACGGTCTATGCCGCTCCCACCTGAGCGCATTTCCCGACCGATCTTGGAGGACCTGTGTTCCGCAAGCGGATCGTGGCCGCCGTCGCGACGGCAATTCTCGGCGCGGCAACCGCCGCCCAACCAGCCTCAGCAGCGGCGTCCGTGCCCACCTTCGACCACGTCGTGCTCGTGATGTTCGAGAACGAGTCGTCGACGTCGATCGACTCGACCACCGCGCCTTACTTCGCCTCGCTCGCCGCGCAGGGCGCGAACTTCACCGACTCCCACGCGCTCACCCACCCGAGCCAGCCGAACTACGTCGCGCTGTTCTCGGGCGACACCCAGGGCGTCACCGACGACGCCTGCCCGCAGAACCTCGGCGCCGTGGACAACCTCGGTTCGCAGCTCGCCGGCGCGGGGAAGACCTTCACCGGCTACTCGGAGTCCATGCCGTCGGACGGCTACACCGGCTGCTCGTCCGGCGAGTACCGGCGCAAGCACAACAGCTGGGTCGACTTCTCGAACGTGCCCGCGTCGAGCAACCTGCGCTACTCGCGGTTCCCGTCGGACTATTCGCAACTGCCCAGCGTCGCGTTCGTGACCCCGAACATGTGCAACGACATGCACGACTGCTCGGTCGGCACCGGCGACACCTGGCTGAAGAACAACCTCGACGGCTACGCCCAGTGGGCCAAAACGCACAACAGCCTGCTGATCGTGACGTTCGACGAGGACGAAGGCACCTCGACGAACCAGATCTACACGAGCTTCACCGGCGCGCACGTGAAGCAAGGCGACTACTCGGAGACGATCAACCACTACACCGTGCTGCGCACCATGGAGGCCGCCAACGGTCTTCCCGGGATCGGCAACGCGGCGAACGAGACGCCGATCACCGACGCCTGGCAGTGACGCGCGCCGGTCGCGGCCGCCTCGCCGGGGCCGCGACCGGGGTGCGCCCAGCTGTGCCGAACTGGAATGTCAGACTGGTCCGACCAGCGGATCTGACAACCAGGGAGAGCGATGGGCGACGGGCAATCTGCCGCCGCGGTGCTCTCCGCGGAACTGGCCGCGCTGCGCGCGCGGGCCGGGAATCCGTCGTTTCGCAAGATGGCCGACCGCTCCGGGCGGATCTCGCACACCACGCTGCACGAGGCGGTTCGCGGCACCCGGTTCCCGTCGTGGGACACCACGCGCGAGTTCGTCCGGGCGTGCGACTCGGACGAACAGCCGTGGCGGCGACGCTGGGAAGAACTGAAGGGCGTGCCGCCGGAACCCGAGGTCCCTATCGCCGAACCGGCCGAGGTCGGGATCGTCAAAACGGCCGCGATCGCGTCGGCGGAACCGGTGCTCATCACCTCGGACCCGGTCGCCCCGGAGAAACCCCGCCGCCGCAAATACGCGCTGGCCGCGGTCGCGTTCGTCGTCGTGCTGCTCGCCGCCGTCGCCGCGATTGTGGTGCCGAAGCTGAACAACGGCAGCATGGTCGACGTCGGCGCGCGAGTCTCCGGAGACAACTCCAAGTTCGTCGGCGACGTGACCGTGCCCGACGGCACCGTGCTCCACGTCGGCGAGACGGTCCAGAAAGTGTGGGAACTGCAGAACACCGGCTCGGTGCCCTGGCACCAGCGGTACCTGCAGCGGATGGACCTGCCGCCGAGCCCCGGCTCCTGCCGCACTCCGGACCGGGTGCTGGTCGGCGACACCCCGCCCGGCGACCACGTGATGGTGAGCATCCCGTTGACCGCTTCGGCCGCGCCGGGACGCTGCTGGATCGGCTGGAAGATGGTCGACGCGAACGGCGCGGAGTTCTTCTCGACCCGCCGTCCGGTGTACGTACTGGTGACGGTCGTCTCCTGACGCCTGTCAGATTCTGTAAGACCAGGTCACCGGGGTACCGAACACCCCAGCCCGCTCGCCAGGATGAGTGCCGCTGGGGGTCGGTCCGTGGCAGCTCGCGAACAGCGCTGCCACGGACCGCCGCATTCAGGCCGGACGGCGGAACGTGGTCCGGTAGGCGCTCGGCGAAACCCCGAGCGCGGCTTGCAGGTGCTGCCGCAGTGAGGCCGCCGTCCCGAATCCGCACGCCGCGGCGACCCGGTCGACCGGCAGCTCCGATTCCTCCAGCAACTGCCGCGCGCGCTCCACTCGCTGTTGGGTCAGCCACTGCAGCGCGGACATCCCGACCTCGTCCCGGAACCGCCGGGTGAACGTCCGGGTGCTCATCGATTCGCGCACCGCCAGGTCGCGCAACGTGATCGGCTGGTCGAGGTGTTCCAGCGCCCACGCCCGCGCGGCCGAGGTGGACGACGACCGCGGCTCCGGCACCGGACGGCGGATGAACTGGGCCTGACCGCCTTCGCGATGCGGCGAGACGACCGTGCCGCGGGCGACCTCGTTGGCGACCGCCGCGCCGAAGTCGCGGCGGATCAGGTGCAGGCAGAGGTCGATGCCGGACGCGACGCCCGCCGAGGTGAAGACGTTGCCGTCCTCGGTGTAGAGCACGTCCGGGTCGAGCTGCACGCGCGGGTATTCGAGCTGGAACTCGCACGCTGAACGCCAGTGCGTGGTCGCGCGGCGGCCGTCGAGCAGGCCCATCGCGGCGAGCACGTACGCGCCGGTGCAGATCGACGCGATCCGGCTGTCCGGGCACACCAGGCTCATCGCGTGCTTGAGCTGCGGGGTCAGCTGCCGTCCGGTGGGCTCGTACTCGAGCGACGACGCGGGCACGATCACGGTGTCGGCCTCGGCCACTGCCTCCGGCCCCTGCGCGACCGGGATGGTGAAGTCCGAATCGGTGCGGATGTCGCCAGGCTCCGGAGTGCAGGTGACGACCTCGTACAACCGCTCGCCATCAGCGGTTCTGGCCTGGCCGAACAGCCGGTGGACGATGCCGAGTTCCATCACGAGCATGCCGTGCCGCACCAGCACCGCGACCTTGTGCCGCTCCGGATGACGAAAAACAGCCATGGCCCGATTCTTGCACAAGGTGGCCATCGGGCCACTGTTTTGGGCGTTTCGCCGGTTGCACCCTGGCCTTATGAACGTCTTGTGGATCTACGCCCACCCCGACCCCTCATCGCTCAACGGCGCGCTTCGCGACGAGGGCGTCACCACGCTTCGCGACCTCGGCCACGACGTGCGCGAATCCGATCTCTACGCGATGCGCTGGAACCCGATCGTCGACGAGATCGCGACCGTGCCCGAGGACGTCCGGATCGAGCACGAAAAGCTCGACTGGGCGGACACCGTCGTCGTCCAATTCCCGCTCTGGTGGGCGGATACCCCAGCCATCCTGAAGGGCTGGTTCGACCGCGTTTTCGTGCAGGGATACGGCTACGACTACCGCGACGAAACCGGCCACACCCTGCGCTACGGCAACGGCGTGCTGGCCGGCAAGCGCGCGATGGTGATCGTCACCGCCGGAGCGCACGAGGACAGCCTCGGCCCGCGCGGCGCGCACGGTTCGCTGGACGACCTGCTGTTCAACGTCCAGCACGCCACGCTCTTCTACACCGGCATGACGGTCCTCCCGCCGCTCAAGGTGACCGGCACGAATCGGATGACGCCGGAGAAGTTCGACTGCGTCGTCGAGCAGCTGCGCAAACGTTTGCACTCCCTGGAAACGACCGATCCGCTGCCGTACCGCACGCAGGACGGCGGAGACTACGACCGGCGACTCGTCCTGCTTCCCGAGGTCGCCCCAGGTCAGACCGGGTATGCGGCACACCTGACGGCTTGACCCGTATATACCTCCGTGGTTATATACGGGCATGGCGATCCTGCGAACCACTCCTGGCGGACGACCGAGCGTGAAACTCGAACGGACCCTGGCCCATCCGCCGGAGAAGGTGTGGCGCGCGGTCACCTCGCCCGAGGAGCTGGCGCATTGGTTCCCGGCCGCGGTCACCCTGCCGGAAACCCCGGCGCCAGGCGGGAAGATCACGTTCACCTTCACCGAAACCGGAGACGTCAGCGAGGGCGAGATCGTCGGCTACCGGCCGCCGGAGGTCTTCGAGTTCACCTGGAACTCGGACCTGATCCGGATCGAGGTGTCGGCCGACGGCACGGGCAGCAAGCTCGCGTTCACGCACGTCTTCAACCGCGGCGAGCCGGACCTCGCGTTGCTCGGCGCGGGACGGCACGTCACCGGCTGGGTCGCCTGCCTGGACTCCCTCGAAGCCGCGCTGGACGGCCGGACCCCGGAACTGCCGACCGACTGGCACTCGCGGATGGTGCACTACATCGAGGAGTTCGGCCTGGAGGACGGCGAAGTCCTGGACGGCGGGACGATCCGCTTCCGCCGCGACCTGGTCTGGCCGCCCGCCGAGGACGTCTGGAAGCGGCTGCCCCAGCCGGAAGACGGGGCGGAGGTGCTGGAGTCGCGGTCGCCTGAGGTGCTGGCCCACACCTGGCTGCACGACGGGAAACCGGCCGGGCGCGTGCGGTGGGAAGTGACCTCGGATCCGCTGGACGGCGTGCGGGCGGAACTGACCCAGACCGTTCCGGCGGAGCTGGCCGATCAGCTGCCGGACTTGCTGACGGCACGGCATGAACAGCTGAACGCGTTGTTCGCCGGGACGTTCAAGGTGGAACTGGAGCCGTGGTCGGCGGAGCGGCGGGCCGAGGTCAGGAAGCGGTACAGCTAGCCGAGAGCGGTGTTGTACGGCGAAAACCGCATCTCGGCCGGGCCTGGCAACGCTTTTCCGTGCAGGACCAGTCGCGGGGCCGGACCGTGGACCGCCAGCCCGCGCGCCTCGCACCACGCCGACAGCTCCGGGAACCGGTGGTCCACCGCCAGCCGGAGGTCGCCGGACGTGGTGCGGGCGATGCCGCGGATCAGGGCGCGGGCTTGGTCCTCGTCCGCGGCCACTACCGGACCGATCACCAGCACCCCGGCTTGCGCGGTGCCGAGCGCGTAACCGTCGTCAGTCACCTGGACGTGATCGGCCTCGAACAGCATGCGGTTCAACAACTCCCGCCGCGCGAAGCCTTGCGACGCACTGTCCAATTCGTACACTCGCGGCACGTCCGCCGGACCGATCGGCCGCGCCGCCGGGCCGTCGTCGTCGGTGAAGCGGCCACGATGGTCGTTGCAGCCGCCGTCGAACTCGAAGCCCATCGATTCGTACAGCGGACGCGCGTTTTCCGTGGTGTGCAAGGACACCACGGCGTCACCGGCTTCGTCCAGCGCCTGCTCCGTCACGCGACGGCCGAGCCCCTGACGCGCGAACCGCTCCGCGACGACGACCATCGAGACGCTCGCGGTCGGCCCGGTCCGGGTGAGCACCGCCGCCGCGGCGAGGCCGCCGTCCGGGGCGTCGATGCCGAATCCGCGGCCGACGTCCAGGAGCATCGCCCATTTCCGTTCCTCGCGCGGCCACCCGCGATCGGTTCCGAGGTCGAGGCAAGCGGACAGGTCGGCGGGCCCGAGCGAGCGGACCGGGGCGTCGGCGAGCAGCACGCTGCCCACCCTAGGCCCGACAACGCCGCCGAAGGCCAGGCCGACGCCGAAAATTCAACTGCCAGCAGGTCCGGGCAGGCCATAGGCTTCGCCGGTGATCCACTCCGAAGTGCTGACGGTCCAGCAGGTTCTCGGCGACGGCCGGTTCGCCGAAGTCGGCGAGGTGCGGGTGACCGAGACCGATCCCCGCAGCGGCTGTGTGGCCGTCGGGGGTTCGCTGGGAAAACCGCAGTGGGCCGGGCACAGCGTGATGAGTTCGTCCGAGCCGACCGCCTGGAACCGCGTCGGCGTCTACCGTGCCGACACGCTCGAATGCGTTCATCTGGTGAGCCTGCATTGGCCGGTCAACGCGTTGGCCTTCCATCCCGAGCTGCCACTCCTGGCCATCGGCTCCGGGTCGTACGACGGCGGTTATTTCTACGAGGGCGAGCTGACCGTCCTCGACCTCGAATCCGGCCTCGCGACCTCTTTGCTGAAGGACCGCCGTGAGGTCACCGAACTTCGCTGGCGCGATCGCCGGACTCTCGACGCGAAGATCTCCGTGTTCGACGATTGCGAGGAGGAACAGCTCGGCTTCTCCACGCTGGCCGTCACCATCGCCGTGCCGGACTGGCGGACGGTGAAAGCCCGTTCGCTGCAGGTCGACGGCCCCGGTACCGAACCGGCCGAACCGCTCGCCGCTGGTGCCGACGGAAACCACCGGCGACAGGTGTGGGCAGTCGCCGCGCTGAACGACGGACGGATTCTCGCCAGCCTTGAACACGTCGCGGCCGAATGCTGGTCGGCTACCGGCGAACGTGAGTGGTGCGTGCCCAGCTCGGGCATCGGCTGCCAGCTCTATCTCGAACCCGCTGGAAACACCGCCGTCTTCACCAACTCGTGGGCGGGCTGGACCATCTCCGGCACGACTGTCGAACGCGTCCAGCTCACCGACGGATACTCCGATGCGTTCCGGACCGTCGAGCATCCCGCCGTGCTCAGCACCGACGAAACCGGACAGCTCGCCATCCGTCCCTATTCCGGATTGACCGAGGTGCTGCCCTCGGAAACCCGCGTCGACCTTGGCGGCTACGACCTGATCAACCACTTCTTCGACATCCGCCGCGCGCCCGCGCTGCTGTTCCTGCAGGGCATGGGCCCGCGAGCGCACCAGGACAAATGGGTCGTCGCCTTCGATCCCCGGGGGCGTGGAACCAAGCGATTGTTTCCGCTGGAATGGGACGCTGCCCAAGGCAGGCACCTCTTCGGCGGCCCCGGCGTGTTTATCGACGGCTCGATCGTCCATACCACCTCGGTCTACGACGGGCGGGGGCTCCAGCCCGGCAACTCCTGCGTCGTCCGCCGCTCGTACCCGGACGGGAAAGCCCAGTGGGTCTTCACCGCCGACCATCAGGTCACCGCGATAGACACCATCGGGTACACCGTCTACGTCGCGTTCAACTCCGGCGAGATCGTCGCCCTCGACGCGACCGACGGGCGCGAACTCGGACGGCAGCACCTGCGGGTCAACGGGCACCCGGTCGTCCCGCTGTCGCTGAGCGCGCGAGCCCCGGACCGGCTCGTCATCGGCACGCTCGACGGCCGCGTGCTGGTCTGCGCCGCGCACGAGAGGGAGTCCTACGCCACACGCGCGGCAACCGCGCAGTAGCTAAGCTCCGCCACATGAGCAGTGCGACGCAGCCGCTCGGGACGCCGCCCGAGGGAGAACCGGACATCCACACCACGGCCGGCAAGCTCGCGGATCTCTACCGCCGCTACGACGAGGCCGTGCACGCCGGCTCGGCGCGCGCGATCGAGAAACAGCACGCCAAGGGCAAGAAAACCGCCCGCGAGCGGATCGATCTGCTGCTCGACGAGGGCTCGTTCGTCGAGCTGGACGAGCTGGCGCGGCACCGCTCCACGAACTTCGGGCTGGAGAAGAACCGCCCGTACGGCGACGGCGTCGTCACCGGGTACGGCACCGTCGACGGACGTCCGGTGTGCGTGTTCAGCCAGGACGTCACCGTCTTCGGCGGCGCGCTCGGCGAGGTCTACGGCGAGAAGATCGTCAAGGTGATGGACCTGGCGATCAAGACCGGCCGTCCGATCATCGGCATCAACGAGGGCGGCGGCGCGCGGATCCAGGAAGGCGTCGTGTCGCTCGGCCTCTACGGCGAGATCTTCCGCCGCAACACCATGGCCTCCGGCGTCATCCCGCAGATCTCGCTGATCATGGGCGCGAACGCGGGCGGGCACGTCTACTCCCCCGCGCTCACCGACTTCGTCGTGATGGTGGACGAGACGTCGCAGATGTTCATCACCGGACCGGACGTCGTGAAGACGGTGACCGGCGAGGACGTCACCTTCGAGGAACTCGGCGGCGGGCGCACGCACAACACCAAGTCGGGCGTCGCGCACTACCTCGGTTCCGACGACGAGGACGCCATCGCCTACGTCAAGGAACTGCTTTCCTACCTGCCGCAGAACAACCTGTCCGAGCCGCCGGAGTTCGACGCGGACGCACCGCCCGCCGGGTTTTTCGAGAACGTCACCGACACCGACCGCGAGCTCGACACGCTCATCCCGGACTCGCCGAACACGCCGTACGACATGCACGAGGTCGTCACCCGCGTGCTCGACGACGGCGAGTTCCTCGAGGTGCACGAGCTGTTCGCGCCCAACATCCTGGTCGGCTTCGGCCGGGTCGACGGGCAGAGCGTCGGCGTCGTCGCGAACCAGCCGACGCAGTTCGCCGGCTGCCTCGACATCGACGCGTCCGAGAAGGCCGCCCGGTTCGTGCGGACCTGCGACGCGTTCAACATCCCGGTGCTGACCTTTGTGGACGTTCCCGGCTTCCTTCCCGGCACCGACCAGGAGTGGAACGGCATCATCCGCCGCGGTGCGAAGCTGATCTACGCGTACGCGGAGGCGACCGTCCCGCTGATCACGGTGATCACGCGCAAGGCATACGGCGGCGCGTACGACGTGATGGGTTCCAAGCACCTCGGCGCGGACATCAACCTGGCCTGGCCAACCGCGCAGGTCGCGGTGATGGGCGCGCAGGGCGCGGCGAACATTGTGCACCGCAAGACGCTGGCCAACGCGGCCGCGGAGGGTAAGGACGTCGACGCGTTGCGCGCGGACCTCATCCAGGAGTACGAGGACACGCTGCTCAACCCGTACGCGGCGGCCGAACGCGGCTACGTCGACTCCGTGATCGCGCCCGCGCACACCCGCGGCCACGTCGCCAAGGCGCTGAGCCTGCTGCGCACCAAGCGCGAATCGCTGCCGCCCAAGAAGCACGGCAACATCCCCCTGTGAGGCCGCGATGACGGACACTCCCCTGCTCCGCGTCGTCCGCGGCAACCCGGACGACGCCGAACTCGCCGCGCTCACCGCGGTGGTGGCCACGGCCGCTTCGGCTTCGGCACCCGCTCCGGTGCGGCGTCGTACGTCGTGGTGGGGCGACCGGTCTGCTGCGGTGCACGCGCCGATCGCCGCTGGTGACGGGGCCTGGCGCGCCTCGTCATTGCCTCGCTGAAGTCCCCTGGTTGATCCCGGCTTGAGAGCCGGGATCACCTTTTATGCCCACCTGATAGACTAATTTTCTAAAGTTGGACAATGAGTCAAAGGCGGCAGCGTGGACGAGCACCTCATCCGGGAAGCCGAGAAGATCGCGGTCGCGGTCGGCCGGATGTTCCCCGGGCTGTGCGAGGTCGTGCTGCACGACCTGCGGGATCCGGACCACGCGATCCGCGCGATCGAGAACAACCTGTCCGGCCGCCAGGTCGGCGATCCGGCCACCGAACTGGGGCTGCGGCGGATCAGCGACCCGGACTACCCGAGCGTCCTGCAGAACTACGCGAACCAGTTCCCGGACGGGCGGCCGGTCAAAAGCACGTCGATCGGCATCAAGAACGCCGACGGCGACTACATCGCGGCGCTGTGCCTGAACCTTGACGTGTCGGTGCTTTCACCGCTCACACATACGCTGACCAACCTGGTCGCCACTGACGCCGCGCAGCCCGGCGTCGTCGAAGACCTGCGTTCCCGCACGTCGCGTGAACTGCGGGAACGGATCGAACGCGCGGCCGGCGGCAGCCCGCGTTCCCTTTCCCGCGAAGCCAAACGGGATCTGGTCCGCCGGCTGCGCGACGAGGGGTACTTCGAATCCCGCGACGCCGCCCAGCTCATCGCCGACCTGCTCGGAGTATCCCGGGCGACTGTCTACAACTACGCGAAATGAGCACGTCGATGACCGAAATCGTCCTGCGCGACAGCCCTGAACTGTCCGCGCCAGGCGGGCATTACTCGCACACCGCGCAGTACGGCGGGATGGCGTTCGTCTCCGGGCAATTGCCCATCACCAGCGACGGGGCCCGGCTGGTGGACGAGCCGTTTTCCGTGCAGGCTGAGCAAGTTCTGGCCAACGTCGACGCGTGTCTCGCCGCTGCTGGCACGAGCCGGGATCGGCTGGTGTCGGTCACCGTCTACGTGACCGACATGGGTGACTGGCCGGAGTTCGACCGGATTTACCGTGCCTGGCTTGGCGAGCATCGCCCGGCGCGCGCGGTCGCCGGGTCGAGCACCCTCCACTTTGGAGCGAAGATCGAGGTGCAGGCAATTGCCGCCGCCTGAGGAAACCCCGGCCGATCCGGACACGCCGTTCGCCGTCGTCGAGCTTTCGCGCGCCCAGCGCAACGCTGAACGTCTGGCTCGTCGAATGCGCGAACTCGGCGTTTCCCTGCGCCCCCACACGAAAACGGCGAAGGCGTTGCCCGCCACCGCGTTGATGCACGGCGGCAAGCCAGGTCCGATCACGGTGTCGACGCTGGCCGAAGCGGAAGGCTTCGCCGACGGCGGCTACACCGACATCACGTACGCAGTCGGCATCGATCCGCACAAACTCCCGCGCGTAATAGCGCTGCTGCGCCGCGGAATCACCGTGCGCGTACTGCTGGACAGCGTCGCGCAAGCCTCCGCGGTATCCGCCGCAGCACGCGAAGCCGGGTTACGCATTCCGTCGCTGATCGAGGTCGACTGCGACGGTCACCGTGGCGGCGTACTTCCCGAAGACCCCGCGTTGCTTGCCATCGGACGACAACTGCACGACTGTCTCGACGGTGTCCTCGTACACGCCGGTGAGTCCTACTTCGCGACAACCCCTGCAGCGCAACGCGAAGCCGCCGCGCACGAGCGTGACGTCGCCGTCGCTGCAGCACAACGCCTTCGCGACGAAGGTCTGTACGCAGGCACAGTCAGCGCCGGCTCCACCCCCACCGCGCACGCAGCCGACGACCTCACTGGCGTCACCGAAGTCCGCGCCGGCAACTACATCTTCTTCGACCTGGTGATGGCCGGGCTCGGCGTCTGCCGCGTCGAAGACCTTGCGCTGTCGGTGGTTGTCACCGTGATCGGACACCGCCCTGAGCACGGCTGGATCCTCACCGACGCCGGATGGATGGCGTTGTCGCGAGACCGAGGCACCGCGAACCAAGCTGTCGACCAGGGATACGGCCTGGTCACCGACCTCGACGGCACCCTGTTTCCCGGCCTCGTAATGACCGGCGCGAGCCAGGAACACGGAATCCTCACCGCGCGCGACGGACATCCGCTGCCCGACCTGCCGATCGGCACCCGCCTGCGCGTCCTGCCCAACCACGCCTGCGCCACCGCCGCGCAGCACGACAGCTACCGAATCGTGGAGAACGGCCGCCTCACCGGAATCTGGCAGCGGATGAGCGGCTGGTGAATCAGCGTCCGCGCTGAGCCCAATCCGGAGCGTCCGCGCCCGCGTGCGCCAACAGCTCCGCTCGGGTGATCGAACCGAGCGGGCCGACTCCGCGCAGCAACAGATAGTCGCCGGCGTCGGCCTGGTCGTGCTCGATCTCGACGTCCTCGGCGTGGTAGCTGTCGGTCCAGACGATCCGGACCTGGCAGCCGCCGTTCTGGGTGAGCGCGTGCACCTGTTGGACGGTCGCCAGCCGCGCCATCGGTTCCGATTCCCACCGCTGTTGCAGGAATCGCCAGCGCGAGGCCTGTTCGGCCGCCCTCAATCGTTGATCGAGCCCGCCGGCGCGGTCTCGGAAAATCCAGATGATCCCGGCCATGACCGCGGCGGCCACAGCCAATCCGACCAGCCACCAGACCGCTCCCATGTCTCCAGGAGCCTACTCGGGCCGATGCTCCCGCAGGTATCGCTCAACCAGGCCATCTGTGAACTCCGGCGGCACCGGCGCGCCGGTGACCAGGACGCGGTAGTGGATCGGCCCGACGAGCTGCTCGACCGCACTGTCCAGGTCGACGCCCGACGGCAGTTCGCCGCGGGCGACGGCGCGTTCGAGCGGCAGCCGGTCGCGCGCGTGCTGGCCGCGGAGGTGGTCCTCGCGCAGCCGCCGCGCCAGGTCCGGATCGTGCTGGGCCTGGCCGAGCAGCGTGCGGAACACCGCACCGGCGTCGGCGGTGGTCAGGAAGGACGCGATCGCGCCGAGGTGCGCGCAGAGGTCCTTGCGGAGGTCGCCGGAGTCGGGCGGGGAGAGTTCCTCGACGAGGTCGTCGCCGAGGGCTTCGAGCAGAATGTCCACTTTGGACGGCCACCAGCGGTATACGGTCTGCTTGCCGACTCCCGCCTTGGCCGCGATGCCCTCCACCGTGAGCCGGGCGAAACCGACCTCCACCAGCAGATCGTCGACCGCGTGCAAAACCGCGCGGCGCGCGTTCTCGCTACGGCCGTAGCGGTTCCCGTGATGCCGGCGCTCGCCGGGCTCAGTGACGTCGCCCACGTGCCGGAGTCTAGCCAAGACGCAACGTCTCGTCTAGCGTTACGGGCACCAGCTCACGAGGGGGTCCTCACTCATGTGTTCCGCGTGCGGGGTGCCGACGCACCAGCCCGAATCCGGGGTCGCCGCAGCTCCGCGCAAATTCGCGGCGCTGTACAACAAGGATTGCCGTCCGTATCTGATCGGCACCGGCCTGGCCATGATGGCCGACAACATCGAGCACGTCATCACCTACTGGGTGCTGTGGGAGAAGTTCCAGTCGCCCGCTCTGACCGGGTTCGAGGTGATCAGCCACTGGGTGCCGTTCCTACTGTTCTCGGTGTACTTCGGCGGATTGGCCGACCGGCACGACTGCCGCCGGATCATCCAGGCCGCGCAGGTGCTGTTCATGGCAGTGTCCGTGGCGTGGGGCGTCCTGATCGTCACCGACACGCTCGAGGTGTGGAGTGCCTGCGTACTGCTGATTTTGCACGGCTGCGCGGGCGCGATCTGGGGACCGGGCGAGCAGCTGATGCTGCACGATTTCGTCGGGCCAACGGAATTGCCGAGCGCGGTCCGGCTCAACGCCACCTTCCGCAGCCTGGGCATTCTCTTCGGCCCGGTCGTCGGCTCGGCCCTGCTGCTCGGAATCGGGCCGGTGGCGGGCATTTTCGTGAACGTCGCGTTCTATCTGCCGCTGACCGTGTTCCTGTTCCGCACCAAGTTCACCGGACACACTCGTGACGGCGGAATCATCCGTCGCCCACGGGTCGGATTGATGGATTCGGTGCGGGTACTGAAGGAAATCAGCGGGAACCCGACCATGGTCGGGATGATCATCCTCGCCGGGCTCGGCGCGTTCTTCGTCGGCGCTTCGATGCAGAGTTCGATGCCGATCTTCGCGCAGGACCTCGGCGCGGGCAGCGCCGGAACCGCCTACGGCGTACTGCTGTTCGCCAATGGCGCGGGCGGTGTGATCGGCGGAATCCTGCTGGAAGCGACCGGGAAGATCAAACCGAACGTGCCCGCGGCGGTGATCAGCACGGCGATCTACGGGCTCTCGAGCCTGTTCTTCGCGATGACCGCCAGCTACCCGATCGCGGTGGCACTGCTGGTGATCGGCGGCGTGGCGAACCTGGCGTCGATGTCGATCGGCCAGACCGTCGTGCAGTTGCTGGCGAAACCGGAGGAACGCGGCCGGGTGATCGGCGTGTACAGCGTGTCCGCCAACGGCCTTCGCGCGGGCAGCGGATTCACCGTGGGACTGCTCGGTTCCGCGGTCGGGGTGCATTGGTCACTGGGCCTCAGCGCGGCCGCGCTCACCGTCGGCACAGGGATCGCCGGCTGGTATTCGCTGGGCAGCCGCCGGGCGCGACAGCTGCACCAGGTCACCGACTGAGCCGATCCCGAAGACGGTCTACCTCGTCCGCGCCCATTCCGGCGCGGACGAGGTAGTCGCGGACGTTGGGCTATCGAGAGTGGTCAGGACGGCGTCGCGGATGGTTGTTTGACGGCGGGCCAAGGCCGCTTCGAGCAGCGCGGTTTGGTCTTCGACGCCCAGCGCCCGGTGCAGCGGCAGGACGGCTTCGGTCGAGAGTGCGTAGTCGGCCGCGATGGTCTCCGGGTCGACGTCGGCCAGGGCGACCAGGAGGAGCGAGACGAGGCCGGCGCGGTCCCGTCCGGAAGTGCAGCGGAAGAGCACTCCGCCTTCGGCTTGGGCCAGCGCGCTCAGGACGGTCGCACAGCGTTCTGCTTTGCGGCAACGAAAACGCGGTAGTACAACGGGGTTCCGTCGAGCTGTTCGTCGGCGATGTATTGCCAGAACTCGGTGTCTTCGACGTCGTCCAGCGGGATTTCGCGGCGCGTCATTCCGGCTGGCACGGTGACGGCGTAGGTGCCGATCTCTGCGGGGTTGCGCAGGTCGACGATGGCGCGAAGGCCAGATTCCCGGGCCTGGGCCCAGCCCGTGCCGGTGACGAACCGGAGGCTGGCGGACCGGTAGAAGCGCGCAGGTTCGGCACTGGGGCCGGATCGGGTCGCGAGACCGCCGAGGTCTCGGGTGTTGAAGAACCCTTCCCAGCCGACTGCCCGGTTCTCGCCCATCAGCCGATCTTGGCCCAGACTGCCCGCCGCAGGCCACCAGGTCACGCCTCGCCCGCAGCCGGGAAGGGGCTTTCGAACAGGCGATCGCCGTTTTTGTCGGTACCCCTGGTTACGCTCGCCCCGTCAACGCAGCACCCATCACCGACAGCGACAAGCTGTTCACCAGCCCAGATCACACTGGACCGCAGCTTGCTCCACACCGTATAGTCCACATGGAATAACCCACGTTGGGTCACCCGATTGGATCCCCCTGGAGGAACACCGTCATGGTCGCGGCCAAGCTCACGGCGCTGAGCGTCGCCGTGCTCGAGCTGCTGCACGAGCGGCCGATGCACCCGTACGAAATGGCTCAGCTCATGCGGGAAAGGCACGTCGAAACCCGCGTGAAGCTCAAGGCCGGATCGCTCTATCACACGGTGGATCGGCTGCAGCGCAACGGTTTCGTCGACGTCGTCGAAACCCAGCGAGACGGCAGGCGGCCGGAGCGCACGGTGTACGCCATGACGGCCGCGGGCAAAGACGCCTTCCAGGAACGAGCCCGGCAAATGCTGGGCGACGTGGTGCCGGACTACAGCGAGATACTCAGCGGGCTCGCCGTGATCGACGATCTGGGGCGCGACGTGGCGCTGCTCGAACTGGAGCACCGCATGACCCGGCTGCGCGCGGCCGTGGCCGCCGACCAGGTGCTCATCGACCGGCTGGAATCCGACGGCACCCCCGACATCTATTGGCTCGACTTCCGCTACAGCGCGGCGCAGCGGAAGTTCGAGCTGGCATGGATCGAGCAGCTGTCCGCGGACCTCGACAGCGGCCGGATCCCTTTCCAGGACAAGAAACTCAAGCTCAAGGAAGACCATGAACGCAAGACCAGTTAACCCGTGGGCCGCGCTCAGCGCGCTCTGCATCGGGTTCTTCATGATCCTGCTGGACACCACGATCGTGTCCATCGCGGTGCCCGCCATGCTGCAGCACCTCGGAGCCGGGCTGAACTCGGTGGTGTGGGTGATCAGCGTCTACCTGCTCACCTACGCCGTGCCGATGCTGTTCACCAGCCGCCTCGGCGACCGCTTCGGCCCGAAGCGCGTCTTCGTCGCCGGGCTCGTCGTGTTCACCGCGTCGTCGCTGTGGTGCGGACTGTCCGGCAATGTCGAGATGCTGATCGCCGCCCGTGCGGTGCAAGGCCTTGGCGCGGCGCTGATGACGCCGCAGACGCTGGCGTTCATCAGCCACCTCTTCCCGCCCGCGAAGCGCGGCGCGGCAATGGGCGCGTGGGGCGGCGTGGCCGGACTGGCCACGATCACCGGTCCGCTGCTGGGCGGCGTGCTCGTGCAGCACCTCGGCTGGGAGTGGATTTTCTATGTGAACGTGCCGATCGGCGTCATCGCCATCGCGCTCACGCTGTGGCTGGTGCCGGACTGGCAGCCGAAGCACTCGCACTCGTTCGACCTGCTCGGCATTCTGCTGTCCGCCGCCGGACTGTTCTGCATCGTGTTCGGTGTCCAAAATGGACAGCAGTATGACTGGGGCACGGTGTTCGGCGGTATCACGGTGTTCGAGATCATCGGCGCCGGAGTGGTGCTGCTGGTCGCCTTCGTGCTGTGGCAGCGCTACAACCGCCGCGAACCGCTGGTGCCGCTGGCAGTGTTCGCGAACCGCAACTTCTCCGCGGGCACGCTCACCGCGACCACCGTCGGTTTCACGATGACCGGCATGTTCCTGCCGCTGATCATCTACATCCAGACAGTGCTTGGCCTCTCCCCCACCATGGCCGGTCTCCTGACCGCCCCGATGTCGCTGCTGTCCGGCGTGATCGCACCGTTCGTCGGCCGCGCTTCGGACCGGATCAACGGCAAATACCTAGTGATGGGAGGCCTCGCCCTGCTGGCCGCGGGCGTCGGCATCATCGCGCTGCAGGCGCGTCCGGACACGAGCCCGTGGGCACTGATCCCGGCCCTGCTGGTGTGCGGTCTCGGCGTCGGCTGCATCTTCTCGCCGATGAGCAACCTGACGATGGCGTCGGTAGAGCCGAGGCTCACCGGTACCGCGTCCGGCATCTTCAACACCGCCCGCCAGGTGGGCGGTGTCCTGGGCAGCGCCGCGATCGGCGTGCTCCTGCAGGCACGGATCAGCGCCTCGATCACAAGCGAGGCGGCGACCGCGGCCGCGCAACTGCCGGAGCAGTACCGCGCGCCATTCACCGAAGGAATCGCCCACGCCGCCGCATCCACCGGCGAATTCGGCTCCTCCGGCGGTCCCGCCCCGATCCCCGGAATCCCCGCGGACCTCGCCGCCCAAGCGGGCCGTCTCGCGGGCGAGGTAGTCCACAATGGACTCACCGACGCCGCCCGCGCGACATTGATCCTGCCGATCGCGGTGCTGGTACTGGGAGTCCTGTCCGCGGCGGCCCTGCGCCGGGTATCGCCCCGGTCGCACACTCCAGCACCGACCGCCCCGACCCCGGAACCAGCACGATGAACGACTGACCTCGACGGCCCCGGTTGGGTTAGATCCAGCCGGGGCAGAGCAGCCGACGAGACCGGAGTAGGGCAGGGCAGGGCAGGGCAGGCGACGAGACCGGGGCGGGGCAAGAAGGGCAACGCGAGCGGGCGGCCATGCGGGTCGAGCCAGGCGACCTAGAGCGGTCAGGGGCAGCCCACACCAAGCCAAGGCCGGGCAAGTTCAACCACAGCAGGCGAAGGCCGGGCAACGCGAAACTTTCCCTGCAGGGAGACGAAACTTTCCCGGCAAGGAGATCGGAGCGAGCCGAGCCCGGCTCAAGTGCACCCCGCGGCGTCGCGGTTGCGGCCGCAAGATCCCCTGATGCCCCAGCAACATCGCAGCGCGCCCCATGCACTCGGCTCGCCCATCTCCCAACCCTCGCCTCTCCTGCGGATTCGCCTTCGCACCCCGCCCTCACCCGTCGCCCATCACGCTCGCCCATCGCCCACCATGCCTCGCCCCATAGCCCCGCCCAACTCATCAACCCGGCGCACACTCCCAGCTCCAACCCCACCCCGACACCCGCCTCCCCAGGCCACGCCCCCGAATCCCACCCCACCGAGGTAGCGTTCGCACGTGCGTCTAGTCCTCGCCTCCCAGTCCCCCGCCCGCCTCGCCGTACTCCGCAGTGCCGGTCTTGATCCGGCCGTTGTCGTGTCCGGCGTCGACGAGGACGCCGTGGCCGCCGCGCTCACCGACCCGGCGCCCGCCGAGCTCGTTATGGCGCTCGCCAAAGCCAAGGCCAACGCCGTCGTCGAGATGGTCTCCGAACCCGACGCCGTGATCGTCGCCTGCGATTCCATGCTTTCCATCGGCGGCGAGATGGTCGGCAAGCCCACCACCGCCGAGGTCGCGAAGCAGCGGTGGGCTCGGATGGCCGGAAACTCCGGCGTCCTGCTCACCGGGCACGCCGTGGTCCGGCTCGACGGCGGGCAGCGCACCAAGGAAGCCTCCGGCACCCGGTCCACCACAGTGCATTTCGCCAACCCCAGCCAGGCCGAGATCGACGCCTACGTCGCCACCGGCGAACCGTTGCACGTCGCGGGGGCGTTCACGCTCGACGCGCTCGGCGGGTGGTTCGTCGAGGGCGTCGAAGGGGACCCGTCGAGCGTGATCGGGATCAGCCTTCCGCTTCTGCGGCAGCTCCTCGCCGAAGTCGGCGTCAGCGTCACCGAGATGTGGAAATAGTTCACATACTGGGACGATGTGTCACTCGGACGAGTGATCGGGGAAAGTCGATTCCGGCCCGCACCCGGGCCAGCGGAAACTCTCGACCTCCCTGGGGTGGCACATGTCCTTCGTCAGGACGTACACCAAACCGCGCGTGTTCGCCGCGGCCGTTCTCGGCTCGCTTGTCGTGGGCGCCGGTCTCGGCGTGCTCGCTCGGACGACTGAAGCCGGCTGGCTGACCGACACCCTCGACCAGATCGGCACGATCTTCACGACCCTGCTGCAGATCGCGGTGATCCCGCTGGTCTTCACCGCGATCGTGGTCGGCATCAACAGCCTCCGCGGCCTCGGCGGCGGCCGCACCGCCGCGCGGCTCGGCGGCAAGACCGTGTTGTGGTTCGCGATCACGTCGCTGATCGCCTCGCTGGTCGGGATCGCGATCGGCAAGCTGTTCAACCCCGGCTCCGGCGGGCTCGGAGAGGGCGTCGCGGCCACCGCGAAGAACGCCGACAAGGCCGCGAAAAGCATGAGCCACTGGGGTTCCTGGGACGCCTTCATCAAGGGCCTGCTGCCGGAGAACTTCTTCTCCGCCTTCGCCGAGGGCAGCACGCTCCAGGTGCTCTTCCTCGCCGTCGTGATCGGCGCCGCCGCCTACAGCCTGGGCGACAAGGCGAAGCCGTTCGTCGACTTCACCACGAGCGTCTTCGAAATCGTCCAGCGTTATCTACACTGGCCGAAGCACGCAGGAGCACCTCTGACCTGGTAAAACTCCGCAATTTCCCACGCCGCTTGCATCGAACGCCGCTCCCAGTCAAGATATCGGAGGTGACCACCCCCTTCCCCGATCTCGACCTCGAAGCACTGCTGGCGTCGTGGCGACTGCACCTGCGCGCCGAGCGCAAGAGCTCCAACACGATCAAGAGCTACACGCGCGGCGTCACCTACTTCCTCGAGTTCTGCGACGCCGAGGGCATCCCCCGCGCCCTGGACAAGCCGACGGTGAACCTGTGGATCGCGACCCTGCTCGACGAACTGGAGCGGGAGGCGTCGACCGCGGTCGTGCGCCAGCTGGCAGTGCGACGGTTCTCGGCATGGCTCGCCGAAGAGGAGGAGATCCCCACCGATTTTCTGCTCGGCCTCAAGGCCCCGAAGCTCGACGTCAAACTCACCCCGCGACTCACCGACGACGAGTGCTCGGCGCTGATCGCCGCGTGCAAGGGCAAGACGTTCCGCGACCGGCGCGACGAGGCGATCATCCGGTTCATGCTGGAGGCGATCGTGCGCGCCGGCGAAGTGGTGACGATGAACGTACCCGACATCAACCTGGCCAACGGCGTGGCGGAGATCTACGGGAAGGGCCGAAAGTACCGGCTGGTTCCGTTCAGCGTGACGACGGCGCGATCGATCGACCGGTATCTGCGGATGCGGCGCACGCACAGCCTGGCGGACTCGCCTCGCCTGTGGCTCGGGGACCGGAACCACACGTTCGGCTACCACGGTCTGTGGTCGACGCTCGGGTACCGGGCGGGGATCGCCGGGATCGAGAACTTCCATCCGCACCTCACCCGGCACACTGCGGCGCAACGGTGGCGGCGGCGGGGCGGCAGCGAAGAAGGCCTGATGGCGGTCGGCGGCTGGACGGACCGGGCAACGATGGACCGGTACACCGTGGCGACGGCTGCCGATCGCGCACTTGAAGAGGCGCGCAGCCTGAATCTTGGGGACTTGTAACGGGAACCCCCCGGACGAAAACTGTAAAAGTGCGGGGGGGGGCGTCTTCAGCCTCTCCCCCACCCGGCCCGGGTGGATCGCGGCGCAGCCGGGGGAAGCGGCGGCCGCGGGGTGGTCACGACTCGTCGAACGTGCGCTCGAGCCGGTCGATTTGCTTGCGGAAACTGCTTCCGTTGGTTTTCGGGCGGGGCCGTTTGCGCTTGGCCTCGGACTCGAACCTCCACCCGGCGAGACCCGTCGAGATCGCGAGTCCGATGTGAAGGTTGACGAAGACGGCGGGTTCGTCGAGGGCGGTCCCCACGATGGCGTGCCCGATCGCGGTGAGCATCAGCATCGTCGCGGCCGCGTAGAGCCAAATGTGGATCGTGGGGGTTGGTTCAGCGGATGTCACAGGTTCTGTCTCTCCTCCGTGCGGGCGGGGGTGTTGCCCCGTTTACAGGAGAAGTATCGAACACCTGTACGCAGGCATTAACAACTGTTTGGACTCGGGTCGGTTAATCACTCGCTCGGACTAGAACCCTCTGACCTGCGGTAATCGCGTCGTCACGCGTCCACATTGGTCTTCTTGGCCCGAGCCTCTTCGCGCACACGGGTGATCTCGCCCATGAGCCACTCGGCGGCCTTCTCGCCGTGCGCCTCTTCCTCCTCGCGCAGTCTCTGCACGATCTCCTTCATCGACATCGAGATCATGCGTCGCCGCGTCTCGGCGGACCATTCGTGGACCGGCTCACCAACGACCAAGACGGAACGCTTCCAGGGCAGCTCGCCGCCGTTGACGATGTAGTCAAGGGTGCTTCCGGTCGGCCAGCCGAGCCGGTTCTCGATCGCCTCGAAGACGGCCTCGCCGATGCGGTCGCTGCCGATCTCGGCGTTGGCGACACTGCTCTCGCTGACTCCGATCTGATCGGCGAAAACGGCCTGACTCTTGATCTTCAGGTCAACGCGTCGGGCGCGCTTGATCTCCTTGCCGACTTCCTTGCGCCGAGTCTCCACGCGTCCAGGATATCCCAGGCTTTTACAGGTAGCACGACCTCGACCAGGGGGTCTTCGTCCGCTCCACACGTTGCGCATACCCGGAACTTACCAGGAAAATCCAGGATTCACCATTCAAACTCTGGCAATATCCGGATATAGGTCTTGCAGAGTCCTGGAAAGTCTGTCATTCTCTGTGCATGCCAGCCGTCAACCACACTCTCCTCCGCGACAAGCGCGACGAGCTCGACATGTCGAACCCGGCGCTGGCCGCAAAGGTCTCCATCTCGAAGAAGTACCTGGAAAACGTGCTCTACGGCGTCGACGAACCGTCGATGCGCTTGGTGCACCGGTTCTCGCGGGTGCTTCAGATCGAAGTCAAGGACATCCTCGCCAGGCCGACGGGCGACCCTTCCGACCCGCCGAAGCAACCGGGCGGCGGTCCGAAGGCTCCGCCGAAGCGCCAGGAGCCCAAGGGCCCACGTCGGGTGGCGGCAGCGTGAGCACGCCGGAACAGCGGTCGCTGTCGGCCCGGATTGCCGTGCACACGAGTTGGGCGAACACGACCGACCGCACCGCGCGGACCGCGCCGGGGACGAAGGCATTCCTCGACCGGTTCGAGAAGCAAGTCGACCCGGACGGGGTCCTCTCCCCTGCTGAACGCGCGAAGCGCGCCGAGAGCGCCCGCAAGGCGTACTTCCTCGGCCTCGCAGCGAAATCCGCAGCTGCGCGTCGCAAGCGCAACGCCGCCTGACCCAAGGAGAACCCCATGTCCGAGTTGGACATTTTCACCGCTGCCGGTGACGGCCTGGCGGTCGAGCACTTCGGGCTCGCCGAGGACGGTCGGGCGTTCGTGGTGGCCGGTCCGTTCGCGAAGGCGATGGGTTACCGCGACGCGGCGAACGCGGTCCGCGTCCTCGACGAGGACGAGAAGGGTACTCAGATCGTGAGTACCCCTGGCGGCGACCAGCGGATGACCGTCATCTTCGAGGACGGGATCTGGGAACTGATCTTCCGCTCGACGTTGCCGTCAGCGAAGTCCCTCAAGACTCGGGTAAAGGGGATCCTCCGCCAGCTGCGGGAAACAGGCGTGGTCGACACTCGGCCGCGCCGGGAGCTGTCCCGGCTGGAGCTGATCGACCTCGCCCGTGAGGCCGAGGTCGCGCGGATCGCCGCTGAGGAGCGGGTCGCCGAGCTGGAGCCCGCGGCGCGGTCGTGGGGCGAGCTGGCCGAGGCGGTCGGTGACTACTCGATGCGGGAAGCCGCTCAGATCCTCGACCGGGACCCGGCGATCGCGACCGGCCAGAACCGGTTGGCGAAGTACCTGCGCGAGATCGGCTGGGTCGATGCGGGCGGGACGCCGTTTCAGCGGCAGGTCGAACTCGGCCGGCTGGCGGTGCGCGCCTCGTCCTACGAGCACCCGCGGACGCGCGAGCAGGTCGTGACCCGGCAGATCCGGATCACGGCGAAGGGCGTGCACGAACTGCACAAGCGGCTCGGCGGGTCGGGTCCGCTGCTGCTCGCTGCCTGATCTTCCGGCGGGCCGGGTGACCCCAGCACCTCGGCCCGCCGGATCCCCACCCCAAGAAGAAAGGAGGTCGGTTCAGTGTCTGCTAATCGGATTGTCCGGCTCGCCGACATCGCCCGCGAGGAGTGCTGGATCGACGCCATGGACGACGCCGCGTGCGATCTGGCGGTGTTCTTGTCCTGGTGCCAGTCGAACTTCCCCGGGCAGTTGCACGAGCCGATGGAGGGTTTGCGGGTCGCGCTGCTGGATTTCGTTCGCGGGATCAGTGGGGTGGCACCGGAAGAGTGGATGGCTGCGCAGCGCCGCTCCACGTCGCGCGGATCTGCGGCGGAAGCGTGCTCATCCCCGGTGGCCGCATCCACAGCGGCTCAGATTCCCCCGGAGCCAAAGTGACTCCGTCCTGCCAGATCACGCCGCCGCGATCGAGGGCTCCGAAGTCGAGTTCGATATCGGCCGCTGCGGTTCCGCCGGTGTTGACCACTAGGAACCGGTATTGGCTGACGTGCCGCAGCACCAGGCGCGGCGCTTGGGCGGCCTCGACGACGGCGATCTCTTCGGCCCGGCGGTCGCGTTCGATCGCGGTCATCTCGGTGGCTGCGTCCGCGGATCGTTCGGCCTCTCGCGCGGATGCCTCGGCGGCGTCAGCGGCCCGCACAGCCACACGTTTCTGCGCCCGCGCGTACCAGACGGCCCAGGACGCGGCGAGCGCGGACACGCAGGCGACGACGAACGACGCGATCTCCATCCCGGCATCCAAACAGCCGGTGGCCAGGTCCAGCAAGTAAGAACGCCCGCCCCAGTGCCGTGCAGGGCTCCGGGACGGGCCGACCAAGAGGAGAGGTACCTCCCATGATCGCAGCACAGACTACCGGCCGGAGATGCCGTCACGTGCTCGGCGCGTGGCTTCACGGCCGCCGTCGCCCGGTCGAGTCAACTCCGGCGAGTTGGGCGCTGCTCGCGCCGACTTCGGTGCGGGTGGCGGAGATCGAGGCGGTCGCCGAGCGGAAGCACAGTGCGATGCGGGTGCTCATCGATCCGCATTTCATGCCGGGCGCGTGCGGCTGGTGCGACCCGACCCGGCCGGAGATCACGACGGTGCGGATCGTCGGCAACCCGATCCCGCTGAAGGACGCCGCGCCGCTGAAGTCGGTGATGGTGTGCCATGCGCACGCCGTCGCCGAGCGGGGCGCGCTGCACCAGGCGCTCGTCGAGGCCGGCCAGCACCGGCTCGTGTCGGTGGAGGTGTGCGAGTGATGGCCACCCGAGTCCGTGTCACCGGCGACTCGCCGCGCAACCGGCGCGACGAGCGCGGGTCGAAAGCTTCGTGCCTGCAACGGATCGGCGAGCTTGTCGGGTTCGGCGGGATCGTCGCCGCCACGGTCGTGGCCGCGGTGTTTGGTCTGGCCGGGTGCAAGCCCGCGCCGTCCGCGCCGCATTCGCCGACGTCGTCGGTGCAGTGCAACGAGGACGAGCCGTGCTGGGACTGCCACACGATGGGCAACCGCCGGTGCGGTCCGGACGAAGGGGAGGTGAAGCGATGAGCGCCGCGACCGAGCGACTGCTCGACAAGATCGGAGCCCTGCGCAAGGAGAACGACGCCATGCGCGGCGGAGTCGCCTACCTCGTCGGCTGGTACGGCGAGAAGGCCAGGACGTCCGGGAACGCGGAGCTGGCGAAGATGGTGGGCGAGCTGTGCGCGGTGCTGGACGGCACGTGGGCCAGGCCGGGGAGCGGCCAGTGAAGCGCCGCGCGGCCGCCGCGCTGCTCGTGATCGCGCTCGCGGTGCTGGTCTATGTGGCCCCAGCGGCGCTGGTCGAGCAGACCGGCCCGGCGCACACGTTCCGGCTCGCGTCGGACGGGACGCTGCTCGCTGTCGCGGGCGGGCTGATCGTGTTGGCGTACAGCGCTTTCCTGATCGCCTGGCACGCCTACCGCACCCGGGACGAGGTCGACGAGGCGCTCGTCGCGGACGACGAGCTCGGCGCGGTGCTGCGCGCCTGGCGCGCCGACGTCGGCTCGGTGCCGATCCCGTGAGCGTCATCCGCCGCGCCCTGAAGCGCGCCGCCGTCGCCGCCGTCTTGGCCGGATGCGCGATGGCCTCCCTCGTCTGCTTCACCCAGCCCTACCTGCTTCACGCCACCGCGCGCTGACCGCGCGCACCACAACTATCGAAGGAACACGGCAAATGAACGTTCAGGACCAGGCCAACCAGCTGTCCGCTCTCTCGTCGGAACTGCCGGTGGAGATGGCGCAAGAAGTGCAGCAGCGGATCGACGCGGTGCTCGCGCAGGCCGCGAACCTGCTGGGCGGAGACCACGCCGCGAACCGGGAGATGCAGGGACTCGGCGCGCGGGCCCTCAACGACCTGACCAACGCCGTCACGACCCTGCAGCAGCTCGGCCAGTCCATCACCGACGCGGCTGCTCGGCTCATGGCCAGCGGGCAATGACCGCCGACGCGCCAGCGTGGCCGGGCGCTGCGGATGTGCGGCCGTCGCCGGTGGCGGTCCGTGCTGTCTGGCCGCGCGGCGCCGGTGGCAGGCACCGCCGCCTCGACCCGGACGAGACACCGGTCGTCGTGGTCGACGCGCCGACCGAACCAATCCTGTTCACCCATCCCCGCACGTATGCGGGCATCGAGCCTGTTCCCGGAGGAACCCTGTGAGCACCAACGAAACGGCGAGTGTCGCTGCGTCGCTTCGCCAACTTGCCGATCTGGTGGACCGTGACGCGGTTGTCGCGAAGGCGCTCGATGACTTCGACATTCGCTACCACCTGACCAAGTTCGAGGCGGGTGTCCTGGACCGGATTTCGGAACTGCTGGGCGTTCCGCTGAAGCACAGCGTGCATGGTCCTGGCACGAAGACTCCTGGCGCTCGGTACACGTCGGTCAGCGCGGTCGTCGGATCGATCGACGTCGCTTTCCAGGCCCACACCGAGGACTACGAGCTGGCGACCGGCAAGACGATCTCCAACGCGGCGGTGACCGCGTGAGCGACCCGAACACGGTGGCGTTGGAAGAGCTGGCGTTGGAGCTGGCGCAGTTCAAGGCGTTGAAGGACCGGGTCGACGGCCGTTATCACGCGTTGCGGCGGCAGATGTCGCAGAAGCTGACGGCTGGGTCGCGGCTGCGGGTGGACTCGGCTGCGGGCTGGAAGCTGGGCACGGTGCTGAGGGAGGACATCAAGGTGTCCGCGCGGATCGCCGACAAGGCGGCCTTCGCGGCGTGGGCAGCGACGGCGTACCCGGACGAGACTCAGCCGGCGTTCGAGATCACCGGGTCGGAGAAGGAAGTCGCTGAGGCGCTGTATCTGGCGGGCGCGACGCACCTGGTGAAGTCGGTGACGGTGGTCGCGGACGAGCTGCGCCGCAAGATCCTCGACCTCTCGACGGCCAACGGTGCGCCGATGGCGCCGGATGGCGAGGCCGACATTCCCGGTGTGGTGATCGACCGCACTGGCGGGACGGTGAAGTGCCAGACCGCGCCGGACGGCGGGGCGGCGGCGATGGAGATGCTGGCCGACGGCGAGCTGCTGCTCGACCTGCTGACCGCACCCGATGATGCTGAGGCCGAGGGGCGGTCGGCATGACCCTCACCGACGAACAGATCGCCGCGCTCAAGAAACTGCGCCGCAAGTTCCCTGCGTCCGCGATCGGGAAACGACCGGTCATCACCTGCCCGGCGTGCGAACTGCTGGACCGGGACCATCCTGGCGAGACCTGCGCCGTCCACACCGCCGAGGAATGCGAGGTGTGCGAGCAAACCCTCACGGTCGAGCACGAGCACGTCGACTACGTCGGGCACGCGCACGTCCGCGCCCGGTTCCTCGAAGTCGATCCCGGCTGGAGCTGGGAACCGGCGGGAGTGACCGAGAGCGGTGCTCCGGCATTCGACGAGTTCGGCGGCCTGTGGATCCGGCTCACGATCGTCGGCGTGACGCGGCTCGGGTACGGCAACGCCGAGGGCCGCAAAGGTCCGGAAGCCCGGAAGGAAGTCATCGGCTACGCGTTGCGGAACGCGGCGCTGTCCTTCGGGGTGGCGCTGGAGCTGTGGAACCAGCCGTCTCCCCGACGCCGCCGCCGCGCGGGCGCACCGTCCCCGGCAGCCGCCGCGCCGGAGCGGGTCCGCACTGCGGAGTTCGTGCGCAACGAGATCCGCAACTACGCCGGACGCCGATGGGGCTGGACGCTCCCGCACATCGACGCCGACTTCACCGTCTGGGTCGGTGGGGAGGGCGGCGACACGTTCGCTTCCGCTCCGCCGGGAAAGCTTGAGCGCTACCTGGCGAACCTGCAGGGAAGCGATGCGGAGCCTTGCCGTGCTTAGGCGGACGTCGTTGCAGCGTCGCGGGTTCCTCGCCCGCGGCGCTGCCCTCGCCCGCACGCCGATGAAGCGGACGCGGGGCCGGACGAAGGCCGAGCAGCGTTCGGAGTGGACGGAGAAGAACGGCCGCGATGCCGTGCGCGACCGGTCAGGCGGCGTGTGCGAGGGCTGCGGGGAGTCCCGCGCAGCGGAGTGGCAGCACCGGAAGAACCGGTCGCAGGGCGGGGAGTGGAACCCCGCCAACGGTTTGCACCTGTGCGGCGCCTGCCATCGCTGGATCCACGGCAACCCCGAGGCCGCTGTCGAACGCGGATGGACCGTTCCGTCCCACCTTGACCCGGCCGACGTGCCCGTCGAGCACTGGCAGTGGGGCCGTGTCCTGCTCACCGACCTCGGCGACTTCCTTCACCTCGTTCAGCGGAAGGACCCCTTCGAATGATCACAAACTTGGACATGCTGCTGCACGTCGTCGAGCACGCCAAGCGGTGGCAGGTCGGCGACAGGTTCAAGCAGTTCGACGTCACCGCGACGCAGACGAACCTGACGCTCGCGGACCACGACCTGGACCTGTTCCTGGCGTGGGCGCGGCACCTCGACGGCGTCCTCATCACCGGGTCCGCCAGCTACGCCCGCACAGCCGGCGTGCTGCACGCGACCGGGAAGCTGCTGTCGGGGCACGTTCTGCACGTGTGGGTCAGCAGCGACGGGGAGCGGATGCGCCGCGCCGAACTGGTCGGCAGCGTGCTGGTCGGCGAGATCGAGCAGTACATGCGCCGCAACGTGGTCGGTCTCCCGGTCGCCGGGGGCGTGTCGTGAGCGGGCACATGGGCAAGTTCGCGACCCCGACCGAGGAGGGCCGCGCGGTGGTCGGCGGGCCGATCCCGAAGGGCAGCGAGGACGAGGTCGCGGCGTGCACGCGGCGGGTGCGGCTGGAGTCGCGCACCCCGGCCGAAGCCGTGGACATCCTGCAGATGCTCGGGATCCTCGACCAGGACTTCACCTGGGTCCAGAACTCGCGCAACAAGCGGAAGAAGGTGCCGCGATGCTGACCGGCGACCGCTACCTCGAGACCCTGGTCGAGTCCGCGGAGAAGCTCGTGCGGGCGGTGCGCCGGGACGACTCGCTGATGGTCGACGCGATGCTCGCCGACGCGGAGATGGCGTACGGCGACCCGCTGACCGGTGCCCGCGCCATGGTCGTGCTGCTCGCCGCGATGGTCCCGAACGACCAGAAGCCGGCCGAGCTGCTGCAGTGGCGGGCGAGGCCGCGCCGCTCGGTCGTGAAGGAACGTGCGGCATGAGGTCCGGGTCGCTGTTCTCCGGCACTGCCGCTTTGGACATGGCGGCGCGCGAGGTGTTCGGCGCAGACCCGGCGTGGTTCGCCGACGTCGATCCGGCGGCGTCCGCGCTGCTCGCGCACCACTACCCGACGGTGCCGAACCTCGGCGACATCACCGCGGTTGATTGGGACCTGATTGCGCTGCTTGCCCCGGTCGAGTTGCTGACTGGGGGTTGGCCGTGTCAACCGTTCTCAACAGCCGGCAAACGGAAAGGTGCTGACGATGAGCGGGCGCTCTGGCCCGAAGTGGACCGATGCGTTCGCGCACTACGACCCCGATACGTGCTGCTGGAGAACGTCCCAGCTGTCGTTGGAGCTGAGCTCGGGAGAGTCGCCGACACCTTGGCCTCGTGCGGGTATCGCTTCGCGTGGGTCTGCCTACCCGCTGCCGCCGTGGGCGCCCCGCACAAGCGCGAGCGGTTCTTCCTCCTCGCTGTTGCCGACACCGAGGACGAGCGACACGAACGGCCCCGGCGTGCACGGGGACGGCGGGCCGGATCTGCGCACGGCAGTCTCGCTGTTGCCGACGCCGGACGCGACGCACGGCAGGAAAACCACGCGCACAAGCCTGCTGTTGCCGGGGGTGGTGGATCTGCTGCCGACGCCGACGGTGGCCGACTCGCGCGGGACGAGGAACGCGACCTCGGGACGGAAGGAAGGCTCGCAGCATCACGACGGGAAGACGTTGATGGACGTCTTCTGGACTGGGCCGGGTACGGACCAGCCATCCACCGATGGGAGTCCGTCCTTGGACGCCCCGCACCCGCTCCTACCGCTGTGGGTGCCCGCGGCGGACGAGTCCTGAACCCGGCGCTGCCCGAGTGGATGATGGGCCTGCCCGACGGCTGGATCACCGGCGTTCCTGGTCTCACCCGCACGCAGCAGCTCAAGCTCGCAGGCAACGGCGTCGTGAAGCACCAGGCGGTCGCTGCGTACCGCTACCTCCTCGACGTACTCGACGCAGACGCGAGGGCTGCATGACCAAGCACGAGTGCGAGACGTGCCACCGGCCGCTCAAAGACCCGGTCAGCCGGAAGCTCGGGATCGGCCCGAAGTGCTGGCTCAAGAAGTACGGCGCCAGCAACCCGAACCGCGCCCCGCACGCCGCCCGCGTGCCCGTCGACCACCACCCGGTCGACCCCAACCAGATCCCGCTACCCCTGGAGGTTCCCGCCGTGGACGCCGAAACCCGCAAGGCCGCGATCGACGCAATGGCGCGCCGCCAGCTCGCCGAGGACATCCGGGACGTCGAGGGCCGCACGACTATCGCCTACAGCGGGATCTCCGACGAGGACACGGAAGCGATCGCCGCCCGTGTTCTCGCGATCGTCGAGTCGATCCGGCCGAGCGACGAGCAGTACGCAGCCGCCCGCGACCACCTCGCCGGTGCGGTGTCCGCAAAAGATGACGGCCACCCTGCCGCCAACACCGTCCAGGAAGGACAGAACCAGTGAGCGACAACCGTTTGTGGCATGGCGGCGTGCCCGGCTTGAAGGTCGGCGACCTGTTGCGCCCGGCGAGCGAGACGGACACCGAGCACAGCATCACCCGGCGCGCCGCCGGTCTCGGTGCGGCCGAAGGCCATGTGCGGCAGGACCGTGTGCACCTCACCAGCGACCGGGCGGCAGCCCGCGCCTACGCCGCCGCCTACCCGAACGGCGCGCTGTACGTCGCGGAGCCGGTCGGCGACACCGAGCCCGACCCCGACGCGCCGGGCATCTCGCTCCGCTGCCCATACGCGCGCGTCACCGCCGTCTACGACCCGTGCGTGCTGTGGGCCGAACGCGGCGCGCGCTGGCTGCGTCCGCTGCTCAACCCGAACGCCTGATCCCGCGGGCCCGGTCGTTCCCGATACGGCCGGGTCCGTGCACCACCCGAAAGGAACCACCCTCATGCCGGACTTCCGCGTCTCGGACACCGCGTCCGAGCACCCGAAGATGCGCGCAGCTGGGCTCGCTGCGGTCGGGCTGTGGACGGAAGCGGGTTCGTGGTGCATGAACCCGGCCCATCTGACCGACGGCTGGGTGCCGCTGCACTACGTCCAGAGTTGGAGTAGCGGCAAAAAACTCGCGAAAAAACTCGTCGAAGTCGGCCTCTGGTCCGAAGAGCAGCGCGACGGTACTCCGGGCTTCCGCTTCCACGATTGGGACGGCTACCAGAGGTCTCGTTCGTCCATTGAGGACGAGAAACGCAAGGCCAAGGACCGTATGGCCCGTGTCCGTGCGGGAAATGTTCGCCCGAACAACGAGCGAACGTTCGCCCGAACCGAGCCCGAACGTTCGGCGAACGTTCACGACTCCCTCACCCTCACCCTTACCCACACCCCTTCGGGGGACTTGGGAGGGGAGGTCGCCAAAGCATCGCGCGCGTCCGCGAAACGCCCCCTCGACCGATGCTCGGAGCACGCAACTGAGGAACGCCCGCCGCCGTGCGGCCGCTGCGCGGACGCCCGCCGTGCTCGCACCGAATGGGACCGCGAGCACGCCGCCCGGATCCGCGCCTGTCGGCTGTGCGACGGCGAAGGCCAACGCTGGGACCCCGTCGGGAAACATCGCGGCACGATCGGCCCCTGCGACCACCGGCCGATGGTGGTGGCGTCGTGAACCGGATCCGCATTCGCCGCAGTCCCGGCAACCCGCACGGCCTCCGCTGGGGCCGCGCCGACGGCTGGGCCTGGCACTGCCCGGTCTGCGACACCGGAGGCCGCGCCTCGTGGTGGTCGAACCGCGGGCGCGGCAGCGCTTTCGTCTCGCCGTTCGTCCGCGTCATCGCCGCCGTCGACCGGCACCTGCGCGACCACCACACCATCGACCACGCCCGCTACATCGCAAGGAGGGCAGCATGATCCCCGAACCCGGTGTGATCCTCACGCCAGCGGAGTCCGAGCGGTGGAAGCTCACCAAGCTCGCCGCCTCGCTGGTCCGCGACCACGGCGTCTCGCCCGACCTCGTGATGCAGGACTGCCGCGAGGGCACCGAGCACGCACGCCGGTGGGTCGCCGATCGGGGGCGGCCTTCGTGAGCAACCTCGACCGCTTCGGCGAACCGATCGAGCCCGACGAGCACCAGTGCGACAACGGATTCATCGACCGGGACGCCGACCCGCCGCTGCACCCGTGCCTGATCTGCCGACCCCGGCTCGCGGGAGACAACCTCCGCCGCGCCCTGCTCGACGCCGACCAGCTCCGCCAGGAGCCCCGAAACCCCACAGGAGACCCGGATGCCTGACCAGACCGAGAACGCCAGCGAGCGGCCCAGTCAGCTCGCAAAAACCAGCACCCTGCACGAGGCGATCGCCATCGGGATCGACCGGGGGCTACGCGACCTCGACGCGGATGTTCACGGCTGCACGCCCTCGATGCTGACCGGGCACGTGATCAAGCAGTTGCGAGAAGCCGGGCTGCGCCCCGCCAGCGAGCGGCCGAATGCGGGCCAGGAAACGGCAGCTGATTCGCTCGCGGCGTCGGAAGCGTGGCTCAACCGCGAAATACGGCGGCAGTGCGACCAGGTCCAGCTTCACCTCGGTCCGCTCTACAACGACGACCACCACTCGTGGTCGGTCGAAAAGCTCGCGGAGAAAGCCGCTGCGGACATCGCGTCCGGCGCGAAGCGGGACAGCCCGGTCGACGCCGCGACCATGGGCGCGATGGCCCGCATCCTCCTGTGGGGCAGCGAGGAACGCGCCCGCGCTGATGCCGCCGAACGCGATGCCCGCCTCCTCGACGAAGCACTCGAATCCGCCAACGAGAGGCTCACGCACGTCGAACAGCGCGCTTCGTCGTGGTGGAAAGTGGCGAAGACGCTGCGTCGGGACCTGAGCAACGCGCAGAAGCAGATCGCGACCTTGGCGGACCTCGTTGACGAGGCCGCTCGACGGGACGCCGACCCTGCCTACGCCGTCCACGACCGCGGCTACAACGCCGGATACACCGACGGCTACGCGAATGCGAGTACCCGCGCTGAGGCCGCTGAGGCGTTGGCGCAGGAGCGGCTTGTGGCGATAGCCGGGAAGGACGGCTACGCCGAGCGTGCCGCCGACCGGGCGAAGCTCGACGAGATCCGCGCCGCGGTCGCGAAGTTCGAGGCGACTGACATCGCGTGGCCGTTGATGCAGGAAGTGCCAGCCGTGTCGGACCTCGTCGGTGGTCTCGGGGATGCCCTGGGCGTCGAGCGCACCACCACGGAGCACGAGGAGGCAGGCCAGTGAGCGCCAGGAAACGAGCCTCAACCGATGTTCACTTCTACATCGAGGGCGGCTTCCTCATCCGCGGCGAGACGGACCCTGTCCGTGCGCTCGGCCTCGCCGTAGAGCACGCCGTCGCAGAGGGCTGCGACTACCAGATGACCACTCTCATTGAGGAAGCCGGACGTCCATCTTCCGCCTGCGGCGAGGAGGAGCCGACTGCGGAAGCTGTCAGAGACCTCGGTGACGCCATGCATGCGATTGCTCGGTCGGCGCGTCCCGGCAAATTCCGCATCGTCCCGGTCAGCCCGAACACGTGGGAAGCCGGCGAGGGCTACAGCTGGATGGTCCACCGGCAGAAGCCGGACGCGACAGGCCGGGGGATCTTCGCGGGGGTGGAGTTCCAGTGACAGAACACTTGCGCTTCCTCGCCCGCCGTGTCCGTGAGGGGAGCCCCGATGGCGAGTGAAGTGCAGCCGTCCGTCGAGAGCACCTGGCGGCCGATTGGCGACGAGGCGGAACCGGAGGTCATCACGGAGGTGTTCAACACCCTCGACGCGGCCAGGCGCAGTGCGCTCAGTTTGTCCTGCTGCGCTGGGACGCTCCGGCTCCGGGTCACCGACGAGCACGGAGCCCTCCGCTACTCGTGGGACCGCGAAGACAACCTGTTCCGCACCGTCCCCGAGGGGAGCCCCGACGATGAGTGACCAGACACCACGCGTGCCCGAAGAGCCAAAATGGTCGGTCGCTTCCGCGATCTTCGAGATGTGGCGGATGCTCGGGCCGCACGCTAATCCGCAGTCGGCCAGCGGTGTCCTCGCCGACGCAGCGATCGACGCGATGAAGGCGATGGGGTGGCAGCCCGCCGACGCCGTGAAGCTCGGGGACGTCGAGGCACTGAAGGCGCAACTGGACGAGATCGTCGGCGTCTGGTGCGCGCTGAGCGAGCACGAACGGGACGAAGTTGACGACCACGCACCGGATCTCCACCGGGCGATGGAACGGGCCACTTCGAATGCAAACCGCCGCGCCATCGTTGAGGGAGAGACCCGATGAGCGACCAAACCCTGCTCGGCTGGACCGTGCCGAGCCACATCGAGATCGCCGCCAGCCTCGATGCAGTCAAGATCACGTGCAACCACCCAGCATCGACCATCGGCCCTGTAAGCGAAACCATCCCAATCGATGCTGAACGCGAGGTTGAGCACTTCCTCCGCGCCCACGCTCACGGTCAGGTGGTGGAACACCGCGAGGACACCGACTATCGCGACCGAGTAGCGGAAGACTTCGGGGCGAACGCCGACCCGGAGAACCCGCCCAAGATCGGTCAGGCGGCGGACCACCAGCCGGCGTCGGACAGCGAGGACGGCGACCTCGCGCAGCAGATCGAGTGGCTGCTAATCGAATTCGAGGGCACCAAGCCGAAGAACCTCGCAGCCGACGAGATCATGAACCGGATCGTCGGGCCCGCGCTTGATGCCGCGCGCGCCGAGCGGGACCTGGCGCTGTGGCTGCACGCCGAAGCCATGTGGTGGCTGGGCGAGTACTTCGGCCGCAACATCGAACTGCGCCGCCAACGGTCAGCCGAAGATCACCCAACGGCGTGGGCGTACGAGCAAGCATGCCGAGTCCTGCGCGAGCGGACCGCCGAGCGGGACCAGCTGCAGGCCCGCATCGATAAGGCGCTCGCACGGCACGCCAACGACGGAGGCAGCTGCCGAGCGTGCGGTGTCGACGCGTACGAAGCACCGATCGCGTGGCCGTGCGAAACCGCCCGCATCCTCCGCGGCGAGGAGGACAGCCGTGGCTGATCCGTACCGGGTGGGTGCAACCGTCGCGGGCGATTGGATGGCTGGCCTTCTGCCGCCCGAGGGGACCGCTTCGGCGGACGGCGTGTTTGCCCGGCTGGCCGAGGCGTGCGCGACGGCACCGATGAACGCGGCTGTCCTGCTCGGCAGCGACAGCGAGGCCCGCAGTGTGGTGCTGTACCGACACCCGAGCCTCACCTACGGCACGCCGAGCGTGCGCGACTGCGGCCAGCTTGTCGCCCGTTTGCGTCGCCGCGGCTGGGGCAGAAGCCTGTGCGTCGGCGCGACCACCCGCGCGACGGTCGCCGTCGGGCTGCGGGAGGGATACGACCCGGACGGGATCGTCCACGAACCGGCCTGCTTGGAACGAATGCTCCGCGTGCTGCGGGCCCGCGACACCGCTGTGCACGCGGTGACGCTGATGTCCGCGCGGCAACTCCCGGACGGCACCGTGCGGACCCACTGCGAACCGGGCGCGTTACTGACAACCACTGCCGTGAACGACCTGGTCGCGATCCGCCGGGCGTCCGGCGAGCTGCGCCAGCACCAGATCGTCGTCCTCGACCACCGCCAGCACGCCACCTACACCCTGCGCCAGGAGGACAGCCGTGGCTAAGCAACCCCTCTGCAGCAACCGCGACGACGGCGAATGCGGCAGCTTCGCGCTCAACGGCACGACGAACTGCCTCGTGCACACCGACGCCGCCGGTCTCCACGACCTGACGATCGACATCGGCTACCGGCCCGGCGGGATCGGCGGCGTCAACGGCGGAACACCCGTCCCCGACAGCGAGCCGGAGGATCCGGAATCGCAGACCGTCCTGGTCCGCAACTTCGCGGGAGAGACCAGGGAACTTCGCGTGGTGCGGCTTGGCGAGGACGAGGACGGGGCGTCCGTCTGGCACGTTTCCCTGCCAGATGAGCCCGCTCCGGCCGTCGTTTCCACTCCATCTGGGGCCAGCTGGACCGCGCCGCCGCCTCCGGTCCGCCGCTGCGGTTGGCTTGCCGCCGCTTTTGACTGGGTGCTCCGGTGAAGCCGAAGCCTCGCGTCTACAAGGGACCGGATGGGTGGATGGTCGACCGGCCCGCCTACGGCTTCACCGGGCCCTCGACGTCCGGCCCGCACAAGACGCAGACGGCAGCACTGCGGACGCTGGCCGGTCCCGGCTACGCGGGCGGCCAGGTCGAGCGCACCGACACCCCCAGCGGCACGCTGCGCAGCCAGCAGTACCCGATCGCCCCATGGCCCGTGGAGGTTCTGTGACGACCGAACCGATCGCTGTCGGCAAGTGCCGGGTGTGCCGTCGAGCGGACACGAGCAGCGTGCTGTACTCGTGCAACGACTGCGTCACCCGTCTCGTCGAGTTGGTGCGCGGCATCGTCCACTACGCCACCGTCGTCCTCCCGGACTCGGTGGAGCCGGTCCGCGGCCAGACGGGCCGGATGTCGCCGGGCTACGGCTCGACCTCCCCGGCGCGGGACGACGTGATCGCCGCCCTTGACCCGCGTTCCCTGCCGGGCGATGTCGACGAGCACGGCGACGCGGTCATGCGCCGCCCGGACGACACCGCGAACTGGGTGCGGTCGATTCCGCGGAGCTTGTCGAGCCTCGCCGACTCGATCGCGGGAGAGCGCGACGAGTCCCGGCCCGGCGGGACGATCGAGGCGGACGCCGGCTACATCCGCCGGAACCTGTGGTGGGTCGGCGGGCAGCCGTGGGTGGACGATGTCGCCGCCGATCTCGTCGAACTGCACCACATGGCCCGCACCCTCGCCCGCGACGCACCCCAGCAGGCTCTCGGCACCTGCCTCACCGTCACCTGCGACGGCCGCGTGTATTGGGGCGGCATCGGCAAACCCGCCCAATGCGAAGCATGCAAACGCACCTACGACGGGCTGGACCTTGTCCGTCTCGAAGCAGCACAAGGAGTCTCAGCATGAACGACTATCCGAACTGGGTGCGCGACGGCCAGCGGGTCGAGGCCCGCTACGGCGGCAGCCTCGGCGTGCACGCCATCGGCTACGTCTACGCCTACACCGACCGGCCCACCGTCCACATCGTCCAGTCGGACGGCCGCGAGCTGAGCTGGATCGCGGACATGTGCGTCCCGGTCGAGGGCAGCTCGAACGAGGCACGCAACGCCGCGCTCAACGCAAGGGATGCTTCTGCCGTGACCGACGACCCAATGAACAACCCGGCCGTGCGCGCGCTCGCGCCGTTCCAGACCGCAGTGGAACGGCTGTGGATCAACGCCGACGGCGACCTCTTGGCGCGGGTGAAGAACGGCGACCGCAGCAACGTGCTGTGCCTGCGGACAGCAGGTGGCTACGTTGATGCAGCAGACTCGGTCGACATCGGCACACCCGACGAATGGCGAGAGGTACAGCTGCCATGACCGACTACCGGATAGACCACAAAGACGACGGCTTCATCGAAGTCTCGACCACTGTCCCGCTGGCGACGATGCAGGCGTTCTTCCGGGCGCACGGCATCGACCCCGACAACATCCCGTGCCCGACCACGGCGGTCGTCGCAGACGGACAACTCACGGTCCAAACCTTCGTCCGGGACGCAGCCGGTCGGCACTTCTTCGACGGGGACGACGTGCTCCGGGAAACCAATACGGTCACGCTGCAAGCACCGTGGCCGCCGCAAGGGCAAGAGTGCGCGGATCGCGGTCATCGTTGGCACCGGATCACGCCCGGGACGCCGAGCCTGCCTGAGGTCTTCCGCTGTGTTCGTTGTGCCGAGCAGGAAGTGCGGGAGGATAGCAACCATGCCTAAGCGCACCCCGATGACCCGCGTCCGGCTCGACGGCGTCGCGGAGCACCTCGAGAAGCTGGCCGCGCAGCTCCGCGCCGCCGATCCGGAGCAGGTCTACAGCATCGACGTGAACCTCGATGTGACGTTCGAGAACGACCGTCTCGCGCCGGGAAGTCGTGTGAGGGCCGAGGAAAGCACCGTCCGAGTCGAGTGGATGCCGGGAGCGCAGTGTGGATGACCTGACCGCGTTCCTCCTCGCACGCGTCGCCGACGAGCGAGCCGAGATCGAACCGCACCTGGAGAACCCGTACGCCGGATTGAGCGACGACGAACTGCACCAGCGGAACGCGCACCCGGCCTACGAGTACGAGACCCTGGTGGGCCAGCGGAAAGCCTGGCGCGAGACCGACGACCCGCCGGAAGGCGAGGGCTGGGAGCTGAACAAGACTGCCGCCGATCCGGACGCGTTCGAGCGGTTCGACTACACCGAGGAACGCTACTGGCGACGCCTGCGCCCGGACGGCACCCGCGCGACGTGGCAGCCCGCACCGATGTGGATGCGACGCACTATCGAGCTTGCCGCCAAACGGGAGTTGGTCAGCAGCTACCGGTTCGTGCTCGGGAGCGGCGACCAGCTCGGCGCGGTGTTTCGGCGGCGCGGGATGGAGGCGGCGTACGTCCGGGCGATCGAACTCGCGGCAGTCTGCTACGCCGACCATCCCGACTACCGCGAGGAATGGCGCCCATGGGATCGCATCCGGCCGCCCCGCGAACTGCGCGGCCGGGAATGGTCAGCATCGCTTCGCACCCGAGGCAAGGAGTGAATCCGGGACCAGGCCATGCGCGACCACGTCACGGTCGGCACGATGCAGGTCGCCGAGTCGCTGCGCGCGATGCAGGAAGCGGCCGACCGGCTGCTCGCAGACCTCGGTCAATCCCACATGATCGACTCGACCAGCTCAGGACCGACGGTCCGTGCCATCTGCGGGAAACCGCCGTTCCGAAGCTGCCCGGGTCCGCCACGCGGCGACGATGGCGGTCGTTGACGGCCGCTGCCACGCTACTTACAGTCGAACGCATGAGCGACTGGCGGAGTGATGACGGACCGGAATGGCTGTGGCGGATCAGCCCCCGCGACGACCTCCTCGTCAAGCGCCTCAGCGCAGCCACCACCGTCTCCGACTTCGCCACCACCGTTGCCCAACGCGACTGGTGGCTCAAGCAGCTCGCCGGATACGGCGCCAAGTCCGGCGACCACGTCGCCGAACGCGTACCGGGTCCGCTCCGCCGAGCCATCGCCGACGACCGGGCCCGCCGCCGACAGCTGGTCGATGCTGAACGGCAGCGACGCCTAGCCGAACAGGTCCGGTCGTGACCGGCCGGGCCCGCGCCGCCGACGTCGTCCTCCTCCTCTGCCAGGAAGCGGACCGTACCGGCGACGACCGCTACCGCATCACTCCTGCGACGCTCCGCCAGTGGGTGCGCCGCGGCCACATCACCCGAGGTGACGGCGGCTACAACCTCCGGGAGATCCTCGCCTACCTCGACCGAAGGCAAGCCTCATGCGCCGACTTCGCGCGGTCCTCGACTGGCTGATCTCCGAAGTGGGCTGTTGGCGCGGCGGCCACGACTTGGTTCACTGTGATCCAGCGGGCTCCAGGCGGCTCGACGGTCCTCGTCGTCGCGATGCCTTGCGATCACTGCGGTGTGCCCTACCCCGCGCCCGGTCGAGACGCAGGCGAGCGACACCACACCACGAGCTAGCGTCCGGACGTCTGGATGAATGTGAGGATCGCGGCATGAGCGACGACGAACCCGCCAAGACATGCGCGAAGTGCGGTAAACAGCCGCCCGGTAACGGTGGCATCCTGTGTTCGGACTGCAAGATCAAGATCGAATCGCGGCATACCTCCTAGCTTCCGAAGGCTTTCCAAGCCCCCTGCTCCCTGGCTATACGGATCGCGGAGACGATCTCCATAAGGTCGGGGGTCAGCAGGTCGGTGACGCCGTCCTCCGCGAGTCCGGCGGGGAGCGGGGCGATGCAGTCGCGGATGACCATCAACAGTTCGGCGATCCAGGCACCGCGATCGACCGGCACCACTCCAGCCTGCACCATCTCGTCGACGCTGGCGGCAAGGAGCACGATTGCATCGAGAACGTCGGTCTCGTTCCCAACATCTCTGGGTGCGTCCGCGCGTGGGTGTCGTTCGGGGGTAAGCGAGTTGGCTAATAAGCGTTGCATCATGCCGTAAAGGCGCATTCCGAGGTCAGCTCTTGCATCAGTCATGCAGAGGAGTCGCAAGGTCTCCCTGGCCCGTTACGCGCGACACGGGGCACAGTGGACACCCCGGTGATTGCCCAAGGTCAACTGCTGTGTCACGCTTACCTCGGGCGTGAGCTATGCCCACCGCCCCGCGAACATCACGGCCCCGCCAGGAAGACACCGGCGGGGCCGTTCTCGTATCCCCGGCACGCTGTCGGACTGAGCCCGGCAGAGCCCTCGGCCCAGGCCCGTCCACGGGCGGGACGCGGAGGGCAACCCTCGCCGCTCACCACACACCACGGAGCATCAACCATGACCGACAACGAAACCCCGCCGATCCGCGTCTTCACCGTCACCTACCTGCTCGGCGACGACTGGACCGACACCGAGGTGCACGCCGCCTACTACCGCGAGCCCACGATGACGGACGGCCTCGTCGAGTTCAAGGACGGCCAGCACCGCTCCGTGTTCGCCGTGCCCGCCAGCCGACTGGTCTCGATCGCCAGTCCCGCAGTCTGAATCGAGTACCCCAGCAGAACGGCGGCACCTGATGCCACGGGCTATGAAGGTGTGCTCCGTACCCCAGTGTCCTGAGCTGGTACCGCCGGGCACCGGCCGCTGCACCGAGCACCAGCGTGCAGCAGAGCAGCGTCGAGGCAGCGCACGCGACCGCGGCTACGGCCGGGCACACGAGACCCGGTTCCGCCCCGGCGTGCTGACTGCTCACCCGATCTGCCAGCTGTGCGGTACAGCGTGGTCGAAGCACGCAGACCATTGGCCAGTGGACAGGCGCACGTTGGTGCTGCGAGGCGAGGACCCGAACGACCCCAGGCATGGACGCGGACTGTGCGCTCGATGCCATTCGATCGAGACGGCTCGTGAGCAGCCTGGAGGCTGGGCAGCACGAACCTGATCATGGTTGGTTGTCAACGGATGATCATGGTCGAGCGGAAAGTCGATCACCAACGGTCGACACCCCTGGGGGGTAACCCCCGAAGTGGATCTTACTTGGACCGCTGGGGAGGCATCTGGGAAGTCCGCCAGGTTCAAAAGGCTCCCGCGCGATGCGGGCGTCGGCTCGTCGATGCTGCGCGATGCGGCTGAGGAGTGATCAACATGCCAAGTGGTGGAGCCCGTAGTCGTTCCGGCCCGGCGCCGGAACCGAACGCGCTGAACCGTGACCGTCCGTCGGACAAGGCGGGCTGGACGATGTTGCCCGCGGAAGGCCGGAAGACTCCGGCGCCGGAGTGGCCGCTCGTCGACCAGAACGGACGTGAGGTCGAGGTCTGGGAGAGCTTCTGGAAGAAGCCCCAGGCGCTGCTGTGGGAACGGGACGGTCTGTTCGAGTACGTCGCGTTGTTCGTGCGGCAGCTCGTCGAGGCCGAGCAGGAGCGCGCGAGTGCGGAGAACCGCAAGACGGTCCGGATGATGTTCGCGGATCTGTACCTGACGCCGGACTCGATGGCGCGGGCCCGGATCCGGATCGCGACCGACGATGCTGCGGAGCCGAAGAAGCCGGCGGCGAAGGCGGCGCCGCGGAAGACGGCGCGCGGTCGGCTGACGGTCGTGCCCGATGGCAGCGGGGCCTGACCCGTTCGTCGTCAACTTCCCGACGCTGTGGGTGGTCCCGGACTGGATCGAGGCGCATTGCCCGATCCCGGACGGTTTCCGGCAGGGCGCTCCGATGGATCTGTACCGCTGGCAGCTGTGGTGCACGGTCAACCACTACCGGGTGCGGCCGGAGGCCGAACTGGGCCAGAAGTCGACGGCGTTTCACAACCGGCGCTCGCAGGTGGTGGCTCCGCAGAAGACCGGGAAGGGCCCGTGGTCGGCGACGATCGTGAGCGCCGAAGCCTCGGGGCCGGTGGTGTTCGCGGGGTGGGCGGGGAAAGACGACGGCTACGCGTGTGCGGACTACGGGTGCGGCTGCGGGTGGGAGTACCCGTACGAGCCGGGCGAGCCGATGGGGATGCCGTGGCCGACGCCGCTGATTCAGCTACTGGCCACGTCCGAGGATCAGGTCGACAACGTGTACCGGCCGCTGCAGGCGATGATCCGGCTGGGTCCGCTCGGCGACCTGATGCGGGTCGGCGAGGCATTCGTGCGAGTCGGGTCGACCGGCCGGATCGACGCAGTCACCTCGAGCGCGCAGAGCCGCCTGGGCAACCCGATCACGTTCGCGCTGCAGGACGAGAGCGGCCTGTACACGGCGACGAACAAGATGATCCGCACCGCGGAGACGCAGCGGCGCGGTCTGGCCGGCATGAGCGGCCGGTCGATGGAGACGACGAACCCGCCGGATCCGTCCGAGGACTCGACGGCGAAGCGGACTCTCGACTCGAAGCGGCCGGACATCTTCAAGTACTTCCCGCAGGCACCGGCGACGCTGTCGTACAAGAACAAGGCGGAACGGCGGAAGATCCACCGCATCGTCTACGCGGGCTCGGATCACGTCGACCTCGACGCGATCGAGGCCGAGGCTGCGGAGCTGATGGAGAAGGACCCGGCACAGGCGGAACGGTTCTTCGGAAACCGGATGGTGTCCGGGTCGGACACGTGGCTGGACTCGGCGAAGTGGGCCAAACGCGCGGTGCCGCGCGAGGTCGAGGCCGGGGCGCGGATCGTGCTCGGGTTCGACGGGTCCGATGTGGACGACTGGACCGCGATCCGCGCGGAGATCCCGGAGACCGGCTACCAGTTCACGCCGAGCTACGGGCCGAACGGTCGGCCGACGATCTGGAACCCGGCCGACCACGGCGGGCAGGTGCCGCGGCTCGAGGTGAAGGCCGCGATGGCGGAGCTGTTCGACCGGTTCGACGTGGTCCGGTTGTACGCGGATCCGCCGTACTGGGACACCGAAGTCGACGAATGGGCCGAGGAGTTCGGGGAGAAGCGGGTCATCCGCTGGTACACGCGCCGGCCGGTCCAGATGCACGACGCCTGCGAGCGGTTGAAGGGCGACGTGTCCAAGGCGGACAGCGCGTTCGCGCACGACGGGTGCGCCACGACAGCCGAGCACGTGGGAAACACGCGGGCGGCCGCGCGGCCGGCGAACCGTTACGTGCTGGTGAAAGCCAGTGCCACTCAGAAGATCGACGCGTGTGTCACCTCGGTGCTCGCGCACGAGGCCGCCGGCGACGTGATCGCCGCGGGTCTCGCTCGACGGAAGCGGCGAAAGATCGTCGCGATGTGAAGGAGGTGGCGGGTGACGCAGCCGACCTCCGACATGGACTGGGTCACGTACCTGTCGCTGCGTCACGACGCGGAGATGGCGGACCTGGAGCGGTTGAACCGCTACTACGAGGGCACGCAGCCGCTGACGTACATGCACCCCGAGATCCAGATGGAGATCGGGGAGCGGTTGAAGCCGGTGATCGTGGCGTGGCCGCAGCTGGTCGTCGACTCGGTCGAGGAACGGCTGGACGTCGAGGGGTTCCGGCTGCCGGACGAGGACGCGGGCGACTCGGACCTGTGGCGGGTGTGGCAGGCCAACGACATGGACGAGCAGAGCCAGCTCGCGCACGTCGACGCGTTGGTGATGAAACGGTCCTATGTCACGGTCGGCACGAACGAGGACGACGCCGACACGCCTCTGGTGACGGCGGAGTCGCCGCTGGAGATGTTCGCCGACATGGACCCGCGGACCCGGAAGATGCGGGCGGCGTTGCGGCGGGTGGCGCAGGAAGACACCTACGCGCACATCAACGACCGGTCCGCGACCCTGTACCTGCCGGACTCCACGACGTGGTTCACGTGGTCCGGCGGTTGGAAGGTCGAGGACCGCGACGAGCACGGCCTCGGCCAGTTGCCGGTCGTGCCGATCGTCAACCGGGCCCGGTTGAGCACCGCGCGGTCGGACCGGGTCGCGCACCAGCCGCGGCAGCTGGGCAGTTCCGAGCTGTCGCCGGTGATCCCGCTGTCGGACGCGGCGAACAAGATCGCGACGGACATGATGGTGGCGGCCGAGTTCGTGGCGCTCCCGATCCGGGGCCTGTTCGGGATCGGCCCGGACGACTTGCAGGACCAGGAAGGGAACGCGCTCACCGCGATCCAGACCCTGATGAAGCGGCTGCTGACGATCCCGGTCGGCGCCGACGAAGGCGTGAAAGAGTTCGAGTTCGCCGGCGCGAATTTGGGCGGGTTCCACGAATCCCTCAACGCGCTCGCGCAGATGGTCGCGTCGATCGCCGGTCTGCCGCCGCACTACCTCGGGTTCCTGCGGGACAACCCGGCCAGCGCGGACGCGATCCGCAGCGCCGAGGCGCGGCTGGTGAAGCGGTGCGAGCGGAAACAGCGGCCGTGGGGCGGCGCGTACGAGCAGATGTGCCGGATCGTGCGCCGCTTCCAGACCGGCGAGTGGGATCCGGGATTGGCGCAGCTGGAGACGATCTGGCGGGACCCGGCGACGCCGACGGTCGCGCAGAAGGCCGACGCGGCGGTGAAGATGTACACCACGAGCCCGCGGCCGATCGCGACGTTGCGCCAGACGCGGGAGGACGTCGGCTACACCGACGGGCAGATCAAGAAGATGGAAGCCGAGGACAAGGCGGCGGACGAGCAGGCCGCCGCGCTCGACCCGGTCGGCGTGATCGCCCGCGACCTCGCCAACGGTCAGCCGGATCAGGCGAATGTCCCGGTCGGCCCGTGAGCTGGCGCGGCGGCACTACGACGCCCGCAAGCGGCTTGCGCACTCGACCGCGGCCGAGGGCGTGCGGCTGTGGCGGAGGGTCGATCCCGGGAATCTGACAGGGTCGTGGGCACCGCTGCTGGCGCGGCTGCTGACGGTCGTGTCCGGCGCGCAACTGGCCGCGGCCCGCGCGGCAGACGCGTACGTGTCCGGCGCGCTCGACGCGCAAGGCCTCGACCCGGCACCGGCCGGGCAGGTGGTCGCCGAATCGCTGGCCGGGATCGCGTCCGACGGGCGCGGCCTGGCCGGACTGCTGCTCAATCCCGTGATCGCGGCGAAGGTCGCTGTCCGTCAGGGCGCGACGCTGGACCGGGCACTCGCGGCTGGCCAGGCGACGCTGGAGATGACGGTGCGCACGCAGGTCGCCGACGCAGGCCGGGTCGCGGACGGCATGGCGGTCGCCGTCCGGCCGCGGACCGGGTACGTGCGGATGCTGGTCGGTGACTCGTGCCCCCGCTGCGTGATCTTGGCGGGCCGGTTTTACCGCTACAACAGCGGTTTCGAACGGCACCCGAACTGCGACTGCACCCACATCCCGGCAGCCGAGGACACCGCCGCCGACCTCACCACCGACCCGCGGCTCGCTTTCGAGGAAGGCCGAGTGCGCGGTCTGTCCAAAGCGGACGAGCAGGCTGTGCGCGATGGCGCCGACCTCGCGCAGGTCGTCAACGCGCGCCGGGGCATGAAGGTCGCCGGATCGTGGGTCGAGACCCGCGCCGACGGAACCGTGATCACCCACCGCGGACGGGTAGTGAGCCCGAAAGGCCGCACCACCGAAGGCATTACCCGCCAAGGTTTCGCGGGGCGGCGGCTCGGCGGCCAGCAACGGCTGATGCCGGAAGAGCTGTACCGCCGCGCAACCAGCCGCGACGACGCCGTGCGTTTGCTCCGCGAGCACGGCTACCTGATTTGACTCCCGACCGCGCGATGCGGAACCGGGCCAACCCTCTGCGATGGAGGAGCACCATGTCCGAACCTATCGAGCCGACCGAACCCACTGGCGCGGCTTCGACTGAACCGGCCGCTGACCCTTCGGCGGCTGATCCTGGCGCGCAGCCGCCGGCGGGCGACCCGCCAGGTGATCTCGGCGATGCCGGGAAGCGCGCGCTGGCCGAGGAACGCAAGGCGCGCAAGGCCGAAGCGAAGGCTCGCCAGGACCTCGAAGCCCGGCTCAAGGAATACGAGGACCGCGACAAGTCCGAGCTGGAGAAGGCCGCCGAGCGGTCGCAAACGGCAGAGGCCGAGCGCGACGCCGCGAAGGCGGAGGCGCTGCGGTTGCGGACCGCGATCAAGCACGGGATCTCGGACGAGGACGCGGAGCTGTTCCTCACCGGCACGGACGAGGAAACCCTGACGCGGCAGGCCGAACGGCTCGCCGCCCGGGTCGCCGCGGCCGGTCCGTCGGTGCCGAAGCCGGATCCCTCGCAGGGCGCGCGGGGCCCGATCGGGCTCGATGCCCGGATCGGCGAGGCGGAGAAGAACGGCGACTACCGCAGTTCGATCGCGCTCAAGTCGCAGCAGCTGCTGAAGAAGTAGGGCAGGAACACCCTGCCCTGGACCCCAGGAAAGGACTGCCGTCATGGCAACCCAGTCGGGGCAGGGAACCACGTTCAACCTGCCCAATTACCACGGCGAGCTGTTCGTCGTCAGCCCGACCGAGACGCCGTTCCTGTCGGCTATCGGCGGGCTCGCTGGCGCAGTGCCGGTGAAGTCGAAGCTGTTCGAGTGGCAGACCGTCGACCGGCGGGCCACGTCGGCGAACAACGCCAAGCTGGAGGGCGCGGCCGCCCCGACGGCGAGCGAGCAGTCCCGGTCCGCGGTGACCAACGTCGTCGAGATCCACCAGTCGGCGATCGACATCTCGTACTCGAAGCTGGGCACCACCTCCGACTACGCGGGCGCGAACATCGGCCCGGACGACAACCCCGTCACCGACGAACTGTCGTTCCAGATCAACGCCGAGCTCGAGTCGATGGCGGTCGACGTCGAGAAGTCGTTCCTCACCGGCGCGTTCGCGAACCCGGGCACCAACGCGACCGCGCGCACCACGCGCGGCATCCTCACCGCGGTCACCACGAACGTGAACGCCAACGCCGGCACCCCGCGGGCGCTGACCAAGGCGATCGTGGACGCGACCCTGATCACCGCCTACACCAACGGCGCGAAGCTGCCGCAGGGGTCGACGGTGTTCATGTGCAACCCGGCGCAGAAGGTCGTGCTGTCGAACCTGTACGCGGCCTCGCCGCTGAACCAGCCGACCATGACCCGCAACGTCGGCGGCATCGCGATCGACACGCTCGTCACCGACTTCGGGATCTTCGGAATCATGGTCAACCGGTGGGTGCCCGCCGGGAAGATCGGCATCATCGACCTGTCGGTGTGCCGGCCGCGGTTCCTGTCGATCCCCGGCAAGGGCCTGTTGTTCGTCGAGCCGCTCGGCAAGACCGGGTCCTCGGAGAAGTGGCAGCTCTACGGCGAGGTCGGCCTGGAATATGGGCCGGAGACCTACCACGCGGTGATCGCGGACCTGCTCTGACCCTCGTCCGCCGGGATCCCGCGCGGGGTCCCGGCGGCCCTTTCACAGGAAGAGAACCACCGATGGCGAAGTTCGAGCACAGCCGGTACCCGTCGCTGGAGCTGCAGGGCGACACCGACCAGCGGCCCTACGCGAAGTTCACGCCGGAACACCGCGAATTCGGCGAGCACACCATCAAGGTCGGTGTCCTCGACACCGACGACGAGACGGTGATCGAGCGGATCCGCGCGGCAATCGACGCAGGCGGCGACCCGCACCTGTCCGAAGTGGACCGCCCGGCCGCGAAAGAACCCGAAGGCGACGGCCTCGACAGCCTCGACCGGGAGGCGCTGCTGGCGCTGGCCGAGAACGAGGGCGTGAAGGTCGACAAGCGTCTCGGCGACGACAAGCTCGTCGCCGCGATCCGCGAACACCGCGGCTGACAACAGGAACGGAGGTTCGGCGATGGCGCTGGCGACGGTCGCGGACCTCCGCCTCCTGCTCAAGGAAGACGCGACCGGGCTCACCGACGCGGACGGGGCATTGCTGCTCGACCTCGCCACCGGCGCGGTCCAGGCCGCGGCCGGGCAGACCCTGACCCAGGTCGTGGACGACACGGTCACGCTCGTCGGGACCCGCGACGCCTGGTTCGACCTGCCGCAGCGGCCCGTCACCGCGGTGACCGCCGTCGCGCTCGACGGGATCGCGGTCGCCGACTACAAGCAGTTCGGGGCGCGGCTGTGGCGGCGCGACCGGTGGGCGGCCTGCCACGACGAACCGTCCGCGGTCACCGTCACCTACACCCACGGCTACGCCGACGGGAACCCGCAACTCGCTCTTGCGCGCGGCGCGGCGCTCGCGCTGGCCGCGCAGGTGTTCACCAACCCGGCCGGCACGGTCGGGATGTCGATCGACGACCTCCGGCTGCAGTTCGCTCAAGGATCCTCGGGCGTGCTCGCCGGCGTGATCCCGGACTCGCTGCGCCGCACGCTGCGCCGCACCTACGGACAGCGGGCCCGGCTGGTGAGGATCGGATGAGCATCGCCGTGCGCCTCGCGGCCGCCGGGCGGCGCCAGGCCGAGAACCTCATGGTCGACACCTGCCGGATCCGCGCGGTCACCGGCGAAACCACCGACCCGACCACCGGCCAGGTCACCCCGACGTACGGGGACCCGGTCTACACCGGGAAATGCAAGATCCAAGCCCAGAAAGCGGCGTTGCCGTCCACCCCGGACGCGGGCGAGCACAAATGGGCGGTCGTCCCCTTGGAACTGCACCTGCCCATCGTCGGCACGGCCGCGGTCCGGACCGGGCTGGTCGCGGAGATCACCGCCAGTGTCGACCCGGCGAACGTCGGCCGTGTCTTCCGGATCCGAAGCGGGGACAGGAAAAGCCTGCAGACCGCACTCCGCTGCCAAGTGGAGGAAATCACCGGCTGAACCCTCTGGAGGTGCCCGTGTCCGACGTGGACATGTCGCAAGTCGACCAGCTGGCGCGGGACCTCGAAGCGGTGCCGAAGGAAACGCTGCCCAAGTTCAAGAAGGTCGTGAGCAAAGGCGCGGTGAACGTCAAGAACGGGATGCGTGCCGACGCGACCGGGCACCGGATGTACCCCCATTTCCCGCGCAGCATCAGCTACGACACCACCGACCAAGGGCTGGGCGCGGAGATCGGGCCGGACAAGGACATGATCCAAGGCGACCTCGGCAACTTATTGTATTTCGGCCGCTCGGACACCTCGCCCGTGCTCGACCTCAACGCGCCGCTGCACAAGGAAGAACCGCGGTTCGCCGACGCGCTCGCCGACGTCGCCGAGGACATCCTGTGACCGGGCCAGTCGCTGCGCATCGAGCAGCGGTGAAAGCGCTGCTGGCACCGTGCACGATCGCCGGTTACGCGGGCGGGCAGGTGCCGGGTCGGCCGACGTTCCCGTACTGGGTGCTGTTCATGGGCACCGGGATGGACCGCGAAACGAAGCTGTGCCGTGAGCCGGACGAGATGGTTTTCCGTTTCCAGGTGACATCCGTCGGTCTCACCGACGACGCGGCTGCGGTCGTGGTCGACAAGACGCGGGCGCTGGTGCTCGGCATCCGGCCAGTCGTCGCGGGGTGGAAATGCAACCCCATCCGCAAGGAGATGGAACGCCCGATTCGTGAGGACCGGGACGTCACCGACACCGCCACCAACCGCCACCCGCTTTTCGGTGTGGATACCTACGTTTTCGAGTCCTGGAAGGACTGATCATGGCAACTCTCGCGCAGGTGCAGGCGAAAATCGGCGGCACCGTGCTCACCTCGACCGCCGCGACGGTCGGGCCGGACAAGGTCCAGCCTGGCGACTCCGGCGGCTCCGTGTACGTGGTCGTGCAGAACGGGGGCGCGTCGGCGATCACCGTCGCCGTCGCCGACCCGGGCAAACCGAAATACGGGCAGACGCTGCCCGCGATCACATCAGTGTCCGTGCCCGCAGCCGGGCTCGCGGTGCTGGGCCCGATCCAGTCGGACCTCAAGCAGTCCGACGGCTACGTGAACCTCACCGCGTCGGCGACCGCCTCGGTCAGCTTCTACGCGTTCCGGGGCTGATCGGCATGAGCAACGAACTCGTCCGCGCGAAGCACTACCCCACCGGGCACGTCGCGGCGCTGCCCGCCGACGCGCTCGAACTCGGCATGTGCCCCGGCTGGGCGGGGGTCGAGGGCCCGGTGCCGTCCGGGCCGAAGGTCGCACTCGACCTCGACCCGGGCGATGCGGCAGACCAGGAGCCGCCGCAGGACGCCGACGGCGGAACGCCGCCGGACAGCAGCAAGTCCGCCGACGCCAAGTCGGCCGAAAAGAAGGAGTAACCCGTCATGGCCGACATGCTTTCCGACGGCAACAACAAGGTCACTTTCGTTCCTGTGGTCGCGAACCTCGCGGCGCCGACCGTCGCGGAGCTGACCGGCGGCACGTCGCTGGAGTGCCTGATCACCGCCGACGGCCTCGACATCTCCACCGATGAATCGGTGGTGTCGGTGCCGAAACTCTGCGAGACGATCGACGCCGAGCAGCCGGGCCGCGCGAAGACCCAGATCAAACTCACCTGTGTCCGCAAGGACGTCCCCGCCGAGGACGTGGCGTGGACGCTGCTGCAGCGCGGCCTCACCGGGTACCTGGTGGTGCGCCGCGGAATCCCGGTCACCACCGCGTACGCGACCGCGCAGAAGGTCGAGGTGTACCCGGTCAAGGCCGGTGTGCGGCGGCCGATGAAGCCGGAAGCGAACGGCGTCGAGAAGTTCGAGAGCCAGCTGTACAACACCGCCGCGGCGAACCTCGACGCGGTCGCTGCCTGAGACCCCGGGCCGCCCGGTCCTCGACTCCCGGGCGGCCCGGCCTTTCCCTCCAGAGTCGAGAAAACCCCTGAGTCGAGGAGAACCACTGTGGACATCGACGCCCTGATCGCCAGCGCGAAATTGCCTGAAGCGACAGTGTCTCTCTGCTTGCGCCCGGACCTGCGGACGCAGTGGGAGCAGTTGGACTACGACCTGGCTGGAGCACGTACAGCGCGGACGACCATGGCACCGTCGGCACGCGAGATGGAATTGGCAGCGGAGATCAAGGCTCTTGAGGCCGAGATCGCGGAGCACACGCTGCAGGTGCGGATGCGGGGCCTCGGCCACAAGGCATGGGTCAAGCTTGTCGCGGCACACGAACCGCGCGAGGACAAGCCTGGCGACCAGAACATGGGCATCAACGTCGAGACCTTCGTGCCTGAGCTGATTCGCGCCGAGATCGTCGAACCCGAGTTGACGTTCAGGCAGTTCGAGAAGCTGGTCGAGGTCATCACCGATCGGCAGTACGACGACCTGGCCAACACGGCATGGGAACTCGGGCGCGCAGACCGGAGCGGCCCGGTTTTCAGCCACGCCGCGTCGCTGGTGATGCCCGACTCCGGCGAGACCTCGCGGCAGCAGTCCGACTCGGGATCGCGCCCAGCCGGTTCGCGGGCGAAGAACCGCAAGAGTTGACGGAATACCACTACGACGAAGCCGGTCGGCTGGTTCGGTCGGTCACCACACGCACTCCGGAGTGGACGGACACTGATCGGTCGATGGTTCTGGCCTACCTCGACTTCGAGCAGATGAGCTGTCCCGGATGCGGCGGCTTTCTACCTGAGACCACCGCCGATGAGAACGAGGGGCGGTATGTGGCCGAGCCTCCGGGCCGATGCTACCGCTGCCACGCGATCGAGCAGCAACGCGAGAAGTACAGCGACGACACCGTGCCGTTCCCGCGGGCGCTCGTCTTGTGGGTTGCGAAATTGAGGAGGCGGAATGGCTGACCGGACCGTCTCGGTAAAGCTGCGCGCGGACATCGCCGACTACGTTGCGAAAATGCGGTCGGCGGGCAAGTCCACGCGAGACCTCGAAGCAGCGGGCCGAGACCTCCGGAAGGCGCTCGACGAGGAAGAGGACGCCGCCGGCCGCGCGCGCGTGTCCGAAGCGAAGTTGGCGGAGGTACGCAAGAACTCGAAGTCGACCGTCGCGCAGTTGGCGCAGGCCGAGGAAGAGCACGCGTCGAACCTGCGCAAAGTCGAGGCCGCGTCGGTCCGGACGAAGGAAGCGACCGAGCGCTACGCCAAGGCGCAGAAGGATTCCGCTGACGACGTCGACAAATCAGGGAAGCGCGTCGAGAACATCCTGTCCCGTGTCGCGGGCCGGGCGAACGCTGCGTTCGACGCGAAAATGTTCCTTGGCTTGAGTGCCGGGCTTCCGGCCGCAGCTGCAATCGGCGCGGTCGGTGTGACCGCCGCGTTGGGAATCATGGCCGGTGGTTTCGCTGCACTCGGCGTCTGGGCCGCGTCAAGCAACCAGGACGTGCAGCAGCAGTTCGGCGACCTCACCCAGCGCGTGCAGACCGACGTGCGGGAAATGGCGAAGCCGATCCGCGGCGAACTGACCGCCGCGATTGGTGACATGTCGGAGGGCTGGAACGAACTCCGCCCCGCGGTGCAGACTGCAGTTCGGGGGTCTGCGCCCTACATCCGCGAACTCACCGGTGCTGCGATCGACTTCGCCGAGAATGCGATGCCTGGAGTCGTCGACTCCATCGAGGCCGCCGAGCCGATCGTGGCAGGCATCCGGGACTTCACCGGCCAGGCAGGGCAGGGCTTCGGCGATTTCGCGCGCAACGCCTCCAAAGGCAGCAAAGACGCCGGACTCGCGATGCGGGACCTCGGGGGGATCACGCACGACCTGCTCGGCGAGACCGGGACACTGCTCGCGAACCTCGCCGGCGGAGCGCACGGCACTCTTCCGCAGTTCGGCGGGGCGCTGCACCAACTGCTCGGTGTCGCGAACACGCTCACCTCTGACGGGATGCCGGTCCTCACCAGCACGACCAATGCGTTCCTGGGCACGGTCGGCGGCGGCCTGAACCTCGTCAACGGGTTCGCCTCCGGCCTCGGGTCTTGGGCGGCACCGCTGGGTTCGGCGGGCGGGTCGCTGCTTGCGACAAACGGGATCGCGAAACTGTTCGGCACCAGCTTGGGAGAGACCGGCTTCGGGCTGAACGCGTTCGCGACGAAGCTCGACCAGACCGGCAACAAGACGTCCCCCTTCAAGGAAGCCCTTGCGAAGGCCGACAAGGAAGGCAACTCGAAGTTCAAGGCCGGACTGAAGTCGGTGGTGTCCGGCGGATTCAACCCGCTCGGCATCGCGCTGGTCGCTGGAGGGTTCCTGCTCGACGCGTGGGGCGAGAAGTCCCAGCAGGCGGCGCAGAAAGCCGCCGAGTTCAGCGCGGGAGTCGCGGACATCAAGGGCACGCTTTCGGGCTCCACCGCTGCGGTGACAGCCAGTACTCGCGCCCGGGCGGCGAACCGGGTCGAAACCGAAAAGCTAGGTGTCTCGCAGCGCACCGCTTCGCAGTTGCTGTCGGAGTACGGGATCAGCAGTCAGACCGTCACCGATGCGATGACGAATTCGGCTGGTGCGCTCGGCCGATTCAACTACCTGATCGAGAACAACATCCAGGGCGTCGAAAAGGCCAAGCTGTCGCAGGACGACTGGAACACGTTGGCTCAGGCCAACATCTCGACGCAGGACCTCACCGCGCTGGCCGCTGGCCGGTCGGCAGCGGGGTACAAGAGCCTCGCGGACGCCGTTCAGAACACGTCCGGTTCGACCGACGACTACATCAATAAGCTGCATTCCATCTTCGGAACGATCGAGCAGGCCACGCAAGGGCAGCGGGATCTCGCCACCGAGGTGAACGATCAGGCCGCGCAGACGAAAAAGGCGCAGGACGAACTCCGACGGTTCAACACCACCCTGTCGACGTCGAGCGGCACCATCAAGCAGTCCACCGGCGACGTGCAGATGATGTCCGCTGCACTGGCGGTGCTGGGCGACGACACGAAGTCGGTGTCGGACCAGGGCAGCGGGCTGCTGACCGTCCTCGACCAGTTGTCCGGCAAGACAACCACGCTTTCGGCCGCGCAGGCTCAGTCCACGAAAGCGTTCGACGATGCCGACAAGGCGATCAAGAACATCAAGGACTCAGGCAAGAAGCTGAAGGGCTCGTTCAGCGATTTGGTATCCGGCAGCGGAGGAATCAACGGGCTCACGGCCGCGGGGGCGAACCTGCAAGGGGTGTTCGGGTCGCTGTCGCAGGCGATGGGCGCTGAGGTGGCCGCGACATTCGCCGAGTCGAAAGCGCGCGGCGACGACCTGTCCATTTCGCTCGACAAGACCGGCGCGGTCGTCGAGCGGACACGGCAGAAGTTCATCGACGCAGCCAAGGCCGCCGGGCTGAATTCGGACCAGGCGAACGCACTAGCCGACAAACTCGGGTTGATCCCGCAGGAAGTGTCAACGCAGTTCCTGTTCAAGGGCGACACCCAGTTGCAGGCCAGGGTCAGCGACGTGCTGAACCAGCTCAAAGCGATACCGAAGAACCACTCGGTTCACCTAGCTGTCGAGGACAAGGACGCCGCCGAGGCGCTGAAGTCCCTCGGCTACAAGGTGACGACCCTGCCCGACGGGTCTTTCGATGTCCGAGCGAACACCATCCCCGCCGAGACCGGCATTACCCTGGTCGTCGACAAAGCCAACCGCGCCAAGGGAACCATCACCCTCGACGCGAACGCGGTCCCCGCCGACGGGAAGCTGTCGTTCCAGATCCGGAAAGCCGACGGCTCGACCGGCACCGTCACCTACGACGCCCGCAACAATCCCGCCGACGGGAAGCTGCAGGTGTTGGTGCAGAAGGTGAACGGCAGTTGGGGCTGGATGAACATCGACGCCTTCAACTCGGCAGCCAAGAGCGTCATCGGTGACACCGTCCGGGTCGCGAACGACTCCAAGGGATACATCAAGGTCGGCGCCAACACCAGCGAGGCGCTGTCGTCGATCTACAACGTGACCAACGGGAACTACACCGCGACAATCTCGGTGAAGACGACCTACCCAGACGGGCACGTCAGCGTTTCCAAGGCGACCGCTGGATACGCCGACGGCGGCATGATCACCCACCAGGGCGCGAAGCGGTACGCGAGCGGCGGTGCTATCGACGCCACTGCAGGTGGCCTGATCTTCGGGCCGGGCGGTCCGCGCCAGGATCTCATCCCGCTGTGGGGATCCAACCGGGAGTTCATGGTCAACGCAGCGGCGACAGCGCGGAACCTGCCGCTGCTCAGGGCGATCAACCGCGGTGAGGATCCGTTGGTGCAACGGCAGATCATCAGCGGAGCGGCATCGGTCCAGCAATTCTCTCCGCGGATCGTGATCCAGCAACCGGCCGCGCCCGCGGGCCGGGGCGGTGGCCAGCCGAACGTCACGATCAACACGGCCGAGGCGGATCCGCATCGGGTCGCGGCGATGGTGTCGAGCCAGCTCGCGTGGATGCTGCGGTGAGGGGGCTCGCATGCCGTTGACCGACACGATGCAGGAGACCTACACGATCGGGTCGTGGGCGGCCGGCGGCACCGACGAGTTCGGGTGCCGCTGGTCTGTCCCGACCACCGACCTGCACGACGGGACCTCGTCCAAGCCGCATCTCACCGAGCGGCCCTTCGGGATCGGCGCCTATCGGTCCCGGTCGTACCAGGCCGGACGGTCTCTGTCGTTGCAGGGCTGGTGCATGCCTCAGGTCGAGCCGTCGTGGCCGTTGCTGGTCGCGGCGCGACGGCGGCTGATGGGTCTTTTCCCGATGGGATCGCAGCAGTTGCTCGTGGTGGACGACGGGGTGTCGCCCCGGCAGATCATGGTCGAGCGGGCCGAGTCGAAACCGAAGTGGGAAGTCTGGCCGGGCAACGGCGGCGCCGACTGGCAGCTCGATCTCTACGCTGCGGATCCGCGTTGGTTGTCCACAGTGGAACGATCGGCGCAGGCGTCGCTGGCGACGGGTGTGACGGATGGTCTCGACTGGGGCAGCGGCGGCCTGGATTGGGGAAGCGGCGGCCTGGATTGGGGCGCGAGCGCCGGGACGAACGTGCTGGCGCTGCAGAACGACGGCGACGAGGTCACCTGGCCGCTGCTGACGATCACCACCCCGTCCAGCTGCCAGAACCCGACCTTCACCGACCCGGTCACCGGCGGAATCCTCGCCTACATCGGGACCGTCACCGCGGGCCAGACCCTGCGGATCGACTGTTCGCCGTTCTCCGCGACGCCGGTGACGCTCGACGGGATCGACCGCACCGGCGCGCTCGGCTCGGCGAAGTTCATCAGCATTCCGCCCGCCAGCACGCGGGCGATCCAGTTCACCGGCATCGGCGTGGGCGCGGTCGTCGCGACCTGGCGCGATGCGGACGAATAGCGAGAGGGGGCGGTCATGGCTGCAGTGAACGCGGACGGCGATGGCGTGTGGACCGCGATGCCGCGCAGCAACAGCGCCCGGCTCGGGAGAGCCTTGTTGCAGGCGTTGTTCCTTGGCGGGTCGACGAACTCGCCGTTGTCGGCGGTCCGGTCCGGTTTGCTGTCCACCGCGTCGGACGGGACCGCTGCCTACGACGGCCGGGTGACCGTCCAGTCGGGACGGACGTTGGCGGTGAACCCGGTGATCGCGATCGTCGGGCGCGCGGGGCAGGGCGCGTACATGGGGTGGACGTTGCCGCCCGCGCGGACGGTGACCTGCGACGCGCCGCCGGCGACGAACCCGCGCAACGACATCGTGATCGCCCGCGCCTACGACACCACGCTCTCGGACATCATCCAGGGCGGCGGGACGATCCCGATGCGGATCGAGATCGTCACCGGCACCCCGGGCGCGACCCCGGTGGACCCGGTCGCCTGGGACAGTCTCGGCCTGATCACCAGCATCCCCGGCGGCGGCGGCGGTGTCGCGATCCCGCTGGCGCGCGCGCAGGTGTCGACCGGCGGCACGGTCACGCTGAGCGACCTGCGCCGCGGCACAGGTTTGATCGGCGGCGTGCGGGTGCTGCTTCCCGGCGACAGCCTCAGCGATCCGTCGTTCATGCCCGGGGACCTGACGTGGTTCAACGGCATGCGGGTGTGGGACGGCACCGTGCACCGGGGGATCACCCCGCTGAACTACCAGACTCCGGTGTGGGCTTCGGCGACGGCGAGCGTCTTCCCGTACGCGCTGGGCAGTGTGTCCATTCCGGATCCGGGATGGCCGTACCGGCTGAAGATGGACGCGCAGATCGCGATGACGTGCGGCACGGGCGGCGGGTTCGATTTCGTGGCCCGCGACGGCTCGGCGGCCGGCAGCAACCTCGCCGGGCCCTGTTCGATCCAGCCCGCCGACGGCCGCACCGGAACCGTGGCGCTGCCCTACAACTTCACCGGGACCTCCGCGGTCCTCACCGGCGCGCGGACTGTCGTCATGGCGCTCAACCGGTGGACCGGCCCCGCCGGGAACAACGCCGTGATCAACGGAAACCCCGGCCACCGGTTGACCTGCGAAGTGGTGCCGGCGTGACCGCACCGGCGGAGCGTGAGTACACCGCGCTCGTCTATGACACCGTCACCGGACGAGTGCTTTACGACCTGGCCCTCGCGGCTGAGCCGGAGTGGTCCGCGCAGATCAACGACGTCGGGTCGTGGAAGATCCAGGTGCCGCTCGACGGCGGTCCGCGCACGGCGCGGGTACGGGAGTGGGCGATCCCGGACAAATGCTCGGTCGCGGTGCTGCGCGGCGACGTCGTGTGCCAGGCCGGGCCGATCACCCCTTACGAACCGGACGACACCACGACCCTGTTCACCGTGTCGGGCAAAGGCATCTGGGACATCCTCGACCGTCGCGTTCTGCGCAACGCAGCGTTGAACCCGGCCGCTGGCCAGCGCTACACCGACCCGGCCGCAGATATCACGATCAACGGGACGTTGCCCTACATCGCCCGTGAGCTTGTGAATCACGCGATCAACATGAGCTTCATCCTCGGCTCGAACTTGCCGATCGACTTGCCGACGATCGCGCCGGGCGGCACGAACACGCGCACGTATCACGGCTACGACCTCGCCTGCTCCGGGCAACGGCTGCGCGAGCTGACCCAGGTCGACGGCGGCCCGGACGTCCTGTTCGACCCGTACCTCACCACGGCGAGCGGCCAGCGCTACATCCGGCACCGGATGCTGATCGGGAACCCGTGGTTGGTGCAACCGGGCGTGGACCTGAAGTTCTTCTACCGGCGAACCCTCACGAGCCTGAAACCTTCCGGCGGCTCGTCGCCGACCGCGGTCGAGGCGTTCGTCAAGGGCACCGGGAACGAGGCAGGCAGTCTCTACGGGCTCGCGACGAACACGACGCTCATCGCCGCCGGGTGGCCGCTGACGGATTTGGTGGACACCGGCCACACCGACGCCTCAGTGCAGTCCACGCTGGACAGTTGGGCCGCTGCGGACGTGGCGCTCTCGTCTGGGCAGTCCGAACAGTGGTCGGCGACGGTGCTGGCCGACGCCGACCCCCGTCTCGGCTCTTACACCGCAGGGCATTTCGTCACCTACTCGGTGACCGATCACCACTGGGTACCGGACGGCGACTACCGGTGGCGCGCGGTCGGTATCTCCCGCGGACCCGGCACTCCGCGCGACCGCGTGGATCACCAACTCCAGGCCGCGCGAGCCGGATAGGAACGCTGATGGTTGCGAACAACCCGGTCGAGAGGGAAGGCACCCCCGACTACATCGCGAACAAGCTGGTCGACCTGCAACGGCAGATCGACGCGCTCACGCGCCAATCCAAGTTCCCGTTCTCCATCGGCCACGGCGGTGTGCCGGACTTCGAGGTGCTCCCGGACCCGAACGACCCGGGCGGGGGCGCGAAGGTCCGCATCCTGAACGGCGCCGGGCAGCCGATTTTCGAGACGTACTACTCGACCGTCTACAACGGCAAAGCCGCGCGGATGCTCGACCTGTCCGGGACCACGATGTGGTCACTCGACGAGAGCGCCGGGTACGGGCTGTCCAACCCTGGCATGTCGATCACCTTGGGCGGGCAAGCTCGGTGGGGCTACGGCGGCAATACCACGGCCGGGACCGCGCAGGTGATAGCCGACGGGTACGGCGGCGCTTTCAACCCGGCGCTGTGGGTCGGAGCCGAAATCAACCTCGAAAACGGCACGCTGGCGAGCACGTTCAACCTCTGGGTCGAGGTCCTCCTCTCCGGGTCTGTCATCGCTTCATCCTCGACGGACGCGCAGTCCGTCGCGGCGAACACGACCGACATCAGGGGCATCAGCAAGATGCTGCTGCTCCCGCAGAGCGCGATGCAGAAAACCATCGAAGTCCGTATCAGGGCGTGGAACTCGACCGGCGGCAACGCTTTCTCGCAAGCCTTTCCCCGGCAGTGCCATGGAATCTCAAAAGCGTTTTACGACGTCAACCCGACCTATCACTGATGCCGCAACGAAACATGTCCGTCCACTGTGCACGAAAGGGGTGGGCGTGAGTGCGCTCGCACAGCTGTTCTTCGGGATCGCGGCGCTGGTCACCGCATTGCTGTCCGGCGTCGCCGGGATCATCGCCGTGGTCCGCGGGCCGAAACGAGCCGCGGAGAAAGCAGCCGAGATCGCCGTCGCCCGCACCCTCGGCGATGACGACGACGACCAGAAGGACGAGATTCTCGACGCAGTCCGCAAGCTCCTCGAGGAGAAGGCCCGGGATGGTGAGGACGAGTGACTGGTGACCTCAACCGTACGGTCGTGCAGCCCGCGGCCAAACGCGCGACGACTGGACGGCGGCGATGGATCGTCGTGGTGGGCGTGCTGTTCGTGATCTCGCTCACCGGGATCGGCCTGGTGCTGTTCTCGCAGCACAGCCAGATCGCGAAGCTGGAGACGAGCGACACCGCCCGGGGAGACACGAACCGGGAGTTGGCGCGCGACGTGGCGGCGCTGGCGGACCAGGTGAAGCGGCTCGGCGGGACCCCGGTGGTGCAGCCGCCCGCGACGCCCGCGGCCGTGCAGGCCGACCCGGCGCAGCTGCGCCAGACCGCGCGGCAGGCGGTCGAGGACTACTGCGCGTCCCGCAACCAATGCCGAGGCACCGACGGCGCGACCCCTGATTTCGACGCGCTCGCGGGCGCGGTGCTGGCCCGCATCCCGGCACCGAAGAACGGCACGGACGGGAAGGACGCGGCCACCCCGGACTACCGGGCGCTCGTCGCGGCGTACTGCGGGCAGGACAGCGACCCGTGCAGGGGCCCGGCCGGCGCCGCCGGGCAGAACGGCGTCAACGGCAAGGACGGTCGCGACGGCAAGGACGGCACGCCCGGCCCCGCCTGCCCGTCCGGTTTCGAGCTGCGCGACGCAGTGATCACCGCACCCGACGGCACCACCTACCACGGCAAAGCGTGCGTCGACCCGAACAGCGGGGCCGCGCCCACCACACCGACCGCACCCACGACCGGAGGATGACCATGTACCTGACTTCGCTCGCCGCGATCGCCCGATCGGCCGGGCTCCGGGTGGTCGAGCAGCCCGGCTGGCAGAGTCGCGGCCACGGCCAGATGGCAGGCGTGCAATGCGTTGTCTGCCACCACACCGCCACCCCGGCCACCGCTCCCGGCGACTACCCGAGTCTCGGCATCGTCACCAACGGCCGCAGCGATCTCGCGGGACCTTTGTGCAACCTCGGCCTCGGCCGCGACGGCACCGTGTACGTAGTGGCGGCGGGCGTCGCCTGGCACGCCGGTGCGGTGCTGCAGACGTGGCAGCAAAACCAGTACGCCATCGGCATCGAGGCCGAGGGCGACGGCGTAAGCGCGTGGCCTGAACAGCAGCTGGACGCCTACGCCCGGCTGTGCAAGGCGCTCTGCACCGCGTTCGGGCTGCCGGTCTCGCGCGTGCTCGGCCACAAAGAGGTCTGTGCGCCGAAGGGCCGGAAGAGCGACCCGAACTTCGACATGGGCGCGTTCCGCACCCGCATCTCCGCCCTCGGCAGCGCGCCGGCGGGCGGCGGATCCACCGGGGCCGAAGCGCCCCAGAACCAGGAGGACGACATGGCGTTCGGCACCCCGGCGAAGGCCGGTACCGGCGTGCACACCGACATCGGCGTGGCAGGCTGCAAGAAGCTCCGCATCCACACCTCGTTCAGCAACGTGGTGAAGGTGCGCGCGATCCTGTTCTATGGCGACACCGGAAAGGACCCGAAGGGAACCGGCGTCGGCGGTGGGTACGACGGGGAGTTCCGTACCCCGAAGGAATCCTGGAACTGGGACCCGAACCGTCCCGGCCCGGTCGCGATCCCGGACGGCGCGACCACGTGCACCGTGCTGCACGACGCCGCGGCCGACTTCTACATCTCCGCGAGCGTCGCATGACCGGCCAGCACGCCGACCCGGTCGGCGCACCCACGTTCCTCGAGCGGCTCGGCACGTGGGCGGGCCGCTACCGCAAGGCCCTCGCCGCGGTGTGGGGCTACCTCACCGTCCCGGCCGTCGTCGGGATCGTCGCGGTCGCCGGCGTCCACATCGACGGCGACACCGCCGCCTGGATCATCGCCGTCGGCTCGGCGCTGCTCGGCACCGGCGCGGTCGTGAAGACCAAACCGAACGACCCGCCGCCCGCGGTCGACCCGCTGTATGCCGAAGACGTGCCACGAATCCCGAAGCCCAGCACCGAGTAACCCACTGCCGAACTAAACGACGAGGGCCCCCGCGCACACGCGCGGGGGCCCTCAAATCGCGTCTGGGTCAGGACGACCGCGCGCGTCGACGATCTATCGCGGCGACCACGAGTAGGTAGATCGACGCCGCCACGATGATCGTGTAACCGAGCGCCGTCAATACGGCCAGGCCAAGGGCGAGGCTCGGCAGAACGAACGCGCCGAGGCAGACTCCGGCGATCAGGATCAATGCGAGAACGCCACCGGCCTCGCCGACTGTGAGCATCGGGCGGGTCGCAGCTTGGGGCCGCTGTTCAGCGATCGTCACGGTCAGCTCCCTCGTTGGGCAGTTTCGCGGATCCACGCATTGGTTCGCGTTGATCACCTCTGGTGTTACAGCGGTCTCACCGGTAGACGCAGGTGTCACGGCCGAGGTGTTCGCCGCCTGGCCCGCAATCCGACCACGGTTCGCGGAAAACGGTCAGTGCCAGGACCAGAATCGTGACGATCACCAGGAGCACGGGAAGGCCCCATCGCCAGGCCCACCGCCGCATGCACGCCGGGTCGTCACATTGGGGGCTCGCACCTTCCCATTCGGTCGATCCGTGCGGGCAAGTCGGCTTGATGCGGCTCGTGTGCCGGACCTCGCCGAGGTAAACCGATGGCGGGAGGTCCGATTTGCGGCGGTGGGTGTTGTTCATTGGCCGCAGTGGCAGGCGGAGCCGCAGACGATGCAGAACTGGCTCTTGCCCTTCGCGTCGTGCAGGCAGGCGTGGTCGTAGCCGAGAATCCTCTTCAGCATGCCGATCATCGTAGCTGGTCCTCTCCGTGTTGTATTCGAATCAGATAACCGTGGTGGCAGCCCTGGTGCTACCGCCAGTAGCGCGAGAGTTCGGTTCCCGGCCGCCGCGCCCCCTGATGACGCGGCGACCGAGGAGTTTGGCGGGCCGGTGACCGGGGAGAACAACGGTCACCGGCCCTTCCCCGCGCCATGACTACGCGGGTCCTGACCGCGCGCCTGGGGGTCGCCCGTCGCTGCGGTCAATCTCACCGGTCGTCGCGCCGCCCATTCGCCAAAAGCGACGCGACGGCCGGGAGTTTTGGATGGCGGTGGCCTCCCGGAGGGATGGGCCGGGGGAAGGCCACCGCCGCGCGCCCCGTCCGGTGGGGCGCAACCCGGGGTGCCGCGGCAGTGTCGGGGAACTATCGCGGCAGCCGGGGGATAGGGGCGGGGTGTCATCGACGTCCCAGGTGCGATCCGGGAGCGGAGACGCCGTGGCGCGGGTAGCGCTGGTTTACGTAGCGCACCCACTCGTCCGGGCTCGCATCCGGACCGGGCTCGACTGGGACGGGCATCTCTTCCGTCGTCTCGGAGGCGACGTTGTCGTCCGGATCCGACGTCATCGCGCACCCAGCCCGGTGCAGCCGGGACACCGGTCGGCAACAGCGAAACCGGTCATGGCGATCTCGCCGCGCTCATGGCGCTCCGGGTAGGGATCGTCGCCAGAGCAGCAGGGGATCAGCCACTGCACCGACGGGTCGGCCAGCTCCCGCTTCCAGTAGCGATGCACGGTCCGCCGGTGCGCGGCGGTCGGGTCGGAATGCACCCGCAGCACGAGGTCCGACGTGCGGTGCACAGCGGACCTCACCGCGGCCACGTCCTCGGCGGGCAGCTCGCCGCACAGCACGCCCATCACGACGGCCGCCTGCCGGTTTTCCTGGCGTGGTCGTCGAACGATGCCTCCAGGTTCGCGATCAAACGCCCACAGAGGGGGACAGGAATGGTCGCGCTCGGCCCGGCAGCCAACTTGCTGTCGATCCCCAACCCCACGACGAGATGACCTTGAGCGTTCGTGGTGAGCCCGGTCGTGATTTTGACGGGCCGTCCCGTCGAGTCAACTGTTTCGATGCTGCGCTCTTTGTTCCATCCCCGTCCTTCGTGCATGACGAGGACGCTAAACATCGCTGGTCAGAGTTTGTGCACTAGAAGTGCACAAAGGCACCGGATCACCCGACCGGGGCAACACCCATCCGCCACGCAAGGCCACGCAGTTCCCGGCCTCCGGCGTCACGTCGCGCCTTGCGCAACTGGGCCGTCACTGCCTCCCGCACGAACACGTTGTTGCGGACCTGCTGCGGGGTCAGGGACTCGGCTTTCAAGATCGCGCGAAGACCGGCGTCGGCGCTCTTGCGGTCCTGCATCAGACCTCGCCCGAAATCCATCCAGAAAGCTCCCTGGCGAGAGAGAGGCAGCGACCACCACTCGACATTGCGGCCCAACTCCGCGACCTTGCCGCCCTCGCCGACCTCGGTGCCGATCGCGACACGCCAGATCCCCACGTTGGCCTCGGTGAAATTCAGGGTGGCCAGACCCCACGAGTCGGCAACCGGCGCGCGAGCAGCCATTCGCTCGGCGTCGTCGAGATGCTCTTTCGCCGTGGCCGTGTCCCCGCGTGCAGCCGCCGACATCGCCGCGGTGAGATGACCCATGCCGCGGGACTCAAGCCGGGCACCGGGGGCATCGATGGCCTCGAGAGCCAACTTGTACTGGCGCGGCCGGGATGTGGAGCTGAGGAACTGGGCGCGGACCCACGTGGCGATTCCCAGCCATTCCGGGTCGTCCAGCAATTCGGCGCTAGCACGGACACGCTCTCCGGCCAGGTACGCCAGTTGCCGTCGTCCGAGGCGTCCGGAGACGTTGCCAGTGGCGTAGTAGGCCGTCATCAACCCTTCGAGTGCCAGTTGCCGATGCGGGCCGTGCGCATGATGAAGGAGATCAGTGATCAGTGATGGCAGGAGTGCGACCTGGCCCGAATAGTCCGACTTCGGACGCAGCACGTTCGTCAAGGTGTCGAGATCGGCCACGGTTTGCGTCCACGGCCGAGCCGGTGCGTCGGGGATCTCGCCGGGCAGCCATTCGCTCAACGTCGCTTCGAGCGCATCGAGCGCGGCATGGGTTTGGCTGTCGAGCTGCTCCGCCGGGATGTGGGGAACATCGGCCAGTTCGGCAGGAGAAACACGCAGGGCGTTCGCGAGCGCTTCGAGCACCTGGCGGGAGTTCACGGGCTTCTCGCCGCGCTCGATCTGACCGAGATAGCTGTAGGAGATCCCGGCAAGATCCGCCAAGGTGCGGATGTTCAGCTTTCGCCAGGATCGGATCTCTCGGACCCGGTGACCGAGGTCGATTGAATCGGACATGCGGCATCCTCATTCGCGGAGTAGCCCCCTTCGCGTGGCCCCGGGAGCTACCCGGGGCCGTCCCTCCGCGAAGAGGAGCAGCATCATCGTACCGCGACGAGGCAGCTCGACGGGCATGCATCCGCGCGTAGGGTATGCAGGTTGAAGACGCTTTGCGCCATGATCAAGTCCCCTGATCCCAGTCAAGGATATTCTGAGCCGGACGCTCCGGGCGGACCAGCGGATAGGCATCATCGTATGCCGCTAGTCAGTGGAATAGTCCAGCGGTACCTCGGCTGGATCGTGCGGCTCGCGCCCCTCGGCATCATCGGCCTGATCGGTGCCGCGGTCTCCAACTACGGCGACGCGCTGTTCCGCCCGCTGCTGTCGACCACTCTCGCGGTGTACGTCGGCTGCCTGCTGATCCTGTTCGTGGTCTACCCGATCCTGCTGCAGTTCGTCGCGAAGGTGAACCCGCTGACGTTCTTCGCCAAGGCAGGCACCGCGATCCAGTTCGCGTTCGCGTCGCAGTCGAGCTCGGCGACGCTGCCCCTCACCCGGCAGTCCGCGGTGAACCTCGGCGTCGACCCCGGGTACGCCGCCTTCGCCACCCCGCTCGCCAGCGCGACCAAAATGGACGGTTGCGCCGCGGTGTTCCCGGCGATCGGCGCGATCTTCATCGCCAACCTCGCCGGAGTGCCGCTGAGCTTCGGGCAGTACGTCGGGATCGTGGTCGTCGCCGTGCTCGGCGCGCTGGCCACCGCGGGCACCACCGGCTGGCTGACCGCGCTCACCCTGACCACCGCGTTCATCGGCCTCGACGCCAAGCAGGTCGCGATCGGCATCGCGCTGATCTACTCAGTGAACCCGATCATGGACATGATGCGCACCGCCACGAACGTCGCGGGCCAGATCGTGGTCCCGACGATCGTCGCGCGCAGCGAAGGCCTGCTCGACGATGAAATCCTCAGCACGCAGACCGCTCGCCCGAACCACCGCGACGAGGGCGGCGCCGCCCGTCCCGCGACCGCCTGACGCCTCGTGCGCGGCAACGCCGGTTAGAACCGGAATCGCCGCTCACGAGGTGCCGGAACACCGGCGCAGCTGGGATTTCTTCAGCTCGACGTCCGGCCAGCCCCGGAAGTTCGACGGCGAGGTGACGGTGCTCGTGCAGCCCATCACCTCGCCGTCGAGTTCGTACACCTCCGCCACCACCGGCGCAGCCTGGCAGCGCGGCGAGCCGGACACCGCCTGCGGGCATTCGTGCCGGACGACGATCACGTCCGGACGGCCGTCCTGGCTCACGTCGTAGAGCGACAGCGAACCCGCGTCGGAGAAATACGGCTTGCCGTAGTCGCGCCACACCCCGCCGGACTCGGTGAGCAATTCGCCGTACGAACCGCCGGCCGCGTCGCCGCGGATCAGGCACGCGGCGGTCGATCCGTCGATACAGCGCAGGGAAGTCTCGGTCAGCTTCGCGCCCAGGTTCGTGATCGCCAGTTCGAACGGCTGCTGCCCGACCTGGACCCGGCCCGATCCGCCCGCGGCGTCCGCCAGCAGCACGACCGGGGTACCGCCGACACTCATCGCCGCCAGCTGCCGACAAGGCCCGTTCCCGCAGGTCGAGGACGGTTCGGTCACCGGGGCCGCCGCGGGCTCCCTCGGCATCATGGTCTCCGCGCCGTCCGGCTTCGGGCGCAGCGCGACGACCACCGCGAGCGCCGCCGCCGTCACCACCGCCGCGAGAACGGCGGTGAGCAGCGCGGATCGCGGGATGCGCTTCGGCCAAGTCGCCATATCCGAGACTGTAAGCGACCTTGCGCACCGTGTCCGTCTATGTTGTCGGAGTGACGAACCCCAATCTGCCCCCGGCCCTTTATCTGCCGACCGGCCCCACCGGCCCGACCACCGACGGCCAGACCGGAGCCAACGTCGAACTGCGCCGCACTCCGGACGGCCGCACCGCGCTGGTCGCCTTCACCGCGCTCGACCGGCTCGTCGACTGCTGCGGCGAGCACCAGCCGTGGATCCTGGTCAACACCGAAAACCTGGCGCTGGTGCACCAGGTCAACCCCTACGACGTCATCGTGCTGGACTCCGAACTACCGGCGCGACTGCGGCATCAAGCTCCGGCCGGCCGGGTATAAACAGGACCGAACTGGGTGGTCCACCTCTCAATCCAGGCCCTGCCTGGGTCCGTAGACTCCCGGTTGACCAGCAGCGCGGCGACGGGCACGGGAGGTATGTGGTGAGCGAGCAGGACACCGCGAGCACAGGCGGTCCGGTGACCAAGATCCTGGTCGCGAACCGGGGCGAGATCGCGGTCCGCGTGATCCGGGCCGCGAAGGACGCGGGTCTGCAGAGCGTGGCCGTGTACGCCGACCCGGACCGCGACGCTCCGCACGTGCGCCTCGCCGACGAGGCGTTCGCCCTCGGCGGGAACACCGCGGCCGAGAGCTATCTCGCGATCGACAAGATCCTCGACGCCGCCAAACGGTCCGGCGCCGATTCGGTCCACCCCGGCTACGGCTTCCTTTCCGAGAACGCCGAGTTCGCCCAGGCCGTCCTCGACGCGGGCCTGACCTGGATCGGGCCGAGCCCGCAGGCGATCCGCGACCTCGGCGACAAGGTGACCGCGCGGCACATCGCGATGCGCGCGGGCGCGCCGCTGGTGCCCGGCACCAAGGAGCCGGTGAAGGACGCCGGCGAGATCATCGCGTTCGCCGACGAGCACGGCCTGCCGGTCGCGATCAAGGCGGCGTTCGGCGGCGGCGGCCGCGGCCTGAAGGTTGCCCGCACCCGCGAGGAAATCCCCGAACTGTTCGAGTCCGCGACGCGCGAGGCGGTGGCCGCGTTCGGCCGCGGCGAGTGCTTCGTGGAGCGCTACCTGGACAAGCCGCGGCACGTCGAGGCGCAGGTGCTGGCCGATCAGCACGGCAACGCGATCGTCGTCGGCACCCGCGACTGTTCGCTGCAGCGCCGCCACCAGAAGCTGGTGGAAGAGGCCCCCGCGCCGTACCTGTCCGACGACCAGCGCGCCCGGATCCACGAGTCCGCCAAGGCCATCTGCAAGGAGGCCGGCTACTACGGCGCCGGCACCGTCGAGTACCTCGTCGCGGTCGACGGCACCATTTCCTTCCTCGAGGTGAACACCCGGCTGCAGGTCGAGCACCCGGTGTCGGAGGAGACCACCGGCATCGACCTGGTCCGCGAGATGTTCCGCATCGCCCGCGGCGAGAAGCTGCGGATCACCGAGGACCCGACGCCGCGCGGCCACTCGATCGAGTTCCGCATCAACGGCGAGGACGCCGGCCGCGGCTTCCTGCCCGCGCCGGGCACGGTCACCAAGTTCGTGGCCCCGTCCGGTCCGGGCGTGCGCGTCGACTCCGGCGTCGAGTCCGGCAGCGTGATCGGCGGTCAGTTCGACTCGATGCTCGCCAAGCTCATCGTCACCGGTTCGGACCGGCAGAACGCGCTGGAGCGCAGCCGTCGCGCGCTGGCCGAGTTCGAGGTCGAGGGCATGGCCACGGTGCTGCCGTTCGACCGCGTGATCGTCGACGACCCCGCGTTCATCGGCGACGACAACGGCTTCAGCGTGCACACCCGCTGGATCGAGACCGAGTTCGACAACAAGATCGAGCCGTTCGTCGCGCCGGACATCGAGGCCGAGGAAGAGGCTCCGCGGCAGAACGTCGTGGTCGAGGTCGGCGGACGCCGGCTCGAGGTTTCGCTGCCGGGCGGCTTCGCCCTTGAGGGCGGCGGCGCTCCCGCGGCGACGAAAGCCAAGCCCCGCAAGCGGGCCGGCGGCGCGAAGGCAGCGGTGAGTGGCGACGCGGTCACCGCGCCGATGCAGGGCACCATCGTGAAGATCGCGGTCGAGGAAGGCCAGCACGTCGAGGCGGGCGAGCTGATCGTGGTGCTCGAGGCGATGAAGATGGAGAACCCGGTAACCGCGCACAAAGCGGGCACTGTCACCGGGCTTTCGGTCGAGATCGGCTCCGCGGTCACGCAGGGAACGCAACTCTTGGAGCTCAAGGACTGAAGTTGTGCTGAATGTCGTGGGTGCCGCGCGCTCGCGCGGCCTACCATCGACTACGTGACTGAGGTTCCGTCTCCGCAGCTGCGGATCAGCGACCAGGAGCGAGAGTCCGCGCTGAATGCTCTCGGTGAGCACATGAGCGCGGGGCGGATCGACATCGACGAGTTCGGCGAGCGTTCCGCCCGGATCACCGCGGCCAAGACCCGCGGCGAACTGGGCGAGCTGTTCACCGATCTGCCGGTGCCGCATCCGGTGTTCGGCGCGGGCGCGACCGCCGCGCCACAACCGGCCGTGGCGCCGCCGATGCCGGTGCCGCAGCCCGCGGCGTCCGGCGAGGTGGCCGCGCGACAGCCGGAGTGGTCGGCCGGACAACGCGCCGTCGCCGCTTTGATTCCGCTGGTGTGGATCGCGGCGATCGCTCTGATCGCCACGGGCACCGCCGGCTGGCCGGTGATTTTCGCGCCGATCGCGCTCACCGCGGTCGGCCGCGCGCTCTGGGGCAAGGGTTTCGAGCACCACGACCATCACCACCGTCACGACTGGCACCGGGAGCGCCGCGAGGAGTTCCGGGCGATGCGCGACGAACACCGGCGGCAGCGCCGTCTGGACCCCTGAGGCGGACCATGCCTGACCTGCGGTTGAGCGACGACGAACGGCAGGACGCGCTCGACGTCCTCTCCGAGCACGTCCGCACCGGACGCCTCGACATCGACGAATACGGCAGCCGCTCGGCGAAAGTCACGTCGGCCAAGCTGGTGAGCGAACTGGTGCCGCTGTTCGACGACCTGCCCTCGCCGCGCCCGAGCGCGCTGCTGGCCACGGCCCGGCCGCGACCGGCCGTGCCGTCCGCCGGAAACGGCAAGGTCGGTTCGTTCGTGATGCGTTATTCGGTGCCGCTTTCGATCGCGTTGGCGGTCGTCGTCCTCATCGTGACGCGCGGACGGCTGTTGATCGTGTTCGCGTTGCCGTTGCTGCTGATCCTGCTCAGCGGATGGCGACGCCGCTGAGCCCGCGAGAACGCGCGCCGCGGCTCAGCCCGATGATGGGGCTGCGGCCGGGCTCGGTCGATCCGAAGGCCGAGCGATGGGCGGGCCCGGTGTTCGCCGGGATCGGGATTCTGGCGCTCGCGGTGTGCACGATCATCGCCGCAGGTCAGCCGCACGGCGATCCCGCGCAGTGGCGCACCACCCTGCTTCTCGCCGCGGCGAGCGGGCTGTGGCTGCTGGTACTGATCCCGGTTTTCCCGCAGCGCACGCGAAAACCGTGGCTGGCCATCGGATTCTTCGTCGTGCTGCTGGCCGGCGCGACCCTGCTCACCTCCCGGCTGGATCCGTTCACCGCTTTCGCTTCGATCGGTTACCCGATCGCGTTCGTGTTGTTCCCGACGCGCTGGAGCATCTTCGCGGCGGCCGCCACGGCGGTGGTTCCATTGCTGGCCAAGGGAATTTGGCAACCGTCGCCGCCGTGGATCACCGCGGTGTCGATCGTCGGGCCGATTCTGTACGTGGCGTGGTTCGTCGGCGCGGAGAACGAACAACGCCGTCGCACCAACGAAAAACTCGCGCAGTCGAACGCGCAGCTGGAAACGGCGTTGACGGAAAACGCGGCGCTGCAAGCACAACTTCTCACCCAAGCCCGCGAGGCAGGGGTGCTCGACGAGCGACAGCGCATGGCCCACGAAATCCACGACACCGTCGCCCAGGGATTGACCGGCATCGTCACGCAGCTGCAAGCCGCCGACCGGGCCACCGAAGCCGCGGATCGGCAACGGCACCTCGACCACGTGCACACGCTGGCGAAGGACAGTCTCAGCGAGGCGCGCCGAGCGGTTCAGGCGTTGCGGCCGGAGCCATTGGCGGACTCGCACTTGCCGGAAGCGTTGGCAGGCTTGGCGAATCGCGTGTCCGACACCTCTGGCGCCAAGGTGACCGCCGACGTCGAAGGCGACGCGCGGCCGCTGCTGCCGGAGCTGGAAGTGGCGATGTACCGGGTGACGCAGGAAGCCTTGGCCAACGCGGAAAAACACGCGCGCGCCAGCCGGATCGGCATCACGCTGACCTACACCACTGACCTGGTCATGCTCGACATCCGCGACAACGGAAGGGGTTTCGCCCCCGGCGATCGCGGCGACGGCACCGGCTTCGGGCTGGAAGCGATGCGGCAACGCGTGCAGCGGGTCGCGGGCTCGCTGACCATCGAGTCCGCGCGAGGGGAAGGGACCGCCGTGCACGCGGAGTTCCCGGCGATCCCTTCCCCCGGCACCGCTTAGCTCACTGCCCTCCCGCGGTACGCAGCTGCCGCCGCAGCACCTTGCCGTTCGCGTTGCGCGGCAACGCTTCCAGCCAGGTCACGTCCTGCGGAACCTTGTACCACGACAGGTGCTCGCGGGTCAGCGCGACCAACTCCGCGCCGAGATCGTCGTCGCCAGGCCCCGAGGTCGCGACCACGTACGCGCGCAGCGTCGTGTCCCCTGCCTCGCGTCGCACCGCGCTGACCGCCGCTTCGCGCACCTTCGGGTGGCTTTCGAGAAGCCGTTCGACCTCGCCGGGAACCACGTTCTGCCCGCCGATCACCTCGACGTCGTCCAGCCGTCCGTAGACGTGGATGACGCCCTGTGCGTCGATCGACCCGAGATCGCCGGTCGACCACCAGGTGTCGGTCACCTGATCCGGGCCGAGACCGCCGCGAGCGACCCCCCGCGTGGCGAACGGGACCAGAATTTGCAGTTCGCCCTGCACACCGGCCGCCACCTCCTGCCCGTCGACCACGACGCGCGCCGAACGGCCCTCGAAAACCGGCCCGACCGCCGACGGGTCGGCGTAAGCCGCCGGTTGGCCTGCGGCGTACCCACCAGCTTCGGTGGAACCGTAAAGATTCATCAGCCGGTCACCGAAGATCGGCACCAGCTTCTCGCGCAACCGCGCGGAAAGCACTTCGCCCGCACACGTCGCGCCGCGCAACTGTCCGAGCGTCTCGGCGTGCCCGGGCTCCTGAAGCAACCGCGCGTAGAAACTCGGCTGCGCGAAAAGCGTCGCGACGTTGTGGCGGCGGATCAGCTCCAGCGCGGCGGCCGGAGTCGCGCGCGGACGCGAGAGCACCGACGTCTGGCCGGTGCAGATCGTCGCCATCGCGGAGGAGTACAGGCCGCCGGCGAAATACATGCGCGACACCGAGAACGCGACCGTGCCGACGCCGTCTGTGCGGAGCATCGCCGAGTCGAAGTTGCGGTGGAGATAGAAGCACAGCTTGGGCACGCCGGTCGTCCCGGATGTGAACATCGCGTGCGACGGATGGTCTCCGCCCGGTGCGAACTCCGTCTCGGGTTCTGCCGCCGCCAGCCGCTCCGGGCCGGTGGTCGGGGCGAGACCAGCGTCGTCGAGCCAGCTCGCGGTCTCCGGGTCGACGATGATCAGCGCGGGTTCGGCGGTGCGGATGTCGCGGGTCAGATCGTCTTGGCTCATCTGGACATTCACCGGAATCGCGACGATTCCGGCCTGCCAAGCGCCGAGCAGGCACCAGACCATTTCGATGCTGTCCGGAAGCGCGAGCAGTACGCGATCGCCGCGGTACAGCCCGGCGGCTCGATAACCGCCCGCGACGCGCGCGGCCCCGGCGTAGACCTCGGAGAACGTCCAGGTCCGGTCGTCGGCGAGGAAAGCGGGAAGGTCGTCCCATCCGTGCAGACGGGAATGTTCGGCGGCAAACTGGGTCAGATTGTCCGGCATAACCCGCAACGCTGCCAGGGTGATCATCGCCCGCGGCGGCTTTTCCCTCAGCGCTGCCCGAAACGGCAAGGATTTTTCACCCTTCGTCCGCCCCGGTGGTGACGCGGCACGCAGCCGTTTCCCGGTTCCGGACGGTTAGGCTCGAGTTGTGGAACCCGTGGAAATCAACGCGGGCGCGTACTACCTGCGTCAGCTGCGCGCGGACCGGAATCTCGACGACCGGCCCGCGCTGATGGAGGCGTTCGCGGACCCGCGGCATCGGCGGTACGTGCTGAACTACCGGTTGCGCACCCCCGACGAAGCCACCGAATACGTGACGCTGCGCGCCGCGCAGTGGGCGTGCGACGAACGCTGCTCGTGGGCGGTCGCGGAACCGGCGACCGGCCGTCTGCTCGGCGAGGTCGGGCTGCGCGACCTGGACCTCGATTTCGGCACCGCCGAGGCGTCGGTGTGGACGCATCCGGCCGAACGGGGCAAAGGCATTGCGGCAGCGGGACTTTCGGCCGCCGTCCAGTTCGGGTTCGCCCGGCTGGGCCTGCACGAGATCGCCTACCGGCACGACGAAAGCAACACCGCGTCCGAGGTCGTCGCGAGGCGAGCCGGATTCACCCGGGTCGGGCCTGAAGACCGGCCCTCGCCGAGCGGGGAAACGCTCATTCGCTGGATCCTCAAGCCCTCGTGAGTGCCGGGTTGTCCCCGGCACCCACGAGAAAGCTCAGCTGACCGGCTCGATCAATCCCGCCCGGGCCTCCGGAGCCGCCGCCCGCAACGCGTCCGCCGACTCGTCCGTCGGCTGCAGCTGCGAATCCCGCTCCGCCTCGACCCGCGCCCGGTAGACCTCGACCTCGCGCTTGGTCTCGTCCTCCGACCAGCCCAGCACGCCACCCACCAGCTGGGCGACCTGCTCAGCGCAGTCGACGCCGCGGTGGGCGTACTCGATCGAGATCCGCGTGCGCCGCGCGAGGACGTCCTCCAGGTGCAGCGCGCCCTCGTGGCTGGCCGCGTACACGACCTCCACGCCGAGGTAATCCGGCGCGGACTCGATCGGCTTGAGCAGCTCCGGCCGGTCCGCGGCGAGCGCCAGCACCTCGTGCACCAGCGAGCCGTAGCGGTCGAGCAGATGCCGCACGCGGTACGGGTGCAGCCCGTGCTCCGCGGCCAGGTGATCCGCCTGGTTGACCAGCGCGTGGTAGCCGTCCGCGCCGATCAGCGGGACCTTGTCGGTGATGGACGACGGCGGGCGGCCCGGCAGGTCGACCACCGCGGCGTCGACGGCGTCGGCCGCCATCACCCGGTACGTCGTGTACTTGCCGCCCGCGATCGCGACCAGCCCCGGCGCGACCCGCGCGACCGCGTGCTCGCGCGACAGCTTCGACGTCTCTTCGCTCTCGCCGGCCAGCAACGGCCGCAGACCCGCGTACACGCCTTCGATGTCGTCGTGCGTGAGCGGCGTCGCGAGCACCGAGTTCACGTGTTCGAGCAGGTAGTCGATGTCGTGCTTGGTGGCCGCCGGGTGCGCGAGGTCGAGGTTCCAGTCGGTGTCGGTGGTGCCGACGATCCAGTGGTTGCGCCACGGGATCACGAACAGCACCGACTTCTCGGTGCGCAGGATCATCCCCGACTCCGACACGATCCGGTCGCGCGGAACCACGATGTGCACGCCCTTGCTGGCGCGCACGCGGAACCGGCCGCGGCCGCCGGACAGCCGCTGCAGTTCGTCGGTCCACACCCCGGTGCAGTTGACCACCGCGCCGGCGTGGATCTCGGTCTCGCGGCCGTCCTCGACGTCGCGCACGCGCACGCCGGAAATCCGGTCCGCCTCGCGCAGGAAGCCGACGACCTGGGTGGAGGTCCGGACCACCGCGCCGTAATGCGCGGCGGTGCGCGCGACGGTCATCGTGTGCCGGGCGTCGTCCGACTGGGCGTCGTAATACCGGATGCCGCCGATCAGCGCGGACCGCTTGAGCGCGGGGACCATTCGGAGGGCACCCGCGCGGGTGAGATGTTTCTGGCCCGGTACCGACCGGGCACCGCCCATCGTGTCGTACATCAGCAAGCCGGCGGCGGTGTAGGGCCGCTCCCAGATCCGGTGCGTCAGCGGGTACAGGAAGCTCACCGGCTTCACCAGGTGCGGGGCGATCTTCGTCAGCATCAGCTCGCGCTCGTGCAGCGCTTCGCGCACCAGGCCGAACTCGAGCTGTTCGAGATAGCGCAGGCCGCCGTGGAAGAGCTTGCTGGATCGGCTGGACGTGCCGGACGCCAGGTCGCGGGCCTCGACGAGGGCCACCCGCAGGCCGCGGGTCGCCGCGTCGAGCGCCGTGCCCGCGCCGACGACGCCGCCGCCGATCACGACCAGGTCGAAGGTCTCGTCGCCGAAGCGCCGCCAGGATTCCTCCCGGCCCGCCGGACCCAGCTGGGCCGGCTCGCTGCCGTTGCGCGGATTCGTCACCACTCGTTCCTCCTCGTGCTCCACCTTCCCCAGCATCGCACGCTTGCGTGATCGTCTGCTGACCCCGAGGTGACACGTGTGGCGGAACCCATGACGATCATGGTCACATTGCTTCGCCCGGCTTATGGATTGCGCGCGTACGCGGCGGTAACGTGCCGCGGACTGGGGTCGGCGACGAGGCTGTGGCCGGACGTGTTCGGCCCTGCACAGACTGTCCAGTGTGGAGGTGCGGAGAACGTGAGCCTGAGTCCGGGTGCGATCATCGTCTGGGAGACGCTGGGCACAGCGGTACTCCTGTTATTAGGCAACGGCGTGGTGGCCAACGTCGTGCTGCGCAAGAACAACGGCCACCAAGCGGGAACTCTGTTCATCACTTTCGGGTGGGCTTTCGGCGTTTTCGCCGGGGCCAGTCTCGCCGCGCCGACCGGCGCGCACCTGAACCCGGCGGTCACCCTCGGCCTGGCTATTTCGGGCAAGGTTTCGTGGGCGGATGTGCCGTTTTACCTGATCGGGGAAATGCTCGGCGCGATTCTCGGCGCCGTGCTGTGCTGGCTGACCTACAAGCTCCAGTTCGACGACCACCCGAATCCGGAGGAGACGCTGGGCATTTTCTCCACCGCCCCGCAGATCCGGAACAAGGCGTGGAACCTGGTGACCGAGATCATCGGCACCTTCGTTCTCGTCGGCTGGATCCTGCTGACCCCGGCGTTCAAGACCGCCGCGGACGGGACGCCGACCTTCGGCAACACCGCGCTCGGCTACGCCGGGGTGTCGTTCGTCGTGCTGGTGATCGGCATCTCGCTCGGCGGGCCCACCGGTTACGCCATCAACCCGGCCCGCGACCTCGGCCCGCGCATCGCGTACGCGTTCCTGCTGCCGATCAAGGGCAAGCGCGACCCCGACTGGGGCTACTCGTGGGTGCCGGTCGTCGGGCCGCTCGTCGGCGCGGCGCTGGCCGCGGTGGTGTACCTCGCCGTGCACAACTTGACCTGATCCCCTTTCCTGGAGGAAATCCATGACTTCGTACGTGGCCGCGATCGACCAGGGCACCACGTCGACGCGTTGCATGATCTTCGACCACTCCGGCCGTGTCGTCGCGGTCGACCAGCGCGAGCACGAGCAGATCTTCCCGAAGGCGGGCTGGGTCGAGCACAACGCCGAGGAGATCTGGGAAAACACCCGCGCGGTCGCGGCGGGCGCGCTCGCCAAGGCCGACCTGCGGCCGACCGACATCGCCGCGGTGGGCATCACGAACCAGCGCGAGACGGCGCTCGTGTGGGACCGCAAAACCGGGAAGCCGGTGTACAACGCGATTGTCTGGCAGGACACCCGCACCGACAAGATCGCCGCTGAGCTGGGAGCGCTCGGCGGCGGCCAGGAGCGTTACCGCTCGAAGACCGGCCTCCCGCTCGCGACGTATTTCTCCGGCCCGAAGATCAAGTGGATCCTCGACAACGTCGAGGGCGCGCGGGCCAGGGCCGAGGCGGGTGACCTGGTGTTCGGGAACATGGACACCTGGGTGCTGTGGAACATGACCGGCGGCACCGACGGCGGCGTGCACGTGACGGACCCGACGAACGCGTCGCGCACGCTGCTGATGGACCTCGACACCCTGAAGTGGGACGAGGACATCGCGGCGGAAATGGGGATCCCGCTGTCGATGCTGCCGGAGATCCGGTCGTCGTCGGAGGTGTATGGCAAGGTCCGCCCGCGCGGAGCACTGGCCGAGGTGCCGATCGCGGGCATCCTGGGCGACCAGCAGGCGGCGACGTTCGGCCAGGCGTGCCTCTCGCCGGGCGAGGCCAAGAACACTTACGGCACCGGCAACTTCGTGCTGCTGAACACCGGCACGGAGAAGGTGCTGTCGGAGAACGGCCTGCTGACGACGGTCTGCTACAAGATCGGCTCGAACGACACGGTGTACGCACTGGAGGGTTCGGTCGCGGTCACCGGTTCGCTCGTGCAGTGGCTTCGGGACAACCTGGGGTTGATTTCATCGGCGGCCCAGATCGAGGAATTCGCCCGAACGGTCGACGACAACGGCGGCGCGTACTTCGTGCCGGCGTTCTCCGGCCTGTTCGCCCCGTACTGGCGCTCGGACGCCCGCGGCGCGATCGTCGGCCTGACCCGGTTCGTGAACAAGGGCCACATTTCAAGGGCGGTGCTGGAGGCGACGGCGTTCCAGTCGCGAGAGGTGATCGACGCGATGAACGCCGACTCGGGTGTCCCGCTGAAGTCGCTGAAGGTCGACGGCGGGATGGTCGTGAACGAGCTGCTGATGCAGTTCCAGGCGGACATCCTCGGGGTGCCGGTGATCCGTCCCGTGGTGAACGAGACGACCGCACTGGGAGCGGCGTACGCGGCCGGGCTGGCGGTCGGGTTCTGGGAGTCGGAGGACGACATCCGGACCAACTGGGCGAAGGACAAGCAGTGGGACCCGTCGATGGACGAGTCCCGGCGGGAGAAGGAATACCGGAACTGGAAGAAGGCTGTCACGAAGACGTTCGACTGGGTGGAGGACTGATCCCTTCCCGGTTGGAGCTGGGCGGCTTGACTGGCTGATGGTCGGTGAGGGGGACTTTGGGGGAATCTGATTCCTTCAGGGTTCCCCTCACGGACTTTCTGGCCCATGCCCATGCCCATGCGTGGGCACGGCACGGCACCACACGGCTCGGCTCGGCTCGGCTCGGCACGGCACGGCACGGCACGGCACGGCACGGCACGGCACGGCACGGCACGGCACGGCACGGCACGGCACGGCACGGCACGGCACGGACCAGCTTGGCCCGCTCCGCTCACCGCAACTCGCCCGGCCCAGCACAGCGCGAATCGGCACGACCCGGCGCGGCACGGTCTAGTGGGCGCAGCGCGAATCGGCACTAGCTAGACCACCACTGCACGGCTCGGCACCTATTCGGCTCGGGCCGCCACCGCAGGACCCGGCCCAACGCGCCAGCCCGGCCCGGCACCACACGGCTCGGCACAGCACCAATTCGGCTCGGCCTGCCACCGCACAGCCCGATCCAACGCGCCAGCCCGGCCCGGCACCACACGACCCAGACCAACACGCCAACTCGGCCTGGCCCCGCCACCACTCAGCTCGGCCCCTGCACCAATTCGACTCGGCCCGCCACCGCACGACCCAGCTCAACACGCCAACTCGGCCCGGCCCACCACGCGGCTCGGCCCTGCACCATCTCGACTCGGCCCGCCACCGCACGACCCAGCTCAACACACCAGCCCGGCCCGCCGCACAGCTCGGCTCCTGCACCAGCTCCGCTCGGCACCGCACGACCCAGCTCAACACGCCGACTCGGCCCGGCCCGCCACCACGCAGCTCGGCCACAGCACCACCCCGGCTCGGCCCGCCCCGCGCGACCCAACATACCAACCCGGCCCAGCGAGGCAGGACTACTCCAAGGTGGGCCTGCTCAGCTCACTACCGCGCGGCACCAGCCGGTTCAGCTCAGCCGGTGCCGCGCCCAGCAACGCCCGGCCCCGCGCCTCTCCCCTGCCGGTCCGGCGAGACCCGAAGCCTCACCCCCACCCGTCCGGTGTCCCCGACTGGGCGTTGGGCGCCATCAGCGAGAACCCCGCCCCCTGGTCATCCACCGCGACCACCAGCCGCCCATGTGGCGTATCCACCGGCGGGTTCACCACCGTCCCGCCCAGTTCCGCAACCCGGGTCGCTGCCGCGTCCGCGTCTGACGTCCAGAAGTACGTCACCCACCCGGGCTGCGCCGGGCTGTCCGCGGACAGCTCGCCAAGGCCTCCGACGGGGCGGCCGTCCACGTCCAGCGTCGCGTAGGTGAAACCCGGCCCGGACATATCGCCGAAGCCGTACCCGAACACATCCCCATAAAACTGCTTGGCCGCCGCGAAATCCCGCGTCATGCATTCGTTCCACGCGGGTGCTCCGGGCGTGAGCGTGGCCTGCGTTCCCGAGTGCCGACCGGGCTGCCACAGCCCGAAAGTCACCCCGGTCGGGTCGGTCGCGATGGCCATTCTGCCCTCGGTCAGGACGTCCATCGGCGGGGCGATGACCTGTCCTCCCGCCTCCACGATCGCGGCCACTGTCTTGTCCACATCGGACACTGACAGGTACGTCGTCCACACCGGCGGCATGCCCGCCTGCTCCGGTGGGATCTGGCCGATGCCCGCCACCGGTTTTCCGGCTACCTGCGCCATTCCGTAGAAACCGGTCTCCGGACCGCCGGATTCGACGGTCCAGCCGAGCAGCGACTCGTAGAACGTGACCGCCTTGTCGCGGTCCGGCACCATCAAATCGCCCCAGCACGGTGTGCCCGCGGGCCACGGTTCGGTCCTGGTGATCATGCGCGCCTCCCGGAATTGTGCCAACCGTCACAGTGTCGCACCGGGGACCGACAAAATCGGGAGCGTCTTGTTCAATGCCCGGTCAATGCCCGCCATTCACCAGGTGGGCGTACACGATGATGTTGTCCACATAGCTGTGCTCGGCCCGGTCGAACGCGCCGCCGCAGGTGATCAAGCGCAGTTGCGGGTCCGAAGTGTCCCCGTAGACCGCGTCGCTCGGGAAGACGTCCTTGGGCACCTGGTCCACTTTGGTCACCTCGAAATGCGCGGTGGTGCCGTCGCGGCGGGCGATGTCGACGTCGTCTCCCGGCTTCATTTCCTTGAGCCGGTAGAAGATCCCTTTTTGCTTGTTCCCGTCCACATGTCCCAGCACGACCGCGGGACCGACCTCACCGGGCGTCGGGCCGTTTTCGTACCAACCGGCCTGCAACGGCTTGCTGACCGGCGGGACCTGCACCGAATTGTCGGGATTGAGGCCGAGCGGCACCAGGCTGGAATGCGCGTCGATGCTCGGGATGTCCAGCGACACCGGCTCCGATTTCGGCATCGCGGCCGACGAACTGGACGGGGTGCCGGAAATGGGCGCCGCGGTCGTCGAGCCGACCGAGCATCCGGCCAGCAGCGCGGCGAGCGCGACGGCCGTCGCGGCGATTGTCTTCCTGATCATCATTCCCCCGATCCGCCCAGGCCTGGCCGCGAGAAAGGCAGCCAGGCCCAGGAGACTAGTCAGCCACGCTGGCGACGACGCGCCACCACGAACCCGGTGCCGCCGAGCGCGAGCACGCCCATCGCGCCGGCCGCGATCGGCAGGCCGAGGTTCGACTGGCTGTCCACCACCGGACCGTCCGTGCCACCGGTCTGCGGCGCGCCGGACGGGACCTTGCTGACCTGCTTCGGCGCGGGAGTCGTCGGCTTCGGAGCGGGCTTCGCGCCCATCACGGTGAACTTCGTGCTGAGGTCCGCGCTGCCGCAGGAGAACGCCACCTGGTACACACCGGCCTTCACCCCCGTGCGGACGGTCGCGGCACCCTGCGAGACCGGTGCCTTCGACGGGTCGTTCTGCGCACCGACCGGGTGCAGCTTGCCGAACTGCAGCGCCGCCGAGTTCAGGTTCTTGATTTCCGAGGCCTCGCAGCCGACGCGCACCGTGACGCGGTCCCCAGCGTGGCCGGAGGACGGCAGCACCCGGATGAACGCCTTGGGCACGCCGGCGTTGTCGTCCGTCGGCTCCTCCGCAGCGGGAGACGAAGACGGCGCGGCGGTGCTCGTCGCGGGCGGCGTGGTGGGCGCCTCGGCGGCGAAGGCAGGCGCGGCCGAAAGCATTCCGGCGGCGACCAGGGCGGAGAAAACAACGGTACGCTTCATGACACTCCCCTTGATGAAAAATGCGATTCCCGCCGCGTGCGGGCGGCGGCGAATCCGCGCCCAGCCAGCAGTTCCCCCTGCGGCTCAGGCGTTTTCGTTCCGACAACAACCAAGACGTCTCCACCCGTCGCGGGGTTGCCCCGGGAACGAAAAAACCGCCGGAAACAATTTTCCGGCGGTTTTCGAAGGGTGGACGATTAGCTGGCGAGGCTTCCGTCGCCCGCTTTCGCCGCGCCCTTGGGCACTCGCGACACCTGCGCGGCGGGCACGGTGAACGTCGCGTTGTACGACTTCCCGCCGCACATGACGGTGAGCGGATAGCTGCCGGGTTTGGTGCCGGGCGCCAGGTTCGCCTGCGCGCTCATCGTGGCCTTCACCCCGACCATCTCGCCGTAGAAGTACTGAGAGAACTTCAGCGCGGGCGAACTGAACGTCGCCGCACCGGCTTTGGCCCCGGGGCAGTAGGCGAACGCCATGTTCGGCTCGGAGCCGCGCTGGTAGGCGTTGACTTGGCCGTGCAGCACCGCGGTGTCCTGGTTCAGCTGCACAGTCACCGGATCGGGAGCCGGACCGTCCGCCGCCACCGCCGGAACCGCTGTCCCGGCCAGTCCGATCGCCGCCGCCACCGCGAAAATCGCGCTCTTGCGCACCCTCGTTCCTTCCCCGTGCCACACGTCTTCACCCCGCTAGACGCGGTGTGCGGCACGGGGTTGCCCGGAGGGGAGAAATCAGTCCAGATCGTCGTGCCGCATGAGCTGACGGCCCGCTTCGGTGATCGATCCGGACAGCGACGGGTACACCGAGAAGGTCAGCGCGAGGTGGTCCACCGTCAGCTGGTTCTGCACGGCCAGCGCGATCGGCAGGATCAGCTCGCTCGCCGACGGCGCGACCACCACGCCGCCGACCACCACGCCGGTGGCGGGACGGCAGAACAGCTTCACGAAACCGCGGCGCAGGCCTTCCATCTTCGCGCGCGCGTTGGTGGCCAGCGGCAGCATGATCGTGCGCGCCGGGACCTCGCCGGAGTCGATCGCCTGCTGGCTGATGCCGACGGTGGCGATTTCCGGGTGCGTGAAGACGTTCGCCGCGACGGTCTTGAGCTTGATCGGCGCGACGCCCTCGCCCAGCGCGTGCCACATCGCGATGCGGCCCTGCATGCTCGCCACGGACGCGAGCATCAGCACGCCGGTGCAGTCGCCCGCCGCGTAGACACCGGGGACGCTCGTGCGCGACACCCGGTCCACCGCGATGAAACCGCCGGGGCCGGGCTCGATGCCGACGCGGTCGAGGCCGATGTCCGCGGTGTTCGGAATGGACCCGACGGTCATCAGCGCGTGGCTCGCCTCGATCACGCGACCGTCGGCCAGGTGAACTTTGACGCCCTTCTCGGTGCGCTCGACGCGTTCCGCACGGGCCTGCTTGGCCACCGTGGTGCCGCGCTGAGTGAAGACCTCTTCGAGCACCGCGGCGGCGTCGGCGTCCTCGTGCGGCAGCACGCGGTCGCGGCTGGACACGACAGTGACCTTCACGCCCATCTCGGTGTACGCGGAGGCGAATTCGGCCCCGGTGACGCCGGATCCGATCACCGCGAGGTGCTCGGGCAGCTCAGTCAGGTCGTACAGCTGACGCCAGTCCAGGATCCGCTCGCCGTCCGGCACCGCGCCGGGCAGCACGCGCGGGGTGGCCCCGGTGGCGATCAGCACGACGTCGGCGGACAGCGATTCCACCTTCCCGTCGGCGTGCTTGATTTCCACCGTGTGGGTGGCCAGACCCGGCTCGTCGTCGGCGAAGCGGGCTTCGGCGGTGATCACGCGAACGCCCTCACGCTGCACGCGGGCGCGGATGTCGGCCGACTGCGCGAGCGCGAGGCCTTTCACCCGGCCGTGCACAGTCGGCAGGTCGACGGTGGTGTCCGCGAGGTCGGTGTTGATGCCGAGCTCGCCGAGGTCGTGCATCTTCGCGAGCGCGCCGGACGAGGCGATGAACGTCTTCGAGGGCACGCAGTCGTAGAGGACACAGGCGCCGCCCAGGCCGTCCCGCTCGACGATCGTCACGTCGGCGCCGTGCTGCGCCGCGACCAAGGCGGCTTCGTAGCCCGCCGGGCCGCCACCCATGATCACGATCCTGGTCACCTGGGTCCTCCTATGTACGCGTGCTTGGCGGTGGTCCTGACCCTACGCGGCGAACCTGACCGGCAAACGAAGTGCCCGGACACGGCATGTGCATCCATTCGCGGCGGACATGGGTCGCTAGGCTGTGCCGCGTGCCGTTGTATGCCGCTTACGGATCCAACATGGAGCCCGCCCAGATGCTGGAGCGCGCCCCGCACTCGCCCATGGCGGGAACCGGCTGGCTGGAAGGCTGGCGGCTGACCTTCGGCGGCGAGGACATCGGGTGGGAAGGCGCGCTGGCCACCATCGTCGAAGACCCGTCGTCGCGGGTGTTCGTGGTGACCTACGACGTGACCCCGCTCGACGAGGAACGCCTCGACCGCTGGGAAGGCGGCGAGCTGGGGATGCACACGAAGATCCGGCTGCGGGTGCAGACCATGGACGGGTCGGTGCTGGCCTGGCTCTACGTCCTGGACGCCTACGAGGGCGGGCTGCCCTCGGCGCGGTATCTCGGGGTGCTCGCGGACGCCGCGGAAGCGGCCGGTGCACCGGTGGATTACGTAGACGATCTGCGCACTCGGCCGTGCACCGGGATCAGCGGCTGACGCTCACTGTCTTGACGGTCCGTGAGGGCCACCCTCGCGGACTCTGATTCCCCCAGGGTTCCCCTCACGGCCTTTCAGCCGTTCGAGAGGCGAACCAACCCGCGCTTCCGGCACTGGCCCAGCCTCGCGACGGCAGCCCGGAACGCTCGTTTTCCGAGTCATCCACAGCCAGGCCGGACCGTCCCCAGCCGAGGCCCGAGGTTGTCCCCAACGACACCACCCTGTGGATAACTCTGCGTCTCCGGACGATCCGCAGCCCGGCCGGACAGCCGCCCAATACCACACGGCAGGGGCTCACCCACACGGGCATCCGGCACCGCAGAGCGCAGGAAAAATCGCAGCGCGTCACGAAAAGTGGCGGCACAATTCAGGACAGAGAATCAGCCCGGACGGCCACAGATTTCGTTGAAGCCGTTGCCGCGCAACACGAAATCCGCCAGAGGCAGCCAAAGGCCAACCGTCGATCCCGGGCAGCACAAAAGTCCGAAATGACTCTCGGTAAACGGTCGGCGGCAAGGGCACCGGCGGTCTAGACCACAGTGCGTGACTCCCCGCTGACACCCCCGCACGAGGGGTACCTCTCACCCGCCTGAGTTATCCACATCGGCGCGAAGCCTGTGGATAACTCAGGCCAGCGAGGCCAGTGCGGTGTGCACCAAAGTGCGCACTCCGACGAGCAGCGCGCGCTCGTCGAGAACGAACGTCGGACGGTGGATGTCGGCCTGCGGAGCGGGCGGACCGGACCACACGCCGAGCCGGGCGAAGGCCCCGCCGACGTGCTCCAGGTACCAGCCGAAGTCCTCGCCGCCGGACGACTGTTCCGTCCCGGCGAGCCCCGTTTCGCCGACCGCCGCCTCGACGCCGGCGCGCATCAGCGCGGTCGACTCCGCGTCGGAGACCACGGGCGGCACGCCGCGCCGGTAGTCGAGCGAGAAGCCGACGCCGGTCGGGGCCAGCAGCGATTCCACCGAAGACGCCACGAGCGGCTCCAGCGACTTCCACACCTCGTGCTCGGCGGTCCGCAGCGTGCCGCGCAGGACGCCGTCCTGCGGCACCGCGTTCGCGGCCTGTCCGGCGTGCACCGCGCCCCACACCAGCACCGTGCCGGACCGCGGGTCGACGCGCCGGGACAGCACCGACGGCAGCGACGTGATGACCGTGCCCAGCGCGTACACGAGGTCAGCGGTCAAATGCGGCCGCGAAGTGTGCCCGCCGGGCGAGGTGAGGCGCAGTTCGATCAGGTCGGCGGCGGACGTCAGCGCGCCGACCCGGGTGCCGACCTTGCCCGCTTCGAGCCGCGGGTCGCAGTGCAGGCCGTAGATCCGCTCGACGCCCGCCAGCGCTCCCGCGGCGATCATGTCCAGCGCACCGCCGGGCATGACCTCCTCCGCGGGCTGGAAGATCAGCCGTACGCGGCCGGGCAGCTCGGGCGCGCCGGCGAGCGCGCGAGCGGCTCCGAGCAGGATCGCGGTGTGCGCGTCGTGGCCGCACATGTGCGCCGCGCCCTCGGTGGTGGAGGAATACGGCAGGCCGGTGTCCTCGGTCAGCGGCAGCGCGTCGATGTCCGCGCGCAGCGCGACACAGCGCTCGCCCTTGCCGATGTCGCACACCACGCCGGTGCCGCCGGGCAGCACCCACGGCTTCAACCCGACCCGGCGCAGCAGCGAGACGATCAGCTCGGTCGTCGCGTACTCGTCGCGCGACAACTCGGGGTGGGCGTGGATGTGCCGCCGCCACGCGAGCACGTCGGTCGCGTTCGCGCGCAGCCAGTCGTCCAGCCAGAACGGGCCGCGGCCCGCGCCAAGGTCTTCCACCGGAGCCATGCTGACGCCGGCTTCGGACAGCAGCGCGCCGGGCGCCGCGATCGGGTTGTGGTCACCTGGAACGTCCGGCCGTGAGTCCAGCACCGTCACGCCGCACCTCCTCCCGCAACACGAGCGCAGGGAAACACGCACCGTGCCGATCGATCTTTCTTACGCATTGCAGTCGATCGTGCACCATGCAGGTGGCAAGCGGCGGGGCGCTGCCGTTCGACCCAGACGGCCGGTAGCGGATCTGCGGCGAACGGCTGACGAAGTTCGGCGTGGGTGAACGCCGGAAAGCTCAGCCGCCTTGGGCCTTGCGGCGCTTGATGCGGTGACGGCGGCCGAAGAACACAATGGCGAGCAGCACCACCGCGGCCCCGCCCGCGATGAGGTTCTTCTTCGTCTTGTCGGCGTTGGCCTTGTCGGTCTGCGTCGGGTCCAGCACCGGCCCGGGCGGTGCCTGATGGACCGCGTTCACCTGCGTGATCGCCGTCTCAGCCGCCACGGTGACCGCGGCGGGAGCCGAGGTCGCCGCCGACGCCGCCACCGGTGCCGCTCCGGTGAGCAGCACGCCGAGCAAACCGGCCAGCAGCAGTCCCCGCACCTTCGCCATGACTTCCCTTCTACGCCGTCACCGTGCATTGTGCCCGCCGAAGCGCGGGCGCGTCAGCCGCCACGCGGTGGAGCCGGGTCCGCTCGCCCCGTGCTGACGACCGTCGGGCGCAATGGGCCCCTGGGACGGTCAAAAGACACTTGTGCGCAGAGCGTTTTCCCTTCTTGGACAACGTTCAAGAAGGGGGCTCGGTGAATGCGGCCAAGATCCGTTGCGCGGCCAGCGTCGCGGTGAGTTCTCCGTCGCGCACCGCTCGTTCCACGTCAGCGACTTGCGCGCGGACGGCGGGATGCGCGGTGAGCCGGTCGAGCAGCTGCTCGCGGACCATCGACCAGGTCCAGTCAACCTGCTGTCGTTTGCGCCGTTCGCCAAGATCACCCGATTCGGTGAGCACCTCGCGGTGTTTTCCGATCGCCGCCCACACCTCGTCGAGGCCGCTGCCCTCAAGTCCGCTGCACGTGAGCACCGGCGGCGTCCAGAGCGCGTCCTTGCCGTAGATCATCCGCAACGCGCCTTGCAGCTCGCGCGCGGCGCGCTTGGCGTCGCGTTCGTGCGGGCCGTCGGCCTTGTTCACGGCGATGACGTCGGCGAGTTCCAGCACGCCCTTCTTGATGCCCTGCAACTGATCGCCGGTGCGCGCCAGGGTCAGGAAGAGAAAGCAGTCGACCATGTTCGCCACGGTCACCTCGGACTGCCCGACCCCGACCGTCTCCACCAGCACGACGTCGAAGCCGGCCGCTTCCATCAGCACGATCGTCTCGCGGGTGGCGCGGGCGACGCCGCCGAGAGTGCCGGACGTCGGCGAGGGCCGGATGAACGCCTTCGGGTCGACCGCCAGCCGCGCCATCCGGGTCTTGTCGCCGAGGATCGAGCCGCCGGTGCGGGTCGAGGACGGGTCGACGGCCAGCACCGCGACCCGGTGCCCGGCCGAGGTGAGGTCGGTGCCGAGCTGGTCGATAAATGTCGACTTGCCGACTCCAGGCACGCCGGTGATGCCGACGCGTTTCGCGCCGCCCGCGTGCGGGAGCAGCTCGACCAGCAGTTCCTGGGCTTGCCGCCGGTGGTCCTCCCGATGCGATTCGACCAGCGTGATGGCCTTGGACAGGGTCCCCCGGTCGCCCGCGAGCACGCCCTTGGCGTATTCGCCGACGTCGATCCGCCGCGGCAAGGTTCAGGACTCCTGCGCGGCCAGCTGCTGGAGCAGGTCGATCGCGGCGTCCGCGAGCACCGTGCCCGGGCCGAAGATCGCCGCCGCCCCCGCTTCGCGCAGCTCGGGATAGTCCTGCGGCGGGATCACGCCGCCGACCACGACCATGATGTCCTCGCGACCCAGTTCGGCCAGCTCGTGGCGCAGCGCGGGCACCAGCGACAGGTGCCCGGCGGCCAGCGAGGACACGCCGATCACGTGCACGTCGGCTTCCGACGCCTGGCGCGCGACCTCGGCCGGGGTGGAGAACAGCGGGCCGACGTCGACGTCGAAGCCGAGGTCGGCGAAGCCGGTCGCGATGACCTTCTGGCCGCGGTCGTGGCCGTCCTGGCCCATCTTCGCGACGAGGATGCGCGGGCGGCGGCCTTCCTCTTCAGCGAATTTGTCGACCAGTTCGCGGGCCTTCTCGACGTTGTCCGACTTCCCCACCTCTTCCCGGTAGACGCCGGAGATCGTGCGGATCTGGCCGGAGTGGCGGCCCCAGTTCTTCTCCAGCGCGTCGGAGATCTCGCCGACGGTGGCCTTCGCGCGGGCAGCGTTGATAGCCAGCTCAAGCAGATTGCCGTCGTTCTGCGCGCCTTCGGTGAGCCGGCGCAGCGCGTCCTCGGTGGCCTGCGGGTCGCGTTCTTCGCGCAGCCGACGCAGCTTCTCAAGCTGCTGTGCGCGTACGCCCGCGTTGTCGACCTTCAGCACGTCGATCTGCTCGTCGTCGGTGACCTGGTACTTGTTCACGCCGATGACCGGCTGTCGTCCCGAGTCGATGCGCGCCTGCGTACGCGCGGCCGCCTCTTCGATACGCAGCTTCGGGATGCCTTCGTCGATCGCGCGCGCCATGCCACCCGCGCCCTCGACTTCGGTGATGTGGCCCCACGCCTTGCGTGCGAGGTCGTAGGTGAGCTTCTCGACAAACGCGCTGCCGCCCCACGGGTCGATGACGCGCGTGGTGCCGGATTCCTGTTGCAGCAACAGCTGCGTGTTGCGCGCGATCCGCGCGGAGAAGTCGGTGGGCAGTGCCAGCGCTTCGTCAAGAGCGTTGGTGTGCAACGACTGTGTGTGCCCCTGGGTGGCGGCCATCGCCTCGACGCACGTACGCGTGACGTTGTTGAAGACGTCCTGCGCAGTAAGCGACCAGCCGGACGTCTGCGAGTGCGTACGCAGCGACAGCGACTTCTGAGACTTCGGGTCGAACTGCTTCACCAGCTTCGCCCACAACAGTCGCGCCGCACGCAGCTTCGCGACCTCCATGAAGAAGTTCATGCCGATGGCCCAGAAGAACGACAGCCGCGGTGCGAACTTGTCGACGTCCAGACCGGCTTCGACGCCCGCGCGGATGTACTCGACGCCGTCCGCGAGCGTGTACGCGAGCTCCAGGTCGGCGGTCGCTCCGGCCTCCTGCATGTGGTAGCCGGAGATCGAGATGGAGTTGTACTTCGGCATGTGCTGCGAGGTGTAGCCGAAGATGTCGGAGATGATCCGCATCGACGGCTGCGGCGGGTAGATGTAGGTGTTGCGGACCATGAACTCCTTGAGGATGTCGTTCTGGATGGTCCCCGCGAGCTGCTCCGGCTTCACCCCCTGCTCCTCGGCCGCGACCACGTAGAGCGCGAGCACCGGCAGCACCGCGCCGTTCATCGTCATCGAGACGGACATCTTGTCCAGCGGGATGCCGTCGAACAGCTGGCGCATGTCGTAGATCGAGTCGATCGCCACGCCCGCCATGCCGACGTCGCCGGACACGCGCGGGTGGTCGGAGTCGTAGCCGCGGTGCGTGGCCAGGTCGAACGCGACCGACAGACCCTTCTGCCCGGCCGCGAGGTTGCGGCGGTAGAAGGCGTTCGACTCCTGCGCGGTGGAGAACCCGGCGTACTGGCGGATCGTCCACGGCTGGTTGACGTACATCGTCGGGTACGGCCCGCGCAGGTACGGCGCGATGCCAGGGTACGTGCCCAGGAAGTCCACATCGGACAGATCGGCGGCGGTGTAGACCGGCTTCACGCCGATGCCCTCGGGGGTTTCCCAGGCCAGCGCGTCCGGGCCCTTGCCGGTGGCGTCTTGTACGGCCTGCGCCCACGCTGCTCGGTCGCCGGGCTCGGGCGTGCCGAGGGGAACGTCGGCGAAATTCGGGATGCTCATGCGGAGACTCCCAGCTGTGCGTGGAGGCTGGTCAGGACTTCGAGCGCGTCGCACCCGGCGTACAAATTGCCGTTGATTCCGTCGTAGGTTCCCTTGCCTGCCAACAGCACGCCGTCGGCGCCGAGCGAAGCCGCGACGGATGCGGCCTGCTCCTCGTACGCCGCGTCAGTACCGCAGACGCAGGCCACCTTCGCGCCGCTCTCGCGGAACGCGCCGGGCAGATCGTCGGTCGCGCCGGGGTTCACCGCCTCGATCCCGGCCGCCTGCAACAGGTTCGTCGCGAACGACGCGCGGCCGGTGTGCGCGGCGACCGGACCCAGCGTGGCCAGGAAAACCTTCGGCCGCTCGCCGTGCTCGGCGAGGTAGGCGTCGGACGCGTCGCGCAGCTTCTCGTACTCCTCGGCGTACCGGTGCCGCGGCAACCCGCCGTCCACAGTGGACGGAATCGGGTCGCGGGTGACCGGCTTTTCGGTCAGGTTCGGGAACTCGCTGACGCCGGTGAGCGGATCGCGCCGGGTGGCGATGCGGCTCGCGCGTTTCTCCCAGGTCTGCGCGAGGCGTCCAGCCAGCGCGCCGGACGCCAGCTCGGCCTCGATGCCGCCCGCCGCCTCGATCGCGGTGAACTCGCGCCACGCGGCTTCGGCGAGTTCGTCGGTGAGCTTCTCGACGTACCAGGAGCCGCCCGCCGGGTCGATCACGCTGCCCAGCTTCGACTCTTCGATGAGGATCGCGTTGGTGTTGCGGGCGATCCGCGAGGAAAACGCGTCCGGCAGGCCGATCGCCGCGTCGAACGGCAGCACCGTGACCGCGTCCGCGCCGCCGACCCCCGCCGCGAAGCAGGCGACGGTGGTGCGCAGCATGTTCACCCACGGGTCACGCTGGGTGAACATCGACGGCGACGTGACCGCGTGCTGATGCATCCCGCGCGCGTCCGCAGCCGCGCCGGAGACTTCGAGGACCCGGTCCCACAGCCGGCGCGCGGCGCGGAACTTGGCGATGGTGAGGAACTGGTCCGCGGTCGCGGCGAGCCGGAACTCGAGCTGCGCGGCCGCCGCGGCGACGTCCAGGCCCGCCTCGGTGAGCGCGCGCAGATAAGCGACGCCGGACGCGATCGTCGCGCCGAGTTCCTGCGAGTCGGAGCCGCCAGCCTCGTGAAACGGCAGTCCGTCGACGACGATCGTGCGGACCTTGGGGTACTTAGGGGCAACCTTCGCGGCCAATTCGGCGGCCGGACCGAGAGGCAGGGCCTGCCCGGTGCGCGCCGTGGTGCCGAGCGGGTCCGCACCGAGCGTGCCGACGGCTTCGCTGGCCGGGACCTCGCGCTCGGCGAAGAGGTCGAGCAGTGCCTGAGCTGCGGTTTCGTACTCCGCGCCAGCATCGAGGACGACCGGCGCGAGGCCGACGTACACCTCGTTCAGCACGTCCGCGAGCGCGGAAATCGGCAGCGAACCCTCGCCGAGCCGCAGCCACACCGAAGACGCGCCGCCTTCGAGGTCAGCGAGGATCGCCGCGTTCGCCGCGCGGACGTCTTCCCGCTGGTGACGGACCCGGATGTCCCACCCGGTGTCGACGACCCCCTCCGGCCGGGCACCGCGCACGAACGGCGGCAGCCCCGGGAAACCGAGGTCGCCGCTGTTGTCCTCAGCGGTGTATAGCGGCTGGATCTCGATGCCGTCGTAGGTGCGCGAGACGAGCTTGCTCTCCGGCGCACCCGCGAAATCCTCCGGGAGCCTGCCGCTCTTGCGCAGCACCCCCGCCACCAGCTCCTGCCACTGGGCGCGGTCCGCGGTCGGGAACTCCGCCGCGAGCGCGAGCCCGGGCTCGGAAGTCGGCGCCGACTCCGGACCAGCCACGTTCGTCATACCCAGTGATGGTAGAGGCAGGCCACCGGCCGCACCTGTGACTCTGCTCGCCCCCCGTACGGGTGAACTCAGGGGTAGCGGTGCTGAGTCGAAGAGTGACGGCGGCGTGGGCCACAATCATGGGGTGCCCTCGGAGAACAGCGACCTGGACCAGCCCGGCAACACCGACAGCACCGGCTCCGCGAAAGCCGAGCCGTCGACCGGCGGCGACCAGCCGCGGGTAGTCGCCGGGCGCTACCGGCTGCGGTCGATTCTGGGGTCGGGCTCGATGGGCACGGTCTGGTCGGCCTACGACGAGTTCCTGCACCGCCCGGTCGCGGTCAAGGAGATGAAGGTTCCGCCGGGCATCCCGGCGGAACAAGCGGACGAACTGCGTGAGCGCACGCTGCGCGAGGCACGCGCGATCGCCGTGCTGTCGCATCCGAACGTCATCACGCTGCACGACGTAGCCCGCGAGAACGACGCGCCGTTCGTCGTGATGGAGCTGCTGCCGTCGCGCAGCCTCGCGCACCTGCTGCGCGACCACGGCCCGCTGACTGTCGAGCAGGCCGCAGCAGTCGGCATCGCGGTAGCCGCCGCGCTCGAAGCAGCCCACGACGCAGGCATCACGCACCGCGACGTGAAGCCAGGCAACGTCCTGGTCGCCAGCGACGGCCGGATCAAGCTCACCGACTTCGGCATCGCCCGCAACGTCTCCGAAGCCACCATGACGCGAACCGGAATCATGCTCGGCTCGCCCGCCTACATCTCGCCGGAAGTCGCTTCCGGCGGCGCGGTCACCCCCAACGCCGACCTGTGGGGCCTCGGCGCGACGCTGTTCGCCGCCGTCGAAGGCGCACCCCCGTACGACGCGGACGGCGACCCGCTGGAAACCGTCGGCAAGGTCGTCAACGGCAAGGTCCCGCGCCCGAAGCCGGGCCCGCTGGCCGACGTCATCACCGCGTTGATGAAGAAGGAGCCGGAAAAGCGGATCTCGCTGCGCGAGGTGCGCCACCGGCTGTACCCCATGCAGAACAAGGCCGCTCTCGACCTGTTCGGCCCAGAACTTTTCCGCACCCCAGACGGCAAGAAGACGGCCGCCCACCTGGACGCCACCGACACCCAGGTGATCAAAACGGTCGCCCCGAAGCCCTCGACCCCGGATCAACCCGCCGCCCTCGCAGCGGACCCGGGCCCGCTGCCGTTCATGCGCTCGGGAAACACCGGCGCCGCCCCCGCCTTCACCCCCGCGCCCCCGCTGCCTGCTCCACCACCGCTGCCCGCCCCGCTGCCGCCGCCACCCCCACGCCGCAGCAGCAAGGCGACCGCGATGCTGGCAGTCGCCTCCATGGTCCTGTTCGCCCTGGCCTGCGGCGGCGGTTTCGCGCTGGCCCGCGTGGTGAGCGGGCAAAACCTGCTGCCGCCGCAAAGCCCGGAAACCGGAGTGCTGGCCAACCTGGGCACAGTCGCCGGCTCGTCGCAGCCCCTGAAGCTGGTCTCCCAGCACGGCAACGCGAGCTCGACAGCGAACGTCTCGCGAGACAGCGAATACACCGTCTCGGTGCCCGAAGGATGGAAACGCTTCATCGCGTCGAGGAAATCCTCCTTCGGCACCTCCACGGTGGTCCAATACGTCTCGCAGGACGGCCGCCAATCCCTGCGCCTGGAACGAATCCCCAGCTCGCCCGGAAAATATTCCCTGACCGACGGAATAGAAGCCCTGCCGACTTCGCATTCGCCTGATTCGTTCAGCGTCGCCCGAGCCCCGGTTCAAACGCCCATCGGCCTGGAAATCACCTACCGCTCGGTCGAACGAGCACAAGACCGCTCCGCCAAACCGGACGCCGTGATCACGCGCGCAACATTCGCCCTGATCAAACAAACAGACAACGCCCTATGGCTCCTGTCACTAACAGTCCCAGCAGAACAAGAAGACACCGCCTCCACCACCTTCACCCAAATCGCACCAACCTTGTCTTTCCCAGCAACTTCTTAAGGTTCGTGAGGGGAACCCTGAGGGACCCTGATTCCCTCAGGGTTCCCCTCACGACCCTCTGCCAGCGCGACTCTTATCCCTCCGAATACCGCCGAGCAGTCTCCGCAGCCTGAGCCAACCTCCGAAACCCCTCGAACAACCGATCCCCCAGCACAGTCCCTACCACCGCCGCCTCAACAATCCGATCCATAGACCCGACCGCGTCAATAGTATCCAAATCAACCCCAGCAATCCGATCGGCGACCTCCGCATACCGCCCGATCTGATCCAGCAACGCCTGATGCCCTAACGCACGAATAGTGCACACAGTCCCCACCAGCAAATCCGCCACCGGATTATCGGCCCCGAACTTCCACCCATGCTCCCGGGCCAACTCGGACAATATCCCCATCGCCCACTCGCGATCATCGGCCGGAACATCCACAGCGGATCTGGTCAACGCCCGCTGCATCACCCCCAGCACGTTGTACGCCGCCCGATCCGAATCGACCGCCGCGACCACCTCCCGCACGGTCGCCACCGACAGCCCGCCGACCTCGACCAACGCCCGGATCAGCTTCAACCGCCGCACGTGCTCCTCGCCGTAGCGAGCCTGATTCGGACTGGTCCGCTCGCCGGCCGGGAGCAGCCCCTCCCGCAGGTAGTACTTGATCGTCGCCACCGGGATCCCGGACTCGGCGCTCAGCTCTGCCATCCGCACCCGCTCGACCCTACTTCCGGACTTCCGGGAAAAACCCTGAGGACATCTCAGGATGGATAGTTTAACTTCCCATAGTGGAGAGCATCACTATCCATCCTGGGAGGACCTCATGACCACCACCGTCGACCCGCCCGCGACCGACCCGCCCGCGACGCTGAGCACCGCCCGGATGCGCACCTGGCACCGCCCGTCGCTGTGGTTCGCCGGGGCGATGGCCGTCGCGACCGTGCTGTCCGTCGCGGCGATGCTGATCGACCACCGGACCCTGCTCGGCGCGCCGGTGTGGGCGAAACTGTTCAAGTTCGCCGTCTCCGGCGCGCTCTACTTCTTCACCTGGAGCTGGCTCGTCTCGCTGCTGCGCGGCCGGTTGCGCAAGGTCGCGAGCGTCGCCACGACCGTCGCCGTCGTGCTGTTCGCCGCCGAGTACGTGGCGATGGCCTTCCAGGCGGCCCGCGTCCGGCCGAGCCACTTCGCGAACACGTCCCCGTTCGACGCCGCGCTGTTCCAGGCGATGGGCGCGATGGTGGCGGGACTCTGGCTGGCCACGCTCGTGGGCACCGTCGTGCTCATGTTCACCCGGATCGAGGACCGCGCGGTGTACTGGGCGGTGCGCGCCGGCGCGGTCGTCGCGCTGATCGGCGCCGGCCTCGGCGCGACCATGACCCAGCCGACTCCGATAGAACGGGCCACGATCAAAGCCACCGGACATTCCGACCTCATCGGCGCGCACAGCGTCGGCGTCGCGGACGGCGGCCCCGGCCTTCCGCTGCTCGGCTGGAGCACCACCGGCGGCGACCTGCGCATCCCGCACTTCATCGGCCTGCACGCCCTGCAAGCGTTGCCGCTCTTGGCGTTTGGGCTCGCAGTGCTCGCGACGCGACTCCCCCGGCTGCGCGAGAGCGCGGTGCGCGTGCGGCTGGTGTGGACGGGTTCGGTCGGCTACGCGGGGCTCGTCGGGCTGATCCTGTGGCAGGCCGAACGCGGCGAACCGCTCATCCACCCGAGCGGCCCGACGCTGGCCGCGGCCGGTCTGCTGGTCGGCCTCATCGCGGCGGCTGCCGCGGCTTCGGTGATGGTGCCGGTCCGCAAGGCGGTCCGGTGAGCGAGCTGACCGTCTTCGCCTGGACCTTCCCGGTCGCGGTGCCGTTCTGGGCGCTGATGATCTTCCTGCCCGGCTGGCGCGGCACCCGCCGGATCCTGGCCTCGCCGTGGGTGCCGCTGCTGCCGCTGGTCTGGTACTTCGTGCTGGCCGTCCCGCATTTCGGCGAGCTGTGGCACGCCATGCAGCGGCCGGATCTCGGTGTGCTGCAAGGGTTCCTGAGCGCGCCGTACGGGGCCGCGCTGGTCTGGGCGCACCTCATCGCGTTCGATCTGTTCATCGCGCGCTGGATGTTCTTCGAGGCGCGCACGCACCGGATCCCGTGGTGGGTGCTCAGCCCGCTGCTCCTGCTGACGATCTTCTTGTCGCCGTTCGGCCTGGTCGCGTTCCTCGCCGTGCGCGCCGCCCGGATACGCTCGGCGGCATGAGCAACCTGGAGGAGGCGGCCGCGGCCGTCATCGCCGAGCGCACCGGCGTCGAGAAGCACGACATCGCCGTGGTGCTGGGTTCGGGCTGGCGTCCGGCCGCGGACGTGATCGGAACCGCCGACGCGGAGATCCCGTTCGGCGAACTGCCGGGCTTCACCCCGCCCGGAGCGGTCGGCCACGGCGGCACGGTGCGGTCCCTGCGGATCGGCGACAAGCGCGCGCTGGTCCTGCTCGGCCGCACGCATTTCTACGAGGGCAAGGGCATCGACCCGGTCGTGCAGAACGTGCGCACGGCCGCGGCGGCGGGCGCGCGGACCGTGCTGCTCACCAACGCGGCGGGCGGGTTGCGGGAGGGCATGAGCGTCGGGCAGCCGGTGCTGATCTCCGACCACCTCAACCTGACCGCGCGCTCCCCGATCGTCGGCGCGAACTTCGTCGACCTCACCGATCTCTACGCCAAGCGGCTGCGCGAGCTGGCGCGGGAGATCGACGATTCGCTGGAGGAGGGCGTGTACGCGGGCCTGCCCGGACCGCACTTCGAGACGCCCGCCGAGATCCGGATGCTGCGCACCATGGGCGCGGACCTGGTCGGCATGTCGACCGTGCTGGAGGCGATCGCCGCCCGCGCGGCCGGGCTCGAGGTGTTCGGGCTGTCGCTGGTCACGAACCTGGCCGCGGGCATGACCGGCGAACCGCTCAACCACGAGGAGGTCCTCGAGGCCGGGCGGCAGTCGGCGACGCGGATGGGCTCGCTGCTGAAGGAACTCGTCGCCCGCGCGTGAGCCTGCGTTGAGTGTTGGCGCCGGGGACAAACCGGCGCCAACACTCGCTCAGACGTACTGCGGCAGCTGCGCGACCACTTCTTCCGGCGAAGGCATCTCCGAGACCTCCGCCGCCAGCCCGCGCACGACGTCCGCCACCGTGCTGTCTCCCAGCAACCGGCCAGCCGTCTCGCGAACCGCGTCCGTCGTCAGCTCGTCGCCGACGAGCTTCGCGCCCGCACCGGCCTCGACCACCGCGGCGGCGTTGGTGAACTGGTCCGCACCCTGCGGCAGCACCAGCTGCGGCACCCCCGCGGCGAACGCGCCCAGCGTGGTCCCGCTTCCGCCGTGGTGCACCACCAGATCGACGTGCGGCAGCAGTTTCGACTGCGGCACCCACGCCTCCAGCTGCACATTCGACGGCACCTCGCCGAGCGCCGCGACGTCAACGGACGGACCGGTCGCCACCAGCACGTCCACGTCGAGCGAGGCCAGGCCGTGCAACGCCGACGTCAGCAGATGCGCCTGGCTCGCTCCCGTGGTGCCGAGCGTCAGATACACCAGCGGGCGGCTGCGGTCGCGGCCTTCGACGCCGGACGGCAGCTCGCCCGGTTCGCTCCAGCCGACCGGGCGCAGCGGCACGCGCCGGGCCCCGGCGACGAATTCCGGTGCCTGCACCGACGACGGGCAGATGTCCACGAACGGCTGGCCCCAGAAAAACCTGCTGGTTCCGGTGAGGCCGAGTTCGGCGGCGAACGCGTCGATCTGTTCGCTGATGTAGTCCATCGGGCCGCCGGAGGAAACCCGGCCGAAGCCGTGGCCGATCGCGGGAATCCGGGCCTGGTGAGCGGCGAACGCACCGCCCGGATTGCCCATTTCGTACACGACCAGGTCCGGTTTCCGCTCCGCGATCACCGGCGCGAGATCGGCCATGAACCGCTCGGGCAGCAACCGGCCGAACCCCTTGCCGATCGCCTCGTTCAGCTCGGCTTCCGGGATCTCGTGGCGGCTGCGGGCATCTCCGGCGAACAGGTGGCCGAACGCCTCCTGCAGGGTCATCCCGGCCGCGGCGGTTTCGAGGCCGGCCTTCTCGAGCGTCGGATGGAAGTCGGGGGCGGTCGCGTATACGACGTCGTGGCCGGCGTCGCGCGCGGCGACGGCGAGCGGCAGCAACGGATAGAGGTGTCCGTAAGACGCGAGGGAAGTGAAAAGAATGCGCACCACCCGAGCGTATCGCCAGCCACCACCCGGTTTCCGGATCCGCGTAAGCTGGCCCGGGTGTCCGACAGCCTCGATTCCCGCCTGCGCGATTCCGTCTACCGCTGGATCACCGACGATCCGGATCCGGCGTCGCGCGAGGAGCTGACCGCCGTTCTCGCCCGTGCGATGGGCAAGGAGCCCGGCGCGGCCGAGGAGATCGCCGACCGGATGGCCGGGCCGCTGGAGTTCGGGACCGCGGGCCTGCGCGGGCCGGTGCGCGCTGGTCCGAACGGCATGAACGTCGCGGTCGTCACGCGGACCACCGCGGGCGTCGCCGCTTGGCTCGCCGCGCAGGGGCACGCGGGCGGCGTGGTCGTGATCGGCCGGGACGCGCGGCACGGTTCCGAAGCGTTCGCCACCGCGGCCGCCGAGGTCCTGACCGCCGCCGGATTCGCGGTGAAGGTGCTGCCGCAGCCGTTGCCGACGCCGGTGCTGGCGTTCTCGGTGCCGCACTACGGCGCGGTCGCCGGAATCCAGATCACCGCGTCGCACAACCCGCCCGCGGACAACGGGTACAAGCTCTACGACGCCACCGGCGGACAGATCGTGCCGCCGTCCGACGGCGAGGTCGAGCGCGCGATCCAGTCGGCCCCGGCCACCCGGAGCATTCCGCGCAAGCCCGGTGCCGAGGTCGTCGATCCGCGCGAGGCATACCTTTCCGCGGTCGGGGCGCTGCCGCGCGGCACGACGCGCGAGCTGCGGATCGCCGCGACGGCACTGCACGGCGTCGGCGCGGAGACCCTGCGAGCCGCGCTGTCGCGGGCCGGATTCACTGACGTGCACCTGGTTTCCGCGCAGTCCGAACCGGACGCCGACTTCCCCACCGTCTCGTTCCCCAACCCCGAGGAACCCGGCGCGACCGACCTCCTGCTGGCACTGGCGTCCGAAGTGGACGCTGACCTCGCGGTGGCGCTCGACCCGGACGCCGACCGGTGCGCGCTCGGCGTCCGCGGCCCCGACGGCTGGCGGATGCTGCGCGGCGACGAGACCGGTGTCCTGCTCGGGTCGCACGTTCTGTCCACAACGGACAATCCAGATCCGTTGGTGGCCACCACGATCGTGTCCTCGTCGTTGCTCGGCGAGGTGGCGAAAGAAAAGGGCGCGCGCTACGCGGAGACGCTCACCGGGTTCAAGTGGCTGGTCCGTGCCGGCGAGGGCTTGGTGTTCGCGTACGAGGAAGCGCTCGGGCTGTGCGTGAACCCGAGCTTTGTTCGCGACAAGGACGGCATCTCCGCCGCGGTCGCGGGCGCGGACCTGGCCGCCACGCTCAAGGCCGAAGGCCGCACTCTGCTGGACGTCCTCGACGACATCGCGACCCGGCACGGCGTGCACCTCACCGACCAAGTGTCGTTGCGGGTCACCGACCTTTCCGTGCGCGGACGCCTCATGGCCGCGTTGCGTTCGAACCCGCCGGCCTCGCTCGGCGGGGTGCCGGTGACGCTCGAAGACCTCCTGCCGGACGCCGACGTGCTCCGGCTGAGCGGCGACGGCGTGCGCGTCGTGGTGCGACCGTCCGGCACTGAACCGAAACTGAAGGCGTACCTGCAAGTGGTGGCTCCGGTGACCGGCGGACTGGCCGAGGCGCGGCGCAGCGCGACGGAAGTCCTCGACGCGGTCCGCGAGGAGATCACCGCACTGCTGCGCTGACGGGAGAACCATGCCAACGTTGCTGATCGTGCACCACACGCCGTCGCCGTCGATGCAGGCGATGTTCGAGGCCGCGCTCGCCGGCGCGAAGCACCCCGACATCGAAGGCGTCGACGTCGTCCGCCGTCCCGCACTCGGCGCGACCGTGTCCGACGTGCTGGCCGCCGACGGCTACCTCCTGGGCACGCCGGCGAACCTCGGCAGCATGAGCGGTGCGTTGAAGCATTTCTTCGACACCGTGTACTACCCGTGCCTGGACGCGACGAAAGGGCGTCCGTTCGGGGCGTACGTGCACGGCAACAACGACACGTCCGGGACCGTGCGGCAACTCGACGCGATCACGACCGGACTCGGCTGGACCCGGGTGGCGGAGCCGGTGCTCGTGACGGGCGAACCGGGCAAGGCCGAACTGGAAGCGGTGACCGAACTCGGCGGAACCCTTGCCGCGACGCTCATGTGAGCAACGATCGCCGTCTTGAGCAGGACCCAGAGCCCGCTGGGAAAGTCCGCCAGAAAAGTTAAGAGGCCTGTCACCGGAAGCCCTGGGGGTCGACCTCCGGCAACAGGCCAAGTCAAGGGTTCGCAACGAAGGCGATCAACCTCGACTACGCAAGGGTACTACAAAGAACCGATCATGACGACCCCGCAACGACAACCAAGCGTGCTCGATTCAACGCCGAGGGCGCCGACCAGGCCCGAGAAGCCGGAGAAACCTGGATTTAGCCCGGCCGCCGTCCCAGTCAGTGGACCATCGTCCCGCGGCGCGCGACGCGGGGCGACGATCTTGAGTGTCCATTGTGGAGCGTCCAGTCGGGTGGCCGATTCATCGGCGGCCGGCTGCCGTGAGTGACGAAACCGCACCGGATCCGCCACTCGGCGGACAAAGAAGGCGGGCGCCGATCCGGAGACCGACGCCCGCCTCAGGGAAATCAGGCAGGCGAGACCATCGCCCGCACCGCCGCCGGCACGTCCGCCAGCGCCACCTGCTGCTGCTCGCGGGTGGCCAGGCTCCGGACCGTCACCCGGCCCGCCGCCCAGTCTTCCTCGCCCACGATGACGACCGCGACCGCGCCCGCCTTGTCCGCGCGAGTGAGCTCCTTGCCCAGTTTGCGCAGTTCGAGCGGGGTCGACGTGCGCAGGCCCGCCTTCCGCAGCGCCGTCGCGACGTCGCGGGCCGGGTCCGCCAGGTCCTCGGTGACCGGGATGACCGTGACGTCGACCTCGCTGCGCGGCTGCGGCGTGAGGCCGTGCGTGTCGAGGAAGTCCATCAACGTCACGTCGCCCATGCCGAACCCGATGCCGGAGATCTGCTCCTTGGTGAACATCGAGGCGAGGTTGCTGTACCGGCCGCCGCCGAACAGCGCGCGGCGGTTCTGCGGCGAGGTGTCGAAGACCTCGAACACGGTCGACGTGTAGTACGCCAGCCCGCGCACGATCAGCGGCTCGTACCGGACCAGGCTCGCCGCGCTGCTGGAGAGCACCTTGACCAGGTTCGACTCGGCCTTGACCTCCGCGGGCAACTCGTCGAGCAGCGCCGGGCCGGCACTGAGCGTCTCGGCGAGCTTCTCGTACTGCTTGTCAGACAACCCGATCTCGGCCGCGCTCGCCGCGTGCTCCTCGGCCGAGGTCTTCTCCCACCGGTCGACGAGCGCGAACACCTGCGACAGGTGGTCCGGCGAGATGCCGACGACATCGGTCAGCGCCGACGACAGCAGGTTCCGGTCGTTCACGCGCACCGCGAACATGTCCGGCGTCGCGCCGACCGCTCCCATCAGGTCGTGGATCAGCTCGAACATCTCGATCTCGCAGTTCGCGCTTTCCGAACCGAAGATGTCGGCGTTGATCTGCCAGTGCTCGCGGACGCGGCCGCGCTGCGGGCGCTCGTAGCGGTGGCAGTTCGGGTGGCTGTACCAGCGCACCGGGAACGACAGCGATTTCGCGTGGCCGGCGATCATCCGGGCCACCGAGGGCGTCATCTCCGGGCGCAGCGCGAGCCGTTCGCCGCCGCGCGTGGTGAGCGTGTACAGCTGCTGGTCGGCGATCTCCTGGCCGGACTTCCGCTCGTAGACCTCCGCCTGCTCCAGGATCGGACCGTCGTAGCGGAGGTAGCCGTAGCGCTCCAGCACGTCGTAGAGATGGCCGAACACCTGCGTACGGACGGACATTTCGGCGGGGAGGAAGTCTCGGGTCCCCTTGACAGGCGCAGTCGACAGGTATTCAGGCACGTCATCAAGCTTAACGACCCGGCGCCAGCGATTTCGTCAGGGGAACGCGACGCCGTAGGCGGTGAGCAGCATGGCCGCGCCGAGCAGCACCGCGCCGCCGGTGGTGACGCTCATGCCGACGCGGGTGCGCAGCATCGCGATGAAGAACCCGCCGGACTGCGCGAGCACGCCGAACAGCAGCAGGAAGCAGACGATCCAGCGCGCGGTGTCGCCGAGCCCGCCGTGCTCGACCAGCTGCAACGCGGCGAGCGTGAGGACGAGCAGCACCCCGGCGTGTGCGTGTCCGGCGCGGAAGAATCCGCGCTGCTTCTCGGTGAGGTCACCGCGGCGAAGGACGCCGCTGAGCGCGTAGCCGCCGTACATGACGGTGGGCAGCGATACGAGCGCGATGACGGTGAACAACTGGACTGGGCCGTGCATGGTCGCCTCCTTGAGGTTGCGGAAGTGACCATAACACCGTTTTAAAACACTGTCACGAAACTTCTGGGGACGGTCACGCTGTCCCTCTTGCCGGCGGCTGTCCCCTGACAGTCGAGGGAGTTGGCCAGCGGAGCGAACGGTGGTGCATTGCGCTGGGTCCATGACTACGACGTCGATGCGGCGACCTGCCCGATGGGCCGGTCTCGCCTTGTCCCTCGCTCTCAGCGGCCTCTGCCTGACGGCGCCCGCCCAGGCGGCCGTCCCGCAGGCCAGTGCTCCGGCCGCGCACCAGGCGGGGAAGAAGAAGTCCGTCCGCCTCAAGGCCGGACCGGTCAAGTCCAAGGTGCGCAAGGGAGAACAGCTGCGGATCCACGGGCACTTCGCGACCGGCCCGGCGGGTCGCGCCGCCGACGACGGAATGTTGTACCTGCAGGAGGAAACCCGGGCCGGGGTCTGGGTGAACCTCGCCTCCACCTCGTGCTCGCCGGACAACGACTTCGACCTCGGCGTCCGGCTGAACGTGTCCGGAAGTCTGACGCTGCGGGTTTTCCACCCCGAATCCACCCTGTTCACCGCCGCCGTCTCCGCGGTCTTCACGGTGGTCGTGCTCTAAAAACCGATCCAGTGGATGTCCGCGGCGGAGACCGGGCATCATGTCGGGCGTGAGCCAACCCGGGGACGCCGCTTCGCCGCAGTTGGCTTATGCCGACCACCTCCGCCAGCAATCGGCGACCTGCCGGTTGCTGGCGGAGAGACAGCGCGAGAACACCGCCGCGTTCGAGGGGTTCGCCGAGCGCGGCCTTCCCGGTTCCGCCGAGATGGCGATCCGCTCCGAACGCTCCGCCCGGTTCCTGGTGCTGCTCGCGTCGGTGATCGCGGAGCAGGCGATCGCGCACGACGAACTGATGGCGGCGGGCGGGCCGGACAACTCGCGCGCGTACGTCGAATACGAGGCGACGACCCGGCGGTTGCGGGCGTTGCTGCCGACGGACACGCTCACCGACTGACTCGCCTCTCGCTGCCCCAGTGTGGTTTCTGGGTAGCGCCCTGGAATTCTCGCCCCGCCGCCGGGCCTGCGGCGCGATGCCAAGGTCCGTGAGGGGAACCCTGAGGGAATCAGATTCCCTCAGGGTTCCCCTCACGGACTTTCGCCGGAACACGGGGGGCGGGGGGCGGGGGTAAGTGCGCCCACGATGTCCTCGGCCAGCAACAGACTCGCCAGGCCGTGGCCGTGTTTTTCCCGGCGTACCAACGAAACGACGTTGTTGCTGAACGCGTCGCGGACCGGACGGAAGACGAGGCGGCCGTCCCGGATCTCCTCGGCGATGTCGAATTCGCTGAGGAACGCGATGGCGTCGCCGGACGCGGCGAGCCGCTTCATCGTCTCGATCGAGTTGGTGTGGAAGGCCGGTTCGATGTCGAGACCGGCCTTGGCGAAGGCTTCCGCGACGATGCCGTGGATGACCATCGAGCGGTCGGCGAAGATCAGCGGGTAGGGCGGGCACTGCGCGAGCGGGATCGGGTCCGCGCCGGCGAGCGGATGGTGCGGGGCGACGACGACGCCGAGCCGGGTGTTCATCTGCCAGCAGACCTCAATGTGCGCCGACGGCGGCACGTTGAAGCCGAGCCCGAGGTCGGCTTCGCTGGCCTCGACCGCGTGCAGGATGTCCGGGGTCGTCATCGTGCGGATCGAGATCCGGACTCGCGGATGCCGGGCCCGGAACGCCGCCGCGGCGGTGGCGACGACACTGCTGGCCAGGCCGGTCATCGTGGCGATCACGACCTCGCCGCTGCCGAGTGCGTGCAGGTCGCGGATGTCCGCGACGGTCTCGCGGTACTGCTGCAGCGTGCGCCGGACGTGCGCGAGAAGCGCTTCCCCGGCGGGCGTCGGACGCATCCCGCGCGGCAGCCGGTCGAACAGCGGCTGGCCGAGTTCCGCTTCCAGGAGCAGGATCTGCCGGTTGATCGCCGACGGCGCGACGTGCAACCGGGCGCCGGCCGCGCGGATGGACCCGAGGCGCGCCACTTCGTCGATGTACTGCAGCAACCGGGAGTGAAGCACAGCGGACCTCCTTAGAGCATGTCTCATTTGGTGAGTTTCTTGTAGCAGGTGATGGCGGCGCCGAGGGCGAGGAAGGCGAGGTAGTGGCTGGGTTTGCGTTCGTAGCGGATGGTGAGGCGTCGGTAGCCGGTCAGCCAGGCGATCGTCCTCTCGATGACCCATC